>CAUUIE010000022.1:0-21106 GCA_963545065.1 uncultured Treponema sp.
AACAAACTGCTACTACTACTACTACTACCAATACTACTGAGAATAATAATGAAAAAGAGCAAGCTCCTACTCCACAAATTGATAAACCGAATCATGTTTCTCTCATTATAAATCTTAATGGAGGGGAGACCACAACTGCACTGGAAAATGGAGAAAATGGTAACAAGATATTAAAAGGAGTGCCAGGAGAAAAGGTAGAAATAAAAGAGCTTAGAAAAGAAAACCATACTTTTGAAAGGTGGGAATCTGCACTGCCTAAAGTGTTTCCTCAAAAAGATGATAAAACTGTCTATGTAGCACAATGGAAGGAAGGCATTCGCGTAACGTTAAAAGGAGATGAAAGGCTTAAGATAGAGGGGGAAGATTATATAGATATACCCATTGGTGTTACTAAAACTTTTGGTGATATAAAAGCTGAAGTGCTTACCAAAACTAGTGTAAAACCTGAATGGGGAGCCTGTTATGCTGTTTATGACTTTAAGATTAATGATGAAGATGGGAAAAAGATAGTAGACAGCACTCAAATTACAAGTGGCATTACCATATATATTAGAAGTAATTATACAAAATTTAAGTGGAATATAAAAAATGGAATAGAACTACTTGTGGGATATGATGGAGATAAACCAAAGGGAAGGATAATCATTCCCGCAAAAACACTTCATCTAAAAAATACTACTTTTAAAGATTGTAATGAAATAACAGCTTTAGATTTTTCAGAATGCAATGATATAAAAACTCTTAACATACCGGGCGTAGGTATAACTAGCATTGATCTATCAAAATGCACTAAATTGATTAATCTTGACTTATCTAAAACGGGCATAACAAGTATTGATGTGTCAAAATGTACAGACCTTACTTGGCTTGTTGCATCTAAAACCGCGATAGAAAACATTGATTTATCACAATGTACAAAATTACGTGTGCTTGATCTATCTAGTACAAAAATAACGAATATTAACCTATATCAATGCAAAGACCTAGTTGGGCTCTATTTAAACAACACAAACATAACGAGTATTGATTTATCACAATGCACAAAGCTAACAGGACTTTATTTAATAAACGATGAATTTATAAGGAATCTTGATGTTTCACAATGCACAAAACTAGAAAAGCTTTGGATAGCAGGGCTACCAATAACGAACATAGATTTATCAAGATGTAAAGAGCTAATTGCAGTTATTTTTATATATTGTGAGAATTTGCAAAATGTGAATCTAGAAAACTGCACTAAGCTAAAAAGTTTAGGATATCCTGATTTTTACGATAACAATATTAAATATCCTGCTGTTTCAGGATGTCCAAACGCAATTGTAAAACTTCCTAGCAATATTCAGCAAGTATTAGAAGGAGCTTTTGGGAAAGATGAATCTACTTGGTGCAAAAGAGTAATAGCTCCCAATGAAACAATTAAAAACCTTGTGAAAGCTCAAGGCTATCCTGAAAGTAAAATTGTGGTAAGCCCATAACATGAGGAAGATAAAAAAAGATAGTAAAAGATTGCTTATAGATTATTTTTTTTGTTAATTGAATGCTTTTGTTTTTCAACAAATAATACAAGTAGTGCCTTTAATGCATGAGATGCATTTATATTAAAATAAAAAAAAATGAGGCGTTTTTCTAATTCTTTAATATTTTTACCGACCATTTTTAATGGAACATAAATAGTAACACTTACAATCTTACTAACCCATTTTTGCATATTTACCGATACTGATCCCTAATAGGTCTTTTTAATATTTTTCTTAAATCTCTCTTTTTTATAATTTTAAGGATAATAAAAACAATGAAGTTTCTAAAAAAAGTTGTTGTAGTTTTAAGTTTTTCTATTTTTAATATTTATATTTTTGCCATACCTCCATATAATCCAGTAGTTGGTGGGGAAGTTTTCCCCTCTTTATATTCTCCATCCATTTTAGGAGGTGGGCTAAGTGTAACAGGTGGTGTTTTTAATGATGGGCTTCCCGCCCTTCTTTCAATAAACCCATCTCTTTCTGCAGGAGAAGAAAACCCAATTTTTGATGCTTCTTATATTCTTTTAGCGGGAATAAGACCAGAAAAAGGGACAGGACATGTTCTTAATGCAGGCTTTATATATCCGTTTAATTGGGGTGTTATTGGTGGAAATGCAAACTTTACGCATGTTAGGTTTAATAGCCTAAACTTTGGCACTTTTGGAGAGGGGCGTTTTTCATATTCAAAAGATATAACAGAGCGTCTTTATGTAGGAGTGGGTTCATATTTTTCAGGTGGCACAAATTGGGCATTAGGCGTTGATTTAGGAGTGATGTATCGTTTTCCAGATGTGGCTTTTTTTCATGATACAAGGCTCGGCATTTCTTTACAAGGTATTGGTAAACCATATAATCCAAATATTAATGGAGTAAGAGATAGTGGTAAGATGTTAGGTTATCCTTCCATGTTTACTCCACACATAGGAATTACTACAAAATTTGTTTCATTAGAAAAATTTAAAATGGGAATGTATGTTGACCTCGCAGCTCCTTCGTTTTCTAATATGACACTTGATACAGGTATTAGCATGTTAATTATGGATATGCTAACAATAAAAGGAGCATATTCATTTAATTTGCTAGAAACTCTTAACAAAAAGCAAACACATATTCCTTCCTTTGGCATTGGATTGAAATTTAAAATAAATTCAAAAAGTAGTGGGCAAGGGCAGGATTTAAGTCAAACAGTCATTATTCCACAGTTCGGAGTAAAGCCCTTTTATAATAATATTTGGGCTTTTGGCATGGGGGTTACCACTAAATTTGGTACAGAAGACAGGGAAGGACCAAAGATTGAAGTCTCTTTGAAAGAAAACATGTATATATCTCCAAATAATGATGGTGTGCAAGATGCTATGGAACTTCCACTAAAAATTACTGACAGGCGTTATGTAACTTCTTGGGAATGCATTATTAAAGATAAAGACGGAAATATAGTAAGACAAATTGCAAATAAAAAACCAATTAGAGAGTTAAAAACAGCTGCCTCGTTTTTTAAATTATTGAGTCAACACAAAGGTAGCGTTGAAGTTCCTGAAGTGTTGCGTTGGGATGGAATTATGGAAAGTGGAGAGGTTGCAAAAGATGGAGAATATAGCTTTACCATTCATGCAACAGATGATAATCATAATTCTAGCATGGTAGGTCCTTATTCGTTATTTGTAGATAACACTCCTCCAATTATTAATATAAATGAAATAGAAGCTTCTAAAGTAAAAATATTTTCTCCTGACGGAGACGGGAATAAAGATGAGTTTGTAATTAGCCAAAACGGTTCTAAAGAAGACTTATGGGATGCTGTTATTTTTGATACACATCACAGATTAATAAAAAAATTCAGTATTGTGAAAGATAATTTGCATAATTTAATTTGGGATGGAAAAGATGAAAAAGATGAAATTGTTTCGGATGGGGTATATTCTTATACAGTTCATGCAAAAGATAGGGCAGGAAATGAAAACCAAAAAACTATTAGTAATATAATAATAGACACAAACAAGCCAAATGTAGCAATTAACATATATAAAAAATATTTTTCTCCAAATGAAGACGGTGTTAATGATATTATTACATTAAATCCAATAGTTAATGCTGAAGGGCTTTTTAAATGCAATGTGGAAATTAACAATATGAAAGGTGAGGCATTAAGACATATTGAATTGTCTCCTTCTAACATAAAAGCAATAGAATTTGATGGAAAAAAAGATGATGGAACAATATTAAAAGAAGGCTCTTATTTTGCAAGCATAAGATGTGAATATAATAATGGTTATGTATCAAAAGGTGCATCGCCAGAATTTATAATTGATGTTACCCCTCCTAGTGCAAAAGTTAGTAGCAGTGTTAAGATTTTTTCACCTGATGGAGATGGTAAGTTAGACAGTGTCTCATTTTTGCAAGATGTTTCTAAAGACCTATGGAAAGGGAAAATATTTGCATTAGATAGCAATGGAAAGAAAGCAGGTGATGCTGTTTTAACACTAGATTTTAAAAATACTGTTCCTAAAAAATTTGAATGGCAGGGTCTTAATAATGATGGTGCCCTACTTAAAGATGGAAAATATGCTTATGTTTTAGAAGGTGTGGATGAAGCTGGTAATAAATATGAATCTAGTATGGCAATTGTGGAATTAAATACAGAGAAAGCAGATATTATATTAAATGCAGATCAGATGATTTTTTCTCCAAATAATGATGGTGTGAAAGATTTTTTAACATTTTTACCTATTGTCCGTTCTAAAACACCAGTAACTTCATATCGTCTAACAATTATAAATGAAAAAGATGGTTCTATAGTGAATGTTAAAGAAGGGGAGGGGATGCCACCTAGCCATATTGTTTGGAGAGCTTTAAATAAAGAGTCTTCAAATGAAAGTGAATCTCTTTCTAGTGCCACATATTGTAGTGATGGTTTTTATAAAGCTACTATTGAGGTGGAGCTTGAAAACAAGCAACAAGCAATATCTACAGTTTCGGGAATAGAAATTGATACAACTTATCCTAATATAGAGTTAGATTCACCTTATTTGGTGTTTTCTTCAAACATTGAAGGAAAGCGTGCTACTTTGCCAATTACACAAAAGTCCTCCAAAGAAGAGCTTTGGCAAGGTGCTATAAAAAATGAAAGTGGTTATGTAGTTAGAAATATGAATTGGGAAGGGGAAGCTTCTAATTTTGAATGGGACGCTTTGGATAATACAGGCAATAAGGTTTCTAATGGAAAATATTATTATGAAGTTTTTTCTCAAGATAAAGCGGGAAACGCCACTACTAAGGTGCTTAAAAATATTGTCTTAGATGATAGACTTCCTAAGGTATATATTACGCAAGAGCTTGAAGCTTTCTCTCCAAATGACGATAGCGTAAAAGATGAACAGATTTTTTCAATCCATACTAATATGGAAGAAGGTATTGAAAAATGGAGCCTCGCTATTAAAAAGGTAAATACAAATGAAGTTATTTACCTATATAAAGATACTACAGAGGCGTTACCAAAAACTGTTAAATGGCAAGGAAAAGATAAAGATAAGATTTTGGAAGGCAATTTTATCGCAGAGCTTATGGTTGAATATGAAAAAGGTGATATTGCCAAAGGGGAGAGCTCTCAATTTATTTCTTCTATCACTCCGCCAAAGCTTAGCGTTTCATTAAAACCAAAATATTTTAGTCCTGATAACGATGGAATGGATGATGACCTATTTATTAAGCTTAAAGCATTAAGTGATGTAGGTATTGATAGTTGGTCTTTTGAAATATCTGAACCTATAGAAACTGGTGGAAAGCAGTTTTGGAAAAGTCAAGGTACGGGAAAAATTGCAGAAGAGCTTATTTGGGATGGTAGGTCTTCTAAAGGTGAGGTTGTGCAGTCTGCAACAGATTACCCTTTTACTTTTACAGTGAAAGATACATTAGGTTTAACTTCTACGACTAAAGGTTATATTCCTGTTGATATTCTTGTGATTCGTGATGGGGATAAATTGAAAATTGCAGTTCCTTCTATTATTTTCCGCCCTAATGCAAATGATTTTAATGGGTTAGATGAAAGTGTGGTTAGCAAAAACACTTATGTTCTAAAGCGAGTGGCTCAGATTTTGAATAAGTTTACTGACTACCAAGTGCAAGTAGAAGGTCATGCCAATTCTATAACTGGTTCTGAAGATGAAGAAAAAAAGGAACTTATTCCACTTTCCACTTTGAGAGCTCAGGCTGTAATGAAGATATTAATTAAAAATGGAGTACGTTCAAGTCGTCTTTCTGCTATTGGTATGGGTGGCTCTCGTCCTATTGCTTCTTTGAATGATAGAGACAATTGGTGGAAAAACAGGCGTGTTGAATTTATTTTAATAAAATAGTTGATATTTTTTTCTTGCATTTTTACATGTTATTGCATTAAAAAATTTATCTACTAAGTAGTTTTTTAAATAAACATATTTTCTAAAAGATGTCTTAAGGAAACAGCGATATTTTCTTAAGACATTTTGTGTTTAATGTATGATTTGTAGTACCCCCTACATATATACTCGACTTTTTGTATTTTTTTTTGTACTATTTGTAGCCGTAATATATAATATAGGTTAATAGTTTCTCAACTATTTATAAGAATTTAAGTAATTCATTTCTTTGTGATAATTGTAATCTGGAGCGTTTATGAGCGATAATGAAGAAAAAAAGAAAAATGATGATGATTTTTTTCCATTTAATAACGATGGAATGCAAGATCCAAAAAAGACTCCTAAAAGATCTAAAGCACCTATGCTTTTTCTTCTTGTGGGTATTTTAATATTTTTTCTTATAATTACAAATATATTTTTGCAAACTAATAGGAATTTAATTCCATTTTCAGAATTTAAATCTCGCATTTCTTCAGGTGAGATTAAACGAGTTGAAATGGATTCAAACTATTTTAGAGGATATTTAAAAAAGGGTGGAGCTAAACATAAACGTAGCTCAGATCTCTGGAACATGCTTAGCACAAAAGAGACAGAAGATTACTACGAAACAGTGGGCATTTTAACAGATGATTTTCTAAAATTGTTAGATAGAAAAAAAATTGTATATTCTGTAAAGCCAAAAGAAAAAAGTTATTTAATAGATTTTTTTATTAATTGGTTTGTTCCACTTTTGTTTATATTTTTAGCTTGGCGTTTTTTAATGAAAAACTTTACAAAACATATTTCAGGAGGAGTAGGGGGAAGTCTTTTTAATCCTGGTCAAACAAAGAATATAGCTGTTGATGAAGGCAAGGTAGAAACACGTTTTAAAGATGTTGCGGGAGTGGATGAAGCTAAAGAAGAGCTTGAAGAAGTGGTGGATTTCTTAAAGTTTCCAAAGCGATACACTGACATAGGTGGTAAAATTCCTAGAGGCGTTTTACTTGTAGGTCCACCCGGCACAGGAAAAACATTATTGGCTCGTGCTGTTGCAGGTGAAGCAGGAGTTGCCTTTTTTAGAATTAGTGGGTCTGACTTTGTGGAAATGTTTGTTGGTGTTGGTGCTTCACGCGTTAGAGACTTATTTAAGCAGGCAAGAGCAAAAGCTCCATGTATTGTGTTTATTGATGAGCTTGATGCAATAGGAAAATCCAGACTTAATTCTACTAATTCAAATGATGAGCGCGAACAAACATTAAACCAGCTTCTTGTGGAAATGGATGGGTTCGATAGCACAACAGGTCTTATTTTACTTGCTGCGACAAATAGACCTGATGTTTTAGACCCTGCATTGCTAAGACCAGGTAGGTTTGATAGGCAAGTTGTGGTAGATAAGCCAGATTTAAAGGGAAGGGAAGCAATATTAAAAATACATGCTGTGAATGTGAAATTTGATGAAAGTGCAAATCTTTTATCTATTGCAAAAATTACTAGTGGGTGCTCTGGTGCAGATTTAGCAAATATTATAAATGAGGCGGCTCTTTTAGCAGTGCGCTCTAAAAGAGAAAAGGTTTCTATGACTGATTTAGATGAAGCTGTAGAAAAAACAATGATTGGGCTTCAAAAGAAAAGTCGTGTTATAAGAGAAGAAGAAAAACGCATCATAGCATATCATGAAACGGGGCATGCAGTTGTTGGCACCTTTACAGAAGGTGCAGATAAAGTTCACAAAGTAACTATTGTTCCTAGAGGAACAGGCACATTAGGCTATACTTTCCATATTCCTGAAGATGATAAACACATTGTTACAGAAAAACAATTATTGGCAGAAATTGATGTATTGCTTGGTGGACGTGCATCTGAAGAGATTAATTTTGGCATGGTCTCTACTGGTGCTTCAAATGATTTAGCCAGAGCTACGGATATAGCACGTAGCATAATAACAGACTATGGAATGAGCCAAAAGTTTAAAAATGTTGCATTAAACAAAAGAGGTGCGGGTTATGCAGGTAATACAGAACCTCAGTTAGTTCGTGAATATGCAGAGACAACTCAGCAATACATTGATGAAGAAGTTGCAAGCATAATAGCAGAAAGGTATGAAATAACTTGCAATCTTTTAAAAGAGAAGGCGAAATTAGTCCATTACATAGCAGAAACATTGCTAGAAAAAGAGACAATAGAAAATGACGAGTTTGAGGCAATTATTGCTAATGAAAACAATTTGGACTCTTTAAAAAAAGAAAATAATAAAGAGGAAGAGAGTGATGTTAGTATGTATGAAGGAATGGATGTATAGAGGTTAAGATTATAACAAGTTGTAAAACTGTCTTACTATTTTGAGTATGTAGTTTAAATTATGGTGCTATTATGGGATATATTTTAGGAACAGCAGGTCATGTAGATCATGGAAAAACAACATTAGTAGAAGCTTTAACGGGGATATATACTAGCCGTCTTCCTGAAGAAAAAAAACGTGGAATGACTATTGAATTAGGCTTTGCATCTTTTAGTGATGAACGAGTTGGAATAGTAGGGATTGTTGATGTGCCAGGGCATGAACGATTTATTCGTAACATGGTGCAAGGAGCTTGGGGGTTAGATGCGGCATTGCTTGTGATTGCAGCTGATGATGGTTGGATGAATATGAGCGAAAATCATCTTAGAATCTTAAAAGCAATGAAAATTAAAAACATTCTAGCCGTTATTACAAAAAAAGATTTAGTTGATAGCACTTCTTTAGAACTCATTAAAGATGATGTAAAAAGGCATTGTTTTGAGATTTTAGACTATAATATTCCTGTAACTTCTGTTTCTGCAACCACAAAAGATGGTTTAGAAAACTTAAAAGAAGAAATTGTTAAATTACTTTTAAACTGTAAACTTAATAATAATGAAAAACCTTTCTTATACATAGACCGCGTTTTTACACTTAAAGGAATAGGGCTTACTATAACAGGTACATTAAGGAATGGAAAAATAGCAGTGGGAGACTCACTAAATTTATATCCCGGAAAGACTGAAGCGAGAGTAAAGTCCATACAAAATCATCATAAAAGTGTTAGTAATATAATTGCACCTGCAAGAACTGCATTAAATTTGAAAATTCCAGAAAAAGTAGAAATTATAAAAGGAATGTTGCTTTCCAATAATGAAGGGGAGCCAATATTACAAGGTTCAGAATTATTAATTAGAATTGATGAAATTTTTGATAAAACTAAAATAGAAGGAATTAAAAATCACTGCGAATTAGAAATTGCACTAGGTAGCACTCATGCAATAGGCGTTTTGCATATAAATAGTTATGACACTTCCCTTGCTCGTCTTTCTTTAAAAAGTGCTATAGCATGTAGCTGGAATCAAAATGCAGTGCTTATAAGACACGGAGGAAGTGAAATTATTGCATCTTGCAGGGTGCTTTCTGCGTTTCTATCCTATAATAGGATTAGTTTTAGAGACGCTTTTAAGGTGTATAATAAACGAGAACTTTCTTCTTGGCAAAGTTATTTGTTCAATTTATATGGTTATGCAACACGCGGGCTTGATGTTAGAAAAGAAGGGGATGTTATTTCGCTTTCTGGTTTTCATTTTGAGCCACTTAAATTTATTGCATGGAAAAATAAAATAATAAACATATCAAAGGCAAAAAACACGGGTTTTGCTCCAGAAGAAATAGATATTCCTTTGTTACCACTTAAAGCAAAAATTGCCATATTAAATCACTTGTGTGATGAAGGTGTTTTAACTATGGCAGGGCATCTTTACATAGAAAAAGATAAGGGTAAGGCTAATCTTTCTAACACAGCAAAGACTATATTGCAAGAAGCAGTTAATGCAGGTGATAAAGGGATTGATGTTTCAAAACTTAATGTGCCTCAATATAAAGCAGAGGTTAGAGATTTAGTAAAGTTAGGGCTTTTAATTTGTCTTGAAGATTTTCTATATTATCATAAAGAGACTTTTGATAATGTAGTAGAAAAAATGTTAAAGAAAAGAAAAAAGGGAGATAAATTTACAATAGCTGATGCTCGTGAAAGCACTGGATTATCCAGAAAATATATTATACCAATTTTAAATATTATGGAAAAAATGAAAATGGTAAGCCGTGATGGAAATGATAGGATTGTCTTGTAAATATTTTTTCTAAGTTTATGAAATCTAAAATTTGCTTGGTGCTAACAGAAGAAACTATAGAAAAAAACTTAAAACTTTTTGAAAAATATAGAAAATATATAGACCTTGTAGAATTACGTGTGGATTTTCTTTCCAGTGATGAAATTTTTCATGTGTATAAATTCCCTTCTCTTGTTGATGTACCTGTAATTTTAACAATAAGAAGAAAAATTGATGGTGGAGAGTTTGCACAAGGAGAATATACTAGGGCTCTTTCCTTTGCACGTGCAATTAATGCAGATGCAACGGGGGGAAAAAATTTTGAGTATATAGATTTAGAAAATGATGTTAGTATTCCTAGCATAGAAGATGCATGCGAAATTCTTGGAATAAAAATTATTAGGAGCTTTCATTCAATAAATGCCCCAGTTTCTGATATTCCTACTGTTTTTAATGAGCTAAAAAAGAAAAAACATGAGATTATTAAAATTGCAAGTAAATCCTTTTCGTTAAAGGATACAATAGAACTTTTTAAAGCATCTAAAACAATTAAAGATTCAAAATATATATTAGTTTCTATGGGTAAATATGGCATAATAAGCCGTATTTTAAGTAGTTTTCTTTCTTCTGAAATTGTATACACTTTTTCTGATGAAGCTATAGAAAGATTAAATTTAAAAGATGAAATGTTAAGCCCCGCTACTTTGTTTTCAACTTATAACTTTGATAAAATTAATGAAAAGACAGAGTTTTATGGAATTATAGGAGAAAATGTTAACTCTAGTTTAAGCCCAAGTTTGCACAATTCTAATTTTAGTAGGTTTGCTATAAATGCTTTATATCTTCCTTTTTCTGCAAAAAACATTGATGATGCGTTTTTAATAGCAAAATACTTAAAGGTAAAAGCTCTTTCTGTTACATCTCCTTTTAAAATTTTGAGTCTTCAATATGCTAATGAAGTGCATGAAAGTGCAAAAATTGTAAAAGCTACAAATACACTAAGTTTTTTTAATAATGTTGTAACTTCGTATAATACAGATATTGTTGGATTTGAAAAAGCACTTAAAGAATTTCTTGAGCCATCTAGTAAACCATTAAAAGCCTCTCTTCTTGGAGCAGGGGGGGCTAGCCGTGCTGTGTGTTATGCTCTAAAAAAGATGGGATTTTCCGATGTTATCGTTTTTGATAGAGTAAAAGAAAAAGCTGAATTAGTTGCCTCGCCTTATGCTTTTAAAGCAGCACTTTTAGATATTAGTAATTTAGAACTTTTACAAAAATATTCTTCACTTATAATAAATGCAACAACCGTAGGAATGGGAAGCCTTTCGGGCTTTAATCCTATATCATTTTATAAATTTTTAGGGCATGAATATGTTTTTGATTTAATATATAATCCACCTATTACGCTTTTTTTAAAAAAGGCAAAAGAAGCAGGTTGTAAAACATGTAATGGATATTCCATGCTAAAATATCAAGCAAAAGCTCAATTTAATATTTTTAATGGGAGAGGTTATGATTGGTAAACTCTTAAATCAAGATGAACAAAAAGCTATTGTTTCAAAATATGCTGTTGAATCCTTATTTAAGGCGAATATAATTACAGACGGAATTAAACTTGGTATGGGAACGGGGAGCACAGTTGAACATGTTATAAAAGCAGTGGCAAATCTTATAAATAATGGTAAATTAAAAGATATTGCTGTAGTGCCAACTAGTGATGGCACTTTAGTAAGATGTGAAGAGCTAGGCATTCCTATATATTCTCTTAACTCTAAACGTATTGCAGGGCATCTTGATGTTAGCATTGATGGAGCAGATCGTGTGGACTCTAATAAAAATTTAATAAAAGGTGGAGGTGCCGCTCTCTTAAAAGAGAAAATAGTGGCATATAATTCTGATAAATTTATTGTGGTGCTTGATAGTAAAAAAAAAGTGGAAAGTTTGATATGTGATTTTCCTATTCCTATAGAAGTAATTCCGTTTGCATACAAGGCTGTTTTATTAGCTTTAGAAAAAAGAAGAATTAACGCAAAATTAAGGCAAGGGAGTGGAAAAATAGGACCTACAATAACAGATAATGGAAATTATATATTAGATTTAACTTATCCTAAAGATTTTCATCTTGAAGCGAAAAAAGAAGAGCTAGAATTAAATAATATTGTTGGTGTGGTTGAAAATGGTTTTTTCACAAACACTAACGCTATGCAAGTTTTTTTAGCAAAAGAAGATGGAAGCGTAGAAAATTACTAATTATCAATAATTAAATAGGAGAAAAAATATTATGTCTTTACAAAAAATTGCTGCTTTGATTGTAATTTTTGTTGGTGCATCTATTGCATGGATGATCTTAGGAAGTGCCAATTTAATTCGCACAGATGAATCATCATCTTCTTTAAAATCTACAATGCATGATATGTATGGTGATGAGCTAACTATAGCTGCTCCTACTCTTTTTAAAAGAATGCCAAAATTGGATGGAGATGTAATATTAAAAAACAATAATGATGACGAAGATGACGAAGATGTTGAAACAGTAATAAATACAAATAATCTTTTGGAAGAATATTCAGATTTAAAAACTTCTGATATTAAAATTGATGTTAAACTTGATAGGCGAAAGAAAGGCTATTTATGGTTTCCAACATTTAAAGCTCATTTTAGTGCAAAATATACATTTACTATAGAAAATTTTAACCAAAATCATTCTTATTATGTGAGCACTATATTTTCTTCTAGCGACAACATATATAACAATGTGAAAGTGCGTGTTAATGGTGAAGAAGTTAAAGATTTCTTAAAATTATTAGTGAATAGAGAACTTACTGTTTTTCCAAAAAGAAATGGAGAATTAGAATTTGAGGTAGAGTATGATGCTACTGGTATGGAATTGTTGCAATATACTTTGGCTTCAAGAAATGAATTAACACAAGTTAATGGTTTTAACTGTGTTATTACAACAGATTTTAAAGACTACGATTTTCCTAGAACTATGTTTTCTCCTACCACAAAAGAAGAAACAAAAGAAGGTGCAAAGCTTACATGGAATTTCACAAATACAATTACAGGTAAAAATATAGGTTTAATTATTCCAAACAAGCTAACTCCTGGCTATATAACATCTCGTGTTGCTTTTTTTGCACCTATTCCGCTTCTTTTCTTTTTTATTGTTCTTTTAATGATAAGCACTGTAACTAAACAAGATATTCATGCAATGCACTTTTTCTTTTTAGCATTATCTTTTTTTTCATTTCATTTAATGTTTTCATATTTTTCAGATCAAATGAATATATACTTAAGCTTTGCTATTTCTTCTTTTGTTTCTTTAATGCTAACTGTTACATACGTTATGCACTTTTTATCTAAAAAAATGAGTTTTATTATCATTCCATTAATACAAATTGTATATTTGTTTGTGTTTTCCTTTTCATTCTTTTTTGATGGAATCACAGGATTAATTGTGACTATTTGTGCTGTTACAACACTTTTTGTATTAATGCAATTAACAGCAAAGAAAAATTGGCATGAAGTTTTTAATCCTAGTAAAAAAGATGAGGGCAAATAATTATGAGAATAGAGGGTCAATCATTAGAAGAGGTTTTTTTTAACGTTGTTTTAGAAGTACCTTTTTTTCAACGCTCGTATGTTTGGAAAAAGGATAATTGGGAAGAGCTATTAAACGATTTGTTTAATATGGAAATTACTCACTTTTTAGGTTCTATAATCCTCAAAGAACAAGATAATAATTCTTGCAAATTAAAAAAATATTTAATAGTGGATGGTCAGCAACGTCTTACCACGCTTAGTATATTAGCGAAAGCCTTATATGACTGCATGGAAAATGAGCAAGATAATATTTTTGATAGTATTAAAAATATACTTTTTTGTAAGGAGGTGCCATCTGATAGTGAATATAAATTTGTACTTAATCATTCACATAATGATGAATTTCATTTTAGAGATGTTATAGGTAAAATTGAGCATGGAAAAATAGTATCGAATATTAAAGATGAATTGGAAAATATAAAGACAAATGATATGGGTCAAACAAAACTCATAAAGAAATGTTATAAATATTTTTATGAAGAACTTTCAAGACGTTATAAAAAAAATGTTAATGATGTAATCAGTCTTTGTAATAAGCTTTTTAAAGCTAATGACATTATGGCAGTAATATTTTTAGAAAAAGATGATGGAGAACAAAAGATTTTCGATTCTATCAATACTGCAGGCATTCGCCTTTCTGCAACTGAAATAATTAAAAATGCAATTTATCAAAAACTAATAGAACTTAATGGCAATCGAGATGAAATAATTTCGTATTATGAGAAAACATGGAAAAACATATTTGAAAGTGACGAAGAAACTATAGACTATTGGTGCACAGAAAAGATTAGTGGTAACTTGAAACTTCAAAATAGCGAATTACTTCTTAGACATGTGGGAATTATTAAAGATATTTATGATCCTAGTTCTAATAGAACATCTCAATTATCAGAAATGTATAAACTTTATCTGGCAAATAAAAACCAAGAAGAATTAAAAATGTTAATCAAAGAAATTATACAATATGCACAGATTTACAGAAAGCATTTTTCTGATCTTGAAGAAATTGAAATATATGAATTTGATGATAAAAATGTAAAGCTAAGGCTTTTTAAGATATTATCTATACATAAAATTATAGTTTATAATCCATATATTTTGTTTTTATTAAAAAAGTATGATGATGACAAGGAAAGATTGAATGCTAAATTAATAAATTTAGAAAAATTGGTTATAAAAAGTTTAATACTTGGAGGGGTTTCTGCAGCTGCAAACAAACAAATTAAAGAAATTCTTGATAATGATGATTTAATAATCAAAAAATATAGTGATGAAATTAATAGAGAAACAATAAGAAATAGTTTAAAAACAAAAGTTCATTCTAACACTGCTAAAACATTGTTATTTTGGATAGAGCTTCATAGAAAAACACAAGACAAAAACTATGATTCTATAAATCTTCCATATAGAAAATACCAATTGGAACATATAATGCCAATAAAATGGGAAGAACATTGGAGTAATGTGAAATGTGTAGATGATGATAACAAAGTTTTGCATAATAGTGAGAAAGCTAAACAAAGGAGAGTAGAAAAAATTACTTCTTTAGGAAACATGACATTGTTAAGCTCTTCATTGAACAATGCATTAAAAAATAGTAGTTTTAAAAAGAAAATAGAAGGTGATGGTGAGAAAAAAGGTTTGAAAGAATATGCCTCCCTTTCTATTACACAAAAAGACATAATAGAAAATGTTTACAATAAGGGAAAAGAATGGAATGAAGCTGAGATTACTAAAAGAGAAAAAGCACTAGCTGACGAAATTATAGATATTTGGGGATGAGAGGGGCTTTGTGTTATTACTTATTAAAAATCTTATAATTGGTGTTTTTATTGGTATTTCAAATGTAATCCCCGGTGTTTCTGGTGGCACTATTGCTTGCATTTTAAATGTTTATGAACAGCTTTTAGCACTCCCTTCACTTAATATAAAGCTATTAAAGAAAGAGAGTAAATCCATATTTTCTCTTTATACTGGCATGCTCATAGGTATACTACTTTTTTCTAAACTAGTTACCTATGTGTATTCAAACTACCCAATTTATACTAGCTATTTTTTTGTGGGTGTAATTTTTGCAAGTTTTGTTTTTTTATATGAAAAGTCATCTGAAAAGAAACAAGGGAAAAGCAACCTATCAAATAAACTTGTTAAAATATTCATATTTTTATTAGCTTTTTTTATTATGTTTTTAATTTCCATTCTAAAAAAAAGAGGGATTACATTATCTTTTTATGAAAGTGCTAATTCTTACAATCTTAACTTTTACATTCTTTTATCTTTTTATTGTGCAATAGCTACTTGTGGCATGATAATTCCAGGCATTTCAGGCTCATTTTTGTTACTTATCTTGGGAGTTTATAAAATTGTAATAGAAGCTATTTCTAGCTTTAACTTAAAACTAATATTATTTATTGGTGTAGGAGTGCTTTTAGGAGCAATTTCTACAGCAAGATTAATAAAATTTTTAATTACACAATTTAGCACATTTACATATTCTTTTATATTTGGGCTTACCGCAGGCTCCATAATACATATATTTCCTTTTGCGTGCCAGCCATTTATGCAAAGATTTATTTCTGCATTATTTCTTTTACTGGGATACACTATTGTAACAATATTTATTAGAACTAATAATTTTAATAAGGAGGACGAGAATGAGTGAATTTATAAAAAGTGAGGCGGGGCTAGAAAAACTGGATAGCATAATTAAACCTTTTAGTGCATGTGCTAAAGATTGGTTTTTAGTTACTGCAGGTCATGGAACAAAACAAAAAGAATGGAATACAATGACATGTGCATGGGGTGGTTTTGGATACCTTTGGGAAAAACCTGTAGCATATGTATACATAAGACCTACTAGGCACACAGCATTATTTACAGAAGAAGAAGACATGATGTGTCTTTCGTTTTTTAATAGTGATGATAAGGAAATTAGAGAAAAACTCAAAATATGTGGTACAGTTTCTGGTAGAGATTGTGATAAAGCTGAAAAAGCAGGGCTTACTCCAGTTTTACTAGACTCTTCAATTATCACTTTTAAAGAAGCTAAATTTGCTTTAGAATGCAGAAAGTTATATAAAGCTGAGTTTAATCCTGATAATTTTCTTGCAGCACATATAATTTTATCATGTTACCCTAAACGCGATTTTCATTACATATATGTGTGTGAAATTCTTTCAGTGTATGAAAACAATTAAAATAATAAGACAATGAAAACACTAGCTTATGGCTCTTAAAGAAACCAACTTATATTACTATAATCTCTTTAAGAGTCATTAATTTAATTAAATTATATAATTTTAATAGATTGCTTATAGCGTTTATGTTTGATGAATTTTAGTTAACTACGTAAATAACTTATGCCATTTTATAAATACTTTTAATCATTGGGTCTTTTACAAAAAGCACAGAGCATTTAACATGAGCGAGCATAGAATAAAAAGAACGTTCAAACAATTCATTTTTTGTGCTACTTGTCATACCAATTAAAAGAGCGTCAATTTTATTTTCTTCTATATAGTTACATACCTCATCGGAAACACGCCCTTTTTTAAGAATAGTAATAATATTAACATTTTTTGTGTTCCCTATTTCTTTAATATGTTCTAAATACCTACAGCCTGTTTCTTCCATACTTCGTTCATATTCGCTACTTTCTTCTGCAATAAAGATTTTATTTAAAGTGAGCATTTTAATTGTTGCAGTGTCAACAACATAAAGAGCATGAACGCGGGAACGATATAACTTAGACATAACAACAGCATATTGTGCTGCATCCACACCGCCTTCTCCCCCTCTCACCAAAACTAATATATTTTGGAACAATGGCTTTATCATATCATTTACATCCTTATTTAATTTTTTTAATCTTAGCCTTTAAGGCTTTAAGGACAAATATATTTTCTCTATCTCGTTCTTCTAGCACACTTTCAATATATTTTTTTTGATTTTTTGCTTCAGGAATCACTTGTTTTTCTAATGCGTTTACTCTTCTTTGATTCTTCTTTACTTCTTTTGCAAGTCGCCACACAATTGTTCTAACCGATGCCATCTCTGTAAGAAGAGTAAGCAATTCAAAAAAATCTGCAATTACTTGGTCGCAATATGCGAAAGAATTTAGATAAGAATAAGGAAGACGCTTTTTTGGCATGTCTACAGAAACAGTATTAAATCGCATTCCTGCAATAATCTTTTCTTGTGTTGTAGAAACAAAATTATACGAAATTGTGGCAGCCAACCGTTCTGCTTGTTTTTGCCCAACAACCACAAACATTCTTCTAAGAGAAGGATAAGCTGTAGCAATTTTATTATTAATTTCTTTTTCCAATGCTCTAACCTTGTCTAACATGTGCATTAAAGAAATAACAAGAATCTCCCTTTTTTGCTCTAAAAGACTATAACCTTCTTCTGCTATATTAAGCTTTTCCTTTAATGCTAAAAGATTAGATTTAGTTGGAGCAATGTTATTATTTGCCATATGTTATTCCTTATCTTGATATTAATTCTTCTTGCAAAGCTTTGCAAACATGTGTTTTTGCATCTTCCATATATTTTATAATTAAATCTTCTTTAATTCTATATAACTCTGCCTTTGGAAACAAAGAAAGCAATGCCCAACCTATATCTAACGTTTCTTCTATGCTCCTATTTTCATTTTCTCCTTGACAGAGAAAATATTTTTCAAACAAATTACCAAATTGTAAATATTTTTTATCTATCTCAGACATTTCTTCTTCTCCAACAATGGATGCCATATTACGAATGCTTTTCACTTTAGAATAAGCTGCAAAAAGCTGGCTAGAAACATCTTTATGGTCTTCTCGTGTCATGCCATCTCCTATTCCATCTTTCATTAAGCGGGAAAGGCTAGGCAATGGGCTAATTGGAGGGTACATATCTTTTTGTGTCATGTCTCTATCAAGCACTATTTGACCTTCAGTTATATACCCTGTTAAATCTGGTATTGGGTGACTTATATCATCATTTGGCATTGTAAGAATGGGGAGTTGAGTAATAGAGCCTTTTGACGTACTAATTTTGCCTGCTCTTTCATATAATTCTGCTAAATCTGAATAAAGATAGCCGGGATATCCTTTTCTTCCCGGTACCTCTCCTCGTATTGCAGAAACTTCACGCAGGGCCTCACAATAATTAGTCATATCTGTAAGAATAACTAAAACGTGCTTATTTTGTTCATATGCTAAATATTCTGCTGCTGTTAATGCACATCTTGGTGTAATAATACGTTCAACAGACGGGGAATCTGCAAGGGATAAAAACATAACAACATGAGAAGACACCCCTGTTTTTTCAAAACTATCAATGAAATAACGCGAAGTGTCATACTTTATTCCCATTCCTGCAAACACAATAACAAAATCTTCATCTTCTGACCTTATTTTTGCTTGCCTTATAATTTGTGACGTAAGCTCACTATGTGGCATACCATTACCAGAAAATATTGGTAACTTTTGCCCTCTTATAAGGGTATTCATCCCATCTATTGCAGAGATACCTGTTTGAATAAAATCTCTTGGATATACTCTAGCATAAGGATTTATTGGATATCCATTAATTCCTCTAAATTGGGATGAATATAACTGAGGAAAACCGTCAATTGGACGAGCGAGTCCATCAAACACTCTTCCTAACATTTCTAAAGAAACTCGCATTTGCATAGGCTCTTCTAGAAACTCAACTGTTGCATCTTCCACACTTAAACCAGAGGTTTTAGCAAACAGTTGCACAACACAAGCTTCATTAGAAAGCTCGATTATTCTTCCTACTTGAACTTTGCCAAAACGATCCTTTACATGGACTACTTCACCAAAAAAACTGTTTTCTTTCCTTTTTACTATAAGAACAGAACCTTCAACAGACTCTAATCCCCTATACTCAACTCCCCTCATTACTATAAACCTATTTATTTTATAAAGAACTGCAAAATAAAGATAACAAATAAAACTGCAGTTATAGGATGAATGCTTTTTACTTTTCCTGTTAAAATCTTTAACAAAACATAAGAAAGAATACCAAAAACAATTCCTTGAGCAATGCTATATGCCAATGGCATCATTATAATAGTAAGAAATGCTGGTAACCCTTCAGTTGCATCTGAAAAGTCTACATCTTTTATTGTTCTCATCATCAAAAAACCGACCATAATTAAAGCTGATGCTGTAGCTTGTGGGGGTATTAACAAAAACAAAGGAGAAAAGAAAAGCGACAAAATGAAAAGAAAAGAAACAACAATTGCCGTAAGTCCTGTTCTGCCTCCAACTGCCACACCAGATGTGCTTTCCACATAGCTTGTTACAGTAGAAGTTCCTAAAGCAGCTCCAACGCATGTTCCTATAGCGTCTGCCAAAAAAGCCTGCTTTATTCTTGGAATGTTACCATTTTTATCATGCAATTTAGATTGAGCTGCAACCCCAACAAATGTTCCCACAGTGTCAAAAATATCAACAAACAAAAATGAAAAAAAGACAACAAAAAACTTAAACGTCAATATTTGTGAAAAATCAAACTTCCAAAAGGCTGGAGCATGGGGCATGGATATGGGTGAAAAATCTTTCCAACTACCATTTGGAGTAACAATTCCTGTGGCATATCCTATAATTGTAGTTGCCAATATGCCTAATAAAATGCCACCTGGCACATTCATAGCAAAAAGCACTACTGTTAAAATGATTCCAGCTACAGCAAGAAGAACAATGGGGCTTGTTAAATCATTAAGAGTTACTAAGGTTGCTTCGTTATCTACTATTATGCCAGCACTTTTTAAGCCAATAAAAGCTATAAAAAGACCTATTCCACTAGGAATGGCTTTTTTTAAGTTTGATGGTATGGATTTTAATATTGCTTCTCTAACATTAAAAAAAGAAAAAATAATAAATAAAATACCTTCCAAAAACACAGCAGTTAAAGCAACTTCTACACTATACTTCATTGTTATAACAACCGTAAAAGTGAAAAAAGCATTGAGCCCCATACCAGGTGCCAATGCTATTGGAAGATTTGCTAAAACTCCCATGAGTAAGCTAGCAACAGCTGCAGATACTGCAGTGGCTGTAAAGACTGCACCTTTATCTAGCCCTGCAATTCCTAATAGCTCAGGATTTACCGCTAGAATGTAGGCCATAGACAAGAATATTGTAATTCCTGCTATTATTTCTTTACTTCCCGAAGTGCCTCGCTCTTTAAGATGAAAAAAATCATTCATGATAAAACAACCCCCTAATGTTTAATCTAAAGAAATGAGTGGGTATTATAACAAAGAAATGTATTATTTTCAATAATAAAAATCTTGATATGCAAAATTTTTTAATGTAAAAATTGTGTTAACACCTCTAAAAAATTTAATAGTAACAATCTTTTTAATCTATGGTTTTAAACATTCCTTTTGTATATCTTTCTTAAAATAAAAGAGATTTGATAAAAAATTATGTGTGCAAGTTCTATTATTTTAACCTTTTCATCCCCCATCTTTAATAGGAGAGT
>CAUUIE010000023.1:0-21067 GCA_963545065.1 uncultured Treponema sp.
TGCGATCCCTTTTCTAGCTAGAACAAAAGGCATAGTGTTACATACCTTAAGGTGCGTTTATTGTAATGATGGGGAGTGTGTTATAGTAGTAAATGGGGTCCTATTCTAGCTAGACTTTCTTTAAAAACTAGCTAGTTTTTGCCCAAACTCTAGCTAGATTTTTAAAGATAAGTACTTAAGTTTTAAAAGATGGGTTCTTTTTAGCTTTAGAAAAGGGATGAGATGCAAACAAAAGGAGTGGACTTTCTTATTAAAGAGAGAATTAGAAAAGATAAAATTGTGGGCATTAATGAAAATCATTTTAACGGCACAGATTAAACAACTTTTATCAAGTTTATTCCATACTGTATAGCTTGGAATAGCGTTGTTTATTAATTAGATTTCTCATAATAAATTTGTTTTTAAAAGGGGCTTTCCCTTGAATATTTTAAAAACAGCTTAAAGGGTGCACTTTATAATTTTTATGATAAGTTGCATTATTAAAATTCTTAATCTTGAATCTTTGATATTTTATCTCTATAATAGTAGGATTATGATTAATCATCTATCCCTATTACAAATCATTCGCACATATTCTAGCAAAAAGAATAGTAGTAATATTCAATTACAAGAATTAACAGAGTACATTAGAAGGTATGTAAAGCATTACTTGCAACAAAAACAAGATTTAGCTCAATATGTGGAAATAACTAACGATGAGCTATTAGAAATAGTGAAAGAGTTTTCTGATGAGGGGCTTTTATCAGTTGTTATTAACAAAAAAAGCGTTACAGTATTTGTACCATATTTTTATATAGAAGCTGTAGATAAGCTTTATCATGATATTGAAAAAAGAGAAGACGTGCCATTCCCTTTAGCTTCAGAGCTTCCTTCTAACTTTCCAAAAAATCTTATTAAAAAGATAACATTAGATGATGAATTTATAAATATATCTTCTATAGAAAGTGATGATTTTGTCTATCTTTTAGCTTTTTCAGGCTCTGCTAAGTCTATGCTTTTCCCTGCAAGATACACAGCAGATAGTCTTTTAACACTTTCTATAAAAAAGATTCAGTTTTATTTTAGAAAAGATGAAGTTAAAGACTATCTTCAAAAAAGGCTTCTTATTGCAAATCCGTCCAAAGATAGCACCATTCGCTCCTTTGTTATAAAAATACAATCTAAAGACACAGGACTCATTCGCTCCATAAAAGAAGCTGATGATACTTATTTGTTTTGGGGGCAACTTTGTGCTTTTATAAAACAAGACATAAATAAAAAAGGTGAAAAACTTCCTGATGAAGAGGCAATGTTACAAGCTGTTAGTATAGTTGATTTTATGAATAATTATTATAGAGGAACACATCAAAAAGACTTACAAAAACA
Organism: uncultured Treponema sp.; assembly: GCA_963545065.1. Classification (GTDB taxonomy): domain Bacteria; phylum Spirochaetota; class Spirochaetia; order Treponematales; family Treponemataceae; genus Treponema_B. Next base: position 1,366 of record CAUUIE010000023.1, read on the forward strand.
GACTGCATTAAAAAACTTAAGCTTTGCCTTTCAACGTCCACCTTATTATTTTAATTTAAAAACTATTACAGATTTTGTTGATTCCCGTGGCATCCCTTTACTAGGGCAATATAATCAAGATGACCTTTCAGAGTTTTTGAAAAAAAAGACATCTATTTGCGAAAACTTTTCTGTTCCTGACATTCTTACATTTAGAAATTCAAGTGGAGAAAGGTTTTATGTGTATGCAGAAAAATTAATTCCTCTTTTGATTTCACTTATTACAGAATATAGAACAGCGGTAAAAGATGCTTGTGTTGCAAAGTGGGTGCAGTGTTTACGTAATTTTAGACAAGATGCATCTATGAAAAATGATGTAGCATTTCATAAATTTGTGAAAGAAACTTGTGAAGAAGAGGCTAATAATATTTATTCAATTTTAACATCTCCTTTTATGTCTTCTTTAGTTTTAGATAAAAAAATTAACGATACTCAAGCGGGAGAGATTGCAAGGTTATATCCTGAAGGAAGACAAGCTCAATTTGGAGATATTTTAATGCTTAATAGAGTGGAAATATTACATGAAGCAAAATTCCTTCTTCCATTTTATTATACATTGCCCGTCATTTCTTCTGTTATTGCTTTTTTTGTTGGAAAGAAAAAAGATGTAAAACAAAAGACAAAAGAAAATAATAGTGAAAAAAAGACCACAAAAAAAATTGTAAAAGAAAAAGTTACATATAAAGATGTTGTTGCCTCTTTATAAAAATAAATTATTCCAGAAGGTCTTTATATGGATTAGTCTTTGCAAAATTATTTGGATTTATGGAATAATAATCTTAACCCAAAACTTAGAAATAATTTAACAGAAGATGTTAACTCTTTTATTAGAGATTATATAAAAAGCATTCAAAGAAAATTGCCTATTTCTAGTTTAGATAAAAAACGCATTTGTGAATTAGCAGAAACGGTAACAGGCACTAATAGTTTGTCTAGTATTAAAGATAAAAAAGCTTTAAAAGCCTATGCACAGGTGTATATATTAAAAGTAATTCAAACATATTTTAATTAGCATTAGGTGCTAGAAGAAAAAAATTAACTAAAATTCAGTGTGTTTATAACATGACGTTAGCAAAACCTTTTATAAAATGGGTAGGTGGAAAAGGTCAATTACTTGAAGAAATACGAAAAAAATATCCTACTCATATTGAAAAATATTGTGAGCCGTTTGTGGGCGGTGGTGCAGTGCTTTTTGATGTGCTTAATAAGTTTAAGCCTAAAGAAGTCTTAATTAACGATATAAACAAAGAACTTATAAATGTTTATTCACAGATAAAAAACAACTGTAATATTCTTATTGATAAACTTTCTGAAATGAATATGTTATATAAAAGTAAGGATATGGAAAGAAATAAAGATTTTTTTTATAAGGTGCGCAAAAGGTATAATGAAATAAAAGTAAAGGGAATGAGATCAGAAAATATTGAAAAAGCTATATTATTTATTTTTTTAAATAAAACTTGCTTTAATGGACTATACCGCGTAAATTCTAAAGGACTTTTTAATGTTCCTTATAATAATGCCAAAAACCCTCTTTTGTGTGATAAGAAGAATTTACTTGCTTGTTCGGCACTTTTACAAAACGTAGAAATGACATCTTATGACTATAGAAGATGCAAAAGTTTTATTGATAATAAAACTTTTGTTTATATTGACCCACCATATCGTCCAATAACTAAAACAGCTAGATTTACATCATACTCAGAAAATGGATTTTCTGATAAAAAGCAGCTTGAGCTACATACTTTTATAAGCGAAATTGTTAGTGAAGGAGCGACTGTTTTATTAAGTAATTCAGACCCTAAGAATATAAATAAAAATGATAATTTCTTTGATGATTTATATTCAAATTTCGAAATTAAGCGTGTTAAAGCTTCTCGAATGATAAATTCAAACTCAAAAAAACGTGGAAATGTAAATGAACTTTTAATTAGCAATATTATAAAAACAGTGTAGTAAAGCTCTTATCTTTAAAAAAAAAGATTAGTGTTTTTTCAAATTTGTCTAACCTATTAGATACGCATTTTAACACGTTTTTGTTACTTTACTAAGTGTTAAAGTAATTTTAAGAAAGGTAGGATTAAAATAGAAGCTGATAAGTTATAAAGCTTGGAGTTATTAAATATGGATTTAAAAAGTGAAATAAATAAAAGGTTGGACATTGATTTATGGATAGTTTTTATCTCTACAATGCTGGTTATCATTTTATATAATAACTTTTCAGTGGCGGTTCTTAACATAATAAAAAATAAATCTATTTATATTCTTTTAAGGCTATTGTTGCTAGCATCTTTTCAATTTGGAGTGGCAGGATTAGGAATGACTATAATAAGTTTATTGAGAAAAGAAAAATTTTCAATACATGGGCTAAACAGCCACAATATAACACACTCACTAGCATTATGTTCATTATGCTTTATGCCAAATATAATTTATACATATTATAGTAAAGGGAATTTAGTGTATTTTCCTTTTAGACAAGTTTTAACTACAGGTGAAATTCTTTCAAAAGGTTTTCCAGTGAATGTTATAGGGATGTTCATAACTGCATTAATTTGGGGATTTTTTGAAGGTTTTAATTATGTTGTAATTAGCGATAAGATAAATGATCGCTATCCAAGCAAAAATAGATGGATAAATTGGGGGGCTATTTTCTCTTCTCTTTTATGTATTTTAATACATGGCTTAGTGGGTGTTACAGTAAGTGATGTTTTAGAAACAATTTCAGTTTTTATTATTATTTATGGTATGTTAATGGTTAAAAATATTACAGGAAATGCATGGGGGTGTGTCTTTATTTTTATTGTGTTTTGGAATGCATATTAAATATGCAAATGAGAAAAAAATGAAAACATTTCAGCTTTGTCATTTTTAGTAGCGACACAAACTTTCTTTAAAAGCCATGACAATATATTAAACCATCTATTAGATGAGAAAGATGAAGGAACTTGAATTATTTTAAACACTAGTGAGGTGCCAAAGTTGTACTTAAAGTGCCTAAAAAGATTAAACCCAATTATAATAATGGATGCCCTCAATTGCTTTTTAAGGAAATGCCTTTAAGACTTGTTTTGTTTGTTGGAATATTTTTTGCTTCTAATGAAACTATTAAAGCCATATATCTTTATATCATCTTACTATTTATTTTTTTATAAGGAGATATATGAATCTTCTACGTTTTCAAACGTATAATTTATTTATTAAGTAATTAGCGAATTAAATCATTTAAAATGGACAGTTTAATTTATTTTATCAATTAAGCAATTCAAATTGCCGTTACTCAAGTATAACTCATTTATAAAAATCTTTTAATAATTCTTTACATTTTCTTATTTTATGTATTAAAATTATTAGAAAGTTAGGAAGTTTTAAATTATGGAAGATAATTTATTGCCTGAAAATTTTAATGGATTTAAAATACATATGGTAGGAATAAAGGGCACGGGAATGACTGCGTTAGCCCAGCTTTTAGTAAGCCGTGGTGCAGTTATAACTGGAAGTGATGTAGAAGAAGTTTTTTATACAGACGAAATATTAAAAAAACTTGCTATAGATGTGTTCCTTTTTAACAAAGATAATATTAAAGATGATATCAAGCTTATTATATATTCAGGTGCCTATAATTTTGAAACAAATGTAGAACTTAAAGAAGTTTTAAATAAAAAATTGCCTTATCTTTCATATACTCAAGCTTTAGGGGAATTTTCTCTTTTGCACTATTCTTGTAGTGTTTGTGGTGTGCACGGAAAAACTACTACTACAGGCATGGTTGGGACTATATTAAAACAGTTAAAATTAGAAGCCTCTGTTCTTGCAGGTAGTGAAATTACTAGCTTTGATTCTTCTTGTGTAATGCTATCTGGAGATAAATATTTTATTGCAGAAACGTGTGAGTATAATAGAAATTTCTTTAATTTTCATCCAAGAGAAATTATACTAACTAGCATAGAAGAAGATCATCAAGATTGTTATCCAACTTATGAAGATATTTTAACGGCATTTCTTACATATATTTCACGTCTTCCAGATATGGGTTATGTTTTTTATTGTGCAGATGATAAAGGAGCTAGAGAGGCTTGTAATATTACATTTTCTAGTAGACCTGATTTAGTGTTTATTTCTTATGGAGAGAATGCAATGGGAGATTATAGACTGAAAATAGAAGGGATAAAAAATGAGCACCTTTATTTTTCACTTGCAGGTTTTGCAGGAGAATTTTCTCTTCAAGTTCCAGGGAAGTATAATGCACTTAATGCAACGGCAGCAATAGCTTTATCTTTAAATCTTTTAAAAAGAGAGAAAGGAGAGATAACAATTGAAGATTTAGGAATTGTTCGTCGTGCTATTTCTTCTTATAAAGGAGCAAAAAGACGGTTTGAATTAATTGGTTCTTATAATGATATAATATTTTTAGATGATTATGCACATCATCCAACAGCTATAAAAGCGTTATTAAAAGGACTAAAAGAGTTTTACCCAACAAGACGCATAATAGCCGATTTTATGCCACACACATATTCTAGGACTCAAGCATTGTTAAATGAATTTGCATTAGCTTTTGAAGATGCAGATATTGTAATTTTGCATAAAATTTATTCATCTGCCAGAGAAGTTTATAATGGAGGAGTAAATGGATTAAGCCTCTTTGAAAAAATGAAAAAACACAAACGTATGTTATACTATTTTGAACAGGTATTGGATGCTTCAACTTTTGTGCTTCAAACATTAAAGACAGGTGATTTATTTGTTACTATTGGAGCAGGAGATAATTGGAAACTAGGAAAAGAAGTTTTTAAGTTATTGCAAGAGCTTAAGTCGTAAGTCTTAAAAGTAGAGGATAAAAATTTATGAAAAGTATGACAGGATATGCTCTTGTAAAAGAGACAGTGGACGGTATTCCAATTAGTTTAGAAATAAAAAGTTATAATTCAAAATATTTAGAGCTAAATATTGTTCTTCCACAATTTTTAACTAGCTTAGAGCCTGTTTTATATGCACTTATTGCAAAGAAAGCTATTAGAGGAAAGATTGAAGTTGTTGTTAAAGCTCATTATTCACCAAAGGATGTTAATCTTACTATAGATAGAGAAATTGCTTTAGCATATATTAAAGAGCTTAAACTTTTATCAGAAGATGTTGGAATTTCTTTTGATATTGGGGTTGATATACTTTTAAAACAATCTGGCATTGTTAAGTATGAGCTAAATACTGATACAGAGGCATGGAAAAAAAGGATTTTAATTGTTTTAGAAAAATGTTTTAAAGAATTTGATAAGGGACGGATTATTGAAGGAGAGGTTTTATTAAAAGATATAATAAAACAAACAGAGCTAATACATGATGAACTTATTAAAATAAAAAAATATTCTGTGCAAATGGATGAATATTTTAAAGAAATTGTAACTTCTCGTTTTATAGAAATAATAGGTGAAGATGGAGATAAAGATAGGGCTATGCAAGAGGTTGCTACTCTTTTAGTTCGTTTTACAATAAATGAGGAGTTAGTGCGTCTTGAAAGTCATATAAATCTTTTAAATGAAGAGCTTTCCAAAGAGGGACCTGTAGGAAGACGTTTAGATTTTATTTGCCAAGAAATAATGAGAGAAACTAATACTATTGGTGCTAAAAATCAAATGAAAGAAATAACTCCTTCTGTCATTTCTATAAAGTCATGTGTAGAAAATATTAGAGAGCAAGTGAAAAATGTGGAGTGAAAAATAATGGAATATAAAATATTAAATAATAGTAAATTACGAATTGCAATATCAGGAAAATCTGGCTGTGGAAACACTACAGTTTCAACAATGTTAGCTAATATTTTGGGTATTCCTTGTATTAATTATACTTTTAAAAATTTAGGTAGTGAATTAGGTTTAAGCGTTAAAGAAATTATGGAAAAGGCTAAAACTGATTTTTCTTATGATAAAATTGTTGATTCTAAACAAGTAGAACTTGCTATGAAGGATTCTTGTGTGCTTGCTTCGCGTCTTGCAATATGGCTTTTAAAAGAAGCTAATTTAAAAGTCTATCTTTATGCTTCAAATGAAATTAGGGCGAAAAGAGTTCATATGCGTGAAGGTGGGAATTTTGAAATGTTAAAAGCATTTACTGAAGAAAGAGATAAGGAAGATACCAAGCGCTATAAAGAATTGTATTGTATAGATAATGATGATTATAATTTTGCAGATATTATTATAGATTCAAATGTAATTACTCAAGATAAAATTGTTGATAAAATATTAGAAGAGTTAATTAATAGAAATTTGATATTAAAAATATAACTTTATTATTTTTAAGTAAAACTAATTAGTTTTTAAGATAAAATTCCAAAATTTTAATTTTCTTTCAAATTACTATAAAAAGATTAAAAGAGACTTGACTATTATCTAAAATAGGTTAATATATAGGTATGAGTGACTATTTTGACATAAATAATGAAGAACTCCTAAAGGATTTTTTCAGTGAAGCTACTCAACAGGTAGAAGTACTTGAGAGTAATATTTTGGTTATTGAGCAAAATCCAGAAGATTATAGTGCTGTAGATGAAATCTTCCGAGCAGCTCACACCTTAAAAGGTGGTTCTGCAACTGTAGAGATGATGGAGCTTTCTTCGTTTACTCATGCAATGGAAGATCTTCTTGATCAGGTGAGAAGTAAAGTTGTTCCTGTTACCTCAGATGTTGTTGATCTACTCTTAAAAGCGATAGATATTATTAAAGCTATGTTAGAGTCTCGCTCTAATGGTGCTCCATATGGCGAAGATGTTTCTGATATGGTTGCAAAGTTACGCTCTTATGTGCCTGAGAAAAAAGGAGCTAAAAAGGTAGCATCTGCTCCAAAGGTTCAAGCACCACCTCCACCAAAAGAAGAGCCTGTATCTGAAGAAGTTAGTGTTGCAAGTGTTGATGCTGTGGACGTTGGTAAATATTTTTCTGAATATGAGTTTTTGGAATTAAAAGAAGTTGTTTCAGGTAGTAAGCTTTATACTGTTTTGGTTACTTTCGATGAAAATTATCCAATGAATACAGTGGGTGGTATTCAAGTTTTTGCTGCATTAAAACAATGTGGTAGTGTGCTAAAGACAGTGCCTGATTTTGATTCTTTATATGAAGACGTTTTTCATGAAAAAGTGTTGTATTTTTTGGGTAGTTCAAAAACTCAAGAGGAAGTGAAAGACACTGCTTCTATTAATGAAGTTACTTTAAAAGTTGAAGTGGCAGAACCTGATCTAGCTGAAATGGCAGAGAAAACTGAGAAGGTGAGTGCTTATGAAGAACCTAGAAAAGAAGAGTCTAGTGCAGGTAAGGAAGTAGTTAAAGAAACTAAAGTAGAACAAAAGGAATCGGCTTCTGCTCCTCAAGCACAGAGTGCTACGCCGAAAACACCTGCAAAACCGGCTAGTGGCGGAACGTCTGCAAGTCATTCACAAAATGCTGTGTTGCGTGTGGATGCAAAGCGAATTGACTATCTTTTAAATTTGGTAAGTGAAACTGTTATTACTAAAGCTTCTTTAAATCAAAGTGCGATAGAATTTAGTGATTTATATAACTCATTCCAAGGAGCAAGTTCCGATTATAAGGATAAAATTAGAAAACTTTTGGATAAGATGCCGTCTTATTTAGAAAAAATAAAGAACGGTCATAATATCAATGAAATAAAACAAGAATTAGGTCAAGAATATGCTTCTCTTTTTGATATTTTTGTTGATTTTGATTCAAAAATGAAGCATTCTGTTACTAAATTTAAATCTTCTGCACAAAACTTAGGGCGTATTGCTGGGGAATTACAAGAAGGTGTAATGAAGATTCGTATGGTGCCTATTAGTCAGATTTTTAGCCGTTTCCCTCGTGTTGTGCGTGATTTATCAAAAGATTTGCATAAAAACATTCAACTGGTTATAGAAGGAGAGGATACTGAGCTTGATAAGTCTGTTGTAGAAGATCTTCTTGATCCAATTATGCACTGTGTTAGAAACGCATTAGATCATGGTGTTGAAACGCCTGAAGTGAGAAAGGCGGCGGGAAAACCTGAACAGGGTATAATGCTTCTTAAAGCAAGTAATGAAGGTAACATGATTGTTATAGAAGTTTCTGATGATGGGCATGGCATAGATGTTGAAAAGGTGAAATCAAAAGCTGTTGAAAAAGGAATTTTGCATCCTGGTAAAAAATTGACTGATGTTGAAGCTTTTCAGTTAGTGTTTGCACCTGGTTTTTCTACAAGTGATAAGATTTCTAGTGTTTCTGGTCGGGGTGTTGGGCTTGATGTTGTTAAAACGCATATAGAAAAACTTAATGGAACTGTTACTGTTGAATCTGAGTTGAATGTTGGAACTCGTTTTATAATTAAGCTACCTCTTACTTTGGCTATTATACAAGGTCTTCTTGTTCGTGTTGGGGAACAAGTTTATTCTATACCTATAACATCTGTTATAGAAAGTCATAGAGTTAGAAGTGAAGAAATTAGGTGTATTGACAATTATGAAGTGTTTAATGTGCGTGAAGAGGTTAATAGTTTATTACGCTTGAATCGTCTTTTTGGTATTGCTTGCAATGAGGTTGACGAAGATGGATATAATTATATAGTTGTTGTTGGAACAGAAGATAAGAAAGTTGGTTTAATGGTTGATAGTTTGATTGGTGAAGAAGATGTGGTTATTAAGCCTTTAAAAGATCAGTTTACATCTTCGCCTGGTATTGCAGGAGCTTCCATTTTAGGTGATGGTTCAGTCTCTCTTATTATTGATGTAGGTCAACTTTTGGAATTAGGTTTAAAACAAGAGATGCAAGCAAGGGAAAGACGAGAAGCTTCTGTTTGGTAGAATCTTATTTTTAGTCTAAAGTATTGAAAAATTGAGAGGAAAGTTATGGATAATGTGAACGTAATACAACAACAAATTATTGCTGGAAAAGAAGCTGATGAATCAAATGATAGAGTTTCTACCGAAGATTTTAAAATGGTTACTTTTTCTTTAGCTAATAAAGATTATGCCATAAATATCATGCAAGTAAAAGAAATTGCAAAAGCAGGTAATTTTACATATGTGCCAAATACATCTCCATTTGTTTTAGGTGTTTATAATTTACGTGGTGATATTATTCCTGTGATAGACTTGCGTATCTTTTTTAATATTCCAGTAAAAACAAGAAAAAAAGATCAAGTTGAAAGTATGGTTATAATTACAGTGGAAGAGCAAACTTTTGGAGGAGTGGTAGATTCTATCGATAAAGTAGTCGGCATTTCTAGTAGTTCTATTCAGCCACCTCATCCTATATTTGGTGATATTAATATCAAATATATTCATGGTGTTGTTGAAAATGCTGGACGACTTTATGTGCTTTTGGATGTAGAGAAAATATTTGTGTCACGCCCTTCATCTGCTACGCCAGCTGTGGTTGATGAAGAGCAATTTCATGTAATTGAAGAAAAAAAGCCAGAGACTGCTAATAATAATGAAAAACTTGGTATTCGTTTTATTAGTGATACATTAACTGCTTATGGAAAGTTTTTTCCAAGTCCTATAAATGAGGATTGGATTTCGAAGCGTTATGTAGAATGGTCTAATTCTCGTTCTCCTTCAGAACTACAGATTCAAAATGAAAAGGATGCAGAAGCTTTTCTTTCGACTTTTTTATCTCCATTTAACAAAAAAATTTGGAGTGAGGATTATCTTGAACAGATTTTGAATTCTTTACCTGATAATAATTCCAAAACAATTACAGCATGGAATGTTGGCTGTTCGTTGGGTTATGAAACATTTAGTTTTGCTGTTGCGTTAAAAACTAAATATCCACGTGCTAGCATAAAAATTTTTGCAAATGATTCTGATCTTTTGGCAATTTCAGGTGCTCCTATGCTTACGGTGCCTCAAGAGCTTAGCGATAGTGTTTATGGAAAATATCTTGTAAAAGGTACAAATGGTGCATATTCGTTTAATAAAGAAATAAAGGACATGATTCTTTTTGAATATCATGATTGTGTTCATCAAAATGCTGTGCCAGATGTTGATATTATCTTAGCTCGTGATGTGCTTTCGTTTTTAACAGTTCAAAATCAAACTGCTATTCTTTCAGAGTTTAAAGAAAAATTGAAGAATACTGGTATAGTAATATTAGGAGCTAATGAAGCTATGCCTAAACATGATGGTTGGTTGCGCAACAAAGGTTCTGGTGATATTGTAATTTTTTCTAAAGAATAAATATAAATAGTTAAAAAAAAGGAGATGGTATGCGTGTAGAATATATCAATCCATTTAGTCAGGCAGCATATGATATTCTTACAGAAGTTTTGGGTGGTGAAATTAAGAGAGGGAACCTATACTTAAAAGAAACTTGTATGCCAATGATGGGAGTTGCTGCGATTGTAGGTTTAGCAGGTGATGTTGAGGGGCGTGTTATTTTTGATATGACGTTGCCTACAGCACTAAAAATTGCTTCTGCTATGAATAGTGAGGAATTGCCGGAGTTTGATGAACTTGCAAGAGCTACAATTACGGAGTTGGCAAATTTGATTACTGGACGTGCAGTTACAAGTTTGCATGATTTAGGTTTTAGATTTGATTTAACGCCTCCTGCTCTTTTTACCGGAGAAAGGATGGAAATATCAAATATGAATATGGAAGCACTTATTGTTCCAATTGAAACACAATGTGGTAAGGTTGAAATAAATGTTGCTATTCGAGATAGAGTGTAAGGAGGTGAGCCTGTGATATCAAAACAAGATTTTCCGACTATTAATGAGAGAGCCCCACAAGGTATTAAAGCAGATGGAACTCCATATAAAGTTTTGCTTGTTGATGATTCTGTCTTTGTTACCAAGCAAATAAGTCAGATATTGGGTAGTGAAGGCTATGAAATTGCAGGGGTAGCAGGTGATGGCTTTGAAGGAGTCCAAAAATATAAAGAACTTTGTCCTAATGTTGACCTTGTTACTATGGATATAACAATGCCTAAGATGGATGGTATAACAGCTCTTGAACAAATTATGGAATTTGATAAAAATGCTCGTGTTGTTATGATTACAGCTTTGGGAAAAGAAGAATTAGTGAAAAAAGCTATTCTTATGGGAGCTAAAAATTATATTATTAAACCCTTGGATAGAAAAAGTGTATTAGAAAGAGTTGCAACTATTCTTTCAAAATAATAGTAATAAAGTCTTATAAGCAGAGTAGGTTAATTATTCTTATTCTGCTTTCTTATAATTATCTTTCGTATAGAACAATTCTGATCTGTTTATTTTTTGATTGTTATTATATTTCATTTTTGATTCTATAGGTTATCATATTTTTTTGTGTTTGTTGTTATATCTTCATTATAGAGATTATTGTATGTATTTCTTTATGTCGTGTAAATAGAGTTATATTATTGGGTTGGAGGAAAGCATAATTAATATTGTTTAATGTGTAAAATAGACAAGCAGTATTTGCATTTTATATATGAATAACTCAGTTTGTATATGTTTTGCTGGTGATATTTGTGGTAAATTAGGTATTGATGTTCTTTTAAAGAATCTACCTATTCTTATTAATAAATACTCTATTGATTTTGTGTTTGTAAATGCTGAGAATGCTGAAAATGGTTCTGGAATTTCACCTTGTAATGCTAATGAGATTTTTGATTGTGGTGTTGATGTAATTACAGGGGGTAATCATACACTTGAAAAATTTGATGTGCGTTCTGTTTTTGGTTATAATGAACGTATTTTACGACCTGCTAATTATCCACCAACTGCACCTGGTGCAGGGTATGTTAATATTAAAAAGAATGGAATAGATTATACTGTTTGTAACTTGCAGGGACGTGAAGGAATGCATTTTTTGGATTGTCCTTTTAGATCAATTGATTTGATTTTAAAAAACATTTCTAATTCTATTATTTTGATTGATTTTCATGCAGAATCTACACAAGAAAAAGAGGCTATGGCTTGTTACATTGATGGAAGAGCATCTTTTTTAGGTGGCACGCATACACATGTTCAAACAGCAGATGCTCGTATTTTACCTGGTGGTATTGGATATATCACAGATGTTGGCATGATAGGTGCATTTGATTCAGTTATTGGGGGAGATCCTGTTGTTGCTATAAGACGAATAAGAACTCAAGTTTATGAAAAAATTCCATTAGTACAGCAAGGCAAAGGTCTTTTTTCTGCTATATTAGTTCAAGTGGATACAAAGACAAAAAAAACTATTTCTGTTAAACCTATTATGATTATTGATGGTTAGAACTTGTATTATATTCTTATTTAAGAAAGAATCAATTTTTTATATTATAAAGTATTGAACTTTGAAACTATTAAAATAAATTTAATCTACATTTAAAAATGACTGTTGAAAATAATTTGAAAAATATATATTATCAAAACACTATAATTTCTTATAATTTAGGAGGTTTTATTACTGTATGGAAAATGATGAGATATTAAAACCATTATTAGAAAAAGGAGACTTAGATCAATGTCTTGCATTGGTAAAAGAAGCCAATAAAAAACTTACTGATGTTGTGAGTGAAGGAATGAACCTTGTTACAGCATCTATTTTAGCAGATATTCCATCTGTTGAAAAAATTGATTTAATTCAAAGAGTTGGTGCTCTTTTTTCTACTACAGAGTATTGTGAACTTCTAAACAAGAAAATATTTACTATATCACCTGAAAAAAGAGAAAGACTTAGAGGGCAGGGCTTAGAATTAATTAAAGAAAATATAACTCAGTATTTTGAATGGTATAATATTTTCGAAATAGCATTTCCATGGCTTCCACTTTCTGTATTTGAAGATTTTGTTGTGTACTTAAAAAATGATAAAAAATTAGAATTAGATAAAGAAACCGTGGAATTAGTTAAAGAGAACTTTATAAATTCCAAAAAGAAATACTCAGAACGCGAGCTCGATAAATTCTTTTCATCTTCTCTTTTTAAAGGATAAAGTGAATTATCAAAAATCTTATTTAAAAATAAAAGCACTTATTATAATCTTTATTTAACAAGTGCTTTTATTATCTTGTGCGTTTTTCGTCTTTGTTTTGGCATGCTACACACTTTATTGCATAAGGTAGAGTCTTTAGCCTATCTTCAGAAATGTCTTTTGAACATTTCACGCATTTTCCATATCTATTTTCTGCCATACGTAAAAGAGCTGAATCTATAGCTTGAAGCTTCTGTATTGTTTTTGCTCCCAAAGCATCTAGCATATCTTGATCGTTGGCATAAGAAGCTATATCTGCAAAATCATTAAGAGTAGAACTTTCTATTCCGTTTGCAAATTCTTTATCATTTCGTTTTATAGAATCTAATAATTCTTCTCTTTCTTTTAAAAGAGTGTTTTTCATGTTTTCGATAAATACCTTATCCATTTAAATTTACTCCTAGAAATATCATTATTGACAAATATACTATTAATCCTTATGATTATAAGGTTGAATTGAAAAAAAAGCAAATACTTTTTTATAAAAAGTGTGCTTTTGGAGGTTTTGTGGCTAAAGAAGAAGCTATTGAAGTAGAAGGTGTGGTAAAAGAAGCATTACCTAATACTATGTTTAGAGTTGAATTAAAGAACGGGCATGTCATTCTTGCACATCTATCAGGAAAAATGAGAAAGCATTCCATAAAAATAGTTCCAGGTGATAAAGTAAAAGTTGACCTATCTCCTTATGATCTTACTCGTGGACGGATAGTTTTTAGAGAAAGATAATAATCATTTAAATTATTCTTTTAATTTAATATTTTTTTTACCTAAGTCTTATAATCTTTTAAAAAAGTTATACAAATGATCATTTGTGTAACTTTCTAGCATTACAAAAAAGGCTAGCTTACATCGTCTTTTTATTACAATCATGTGTCTAATTAAACCTCAAAAATTGTGTTTATTAAGTGTTATTTAAGCGTATATCCTTAATTTATAAATATCAAATGTCTTATTATATAAAAAGTTAGCCTAAACCATCTTTTTCAATTGACTTTAAGATTAATATATTTTATAATATAAAAATATATCCATTTATAAGGAGGGTATATATGTTTAAATTTCCTGAATGTTTTTCTTCTTTTAAAGGAAATACATGGAAAGAAGAAATAGATGTAAGAGATTTCATTCAAAATAACTATACACCATATTTTGGTGATGATTCTTTTTTAGAAGGTGTTTCAGAAAGGTCAAAAAGACTTTTTGATAAACTTACTGAAATGTTTAAAGAAGAAACTAAGCGTGGCGTTTATGATGTGGAAACAAAAATACCGCAAAGCCTAGAAACTTATGGACCTGGTTACATAATTAAAGAAGATGAAGTGATTGTAGGTCTTCAAACTGACGTGCCATTAAAACGTGGCATTTTTCCAAAAGGTGGCTGGAGAATGGTGGAAAAGGCGTTGGAGTCTTATGGTTATAAACTTGATCCATTAACAAAAGAGATATATACAAAATATAGAAAAACGCATAATGATGGAGTTTTTTCAGCCTATACTCCTGAAATGTTAGCTTGTAGAAAATCTGGCATTATTACAGGATTGCCTGATGCTTATAGTAGAGGACGTATAATAGGAGACTATAGAAGAATAGCATTATATGGCACTAATAATTTAATAGAAGAAAGGAAAAAAGCACTTATACAACTAGATGTAGTAGAAATGACAGAATCTGACATTCGCTATAGAGAAGAGATTTCTGAACAGATTAAAGTATTAGAATCATTCACAAAAATGTGTCTAGCTTATGGTTTTGATGTTAGTAAGCCTGCAACAAGTGCAAAAGAAGCAATTCAATGGCTATATTTTGGATTTTTGGGTTCTGCAAAAGATCAAGATGGAGCTGCAATGTCTTTAGGACGCACTTCTACATTCCTTGATATCTTTATAGAGAAAGATTTAAATGAAGGCAAAATTACAGAATCTGAAGCTCAAGAGATGATAGATCAGTTTATTATGAAGCTTAGAATCATACGTTTTTTACGCACTCCAGAATATAATGAACTCTTTTCAGGAGACCCAACATGGATTACAGAGTCTATAGGTGGAATGGGTATTGATGGGCGTACGCTTGTTACAAAGAATTCATTTAGATATCTTCACACTTTATACAATTTAGGTCATGCTCCAGAGCCTAATATGACAGTTTTGTGGTCAAACAGTCTTCCTGAAAATTGGAAGCGTTTTTGTGCAAAAGTTTCTATTGAAACATCATCTATTCAATATGAAAACGATGATCTTATGAGACAAGAATTTGGCGATGATTATGGTATTGCATGTTGTGTCTCTCCTATGAAAATTGGAAAACAAATGCAATTATTTGGAGCACGTGCAAATTTACCAAAATGTTTGCTCTATGCAATTAATGGTGGAAGAGATGAAAAAAGCGGAGTTCAAGTGGCTCCTAAGTTTGAAGCTATAACAAGCGAATATCTTGATTATAATGAAGTAATGGAAAAGTTTGAACAAATGATGAAATGGCTTTCAGGTGTTTATATGAATGCGTTAAAAATTATTCATTACATGCATGATAAATATGCTTATGAAGCTTTTCAAATGTCTTTACATGATGCAGATTTAGAACGCATTCAAGCAACAGGGATTGCAGGTCTTTCTGTTGTTGCAGATTCTCTTGCGGCAATTAGAGATGCAAAGGTACGTGTTATAAGAAATGAAGAAGGCTTAGCCGTAGACTTTAAAAGAGAAGGAAAATATATACCTTTTGGTAACGACAATGATTCCACAGATGAACTTGCTGTAATGGTAGCAAGAAAGTTTATGTATTATCTAAAAAGGCATGAAACTTATAGGCATGCTAAAGCTACACAATCAGTTTTAACTATAACATCTAATGTGGTATATGGAAAGAAAACAGGTTCTACCCCTTGTGGTAGATGTGCTTGTGAGCCATTTTCACCTGGTGCTAACCCAATGAATGGGCGTGACACAAATGGAGCAATTGCTTCTTTATCTTCAGTTGCAAAACTTCCTTTTGAACATATTGGTGACGGCATTTCTTATACTTTTGCAATCACTCCTTCAGCACTTGGTAAAAAGGAAGAAATTCAAATAGACAATCTTAAAACCTTATTACAAGGTTATTTTACTCCTAAAGGTGGACAACATTTAAATGTAAATGTGTTTGATAGATCCCTTTTAGAAGATGCAATGAAATATCCTGAAAAATATCCACAGCTAACTATTCGGGTTTCAGGTTATGCTGTAAACTTTGTAAAACTTACCAAAGAACAACAGTTAGATGTACTTTCTAGGACTATAAACCAAGCAATGTAGAACTTACAAGATGTGTTGGAACTTTTTTCCAACACATCTAACAATTATCATGGCTTACATTCATTCTTACGAAACTTTTGGCACAGTTGACGGTCCTGGTATTAGATATGTAGTTTTTATGCAAGGCTGTCCGCTTCAGTGTAAATATTGTCATAATAGGGATACATGGGAAAGAGGGGCATCTAATATAATTGAAACTGCAGATGAAACTTTTAAGAAAATCAAACGCTATAAACATTATTATATCTTAGGTGGTGGAGTTACTATAACAGGTGGGGAACCTCTTTTACAAAGTGAATATGTTACCTCTCTTTTTGAACTATGTAAAAAAGAAAAACTACATACAGTATTAGATACTTCAGGATATATTTTAAATGATAATGTGAAAAAAGCTTTAGATGTTACAGACCTTGTAATGTTGGACATAAAATCTATAGATGAAAAACAACATAAATGGCTTACATCAGTTTCCCTAAAACCAATTTTGAAATTTTTAGATTATCTTGTTTTAATAAACAAACCCTTATGGATTAGGCATGTAGTAATTCCTGGTATAACATATAATGAAAGCCTTTTAAGAAAATTAGCCCTTTTTATAAAAGACTTGCCAAATGTTGAAAAAGTAGATATTTTAGCTTATCATACTATGGGCTTAATAAAATGGGAAAAACTAGGACTAACATATCCACTTGAAGGAATTCCGCCCCTTTCAATTGAAGACTTAGAAAAAACTAAAAATATATTCTTTGAAGCAGGTCTTACTCTTACCTAAACCAATAACTTTTTAAACATCATTCTTTACTTTAATATTTTAAACTTTTCCAGCATTTCAATTATATCTTGACTAATTAACTTCTCATCTTTTGTAGCATCAAGCAAAACAATATTCATATTAGGTTCTGCCTCTTTGTAAAAATCAATTATACTTATGTAATTCTCTCTTACTTTACTTAAAAAATCTATATTTTCATATATTTCTTTGGTTCTGTTTCTTTCTTCAATTCTCATAATAGCCTTTTCTAATGGTAAATCAAAAAAAAAGAGAGTAGATGGTAAAGGAAAATCGTTATTTTCTCTTAAAACTAAATCTTTTAATTTTCCAAAACCTTGATAAGCCAAACTAGAAAACAAATATCGATCTGAAAACACCAAAAAGTCATTATTTATATATTGAAGAATACCATTTTTTCCATATATATGTTCGCATCTATCTGTGGCAAAAAGGCGAATAATAGTTTCATCAAAAAAAGATTCCCTTTTTGCTAAAAAAGATCTAATGAGTAAGCCAATAGAAGAATTCGTAGGCTCCATTGTAGAAATAGCTTTAACATTTCTTTTCTCACAATATTTTATCATATTGTTTATTTGAGTAGTGGTTCCTGAGCCATCAATCCCTTCAAATACTATAAAATTATTAAGCAACATACAGTAAAACTATAGCAAATATGGGCTTTATTTCATAGATAGCATACCTATTGTTAATTTTAATAGATAATTTATGACATGCCAAATCTAATTGACAGATAATAAATAAAAAGCATAGACTTATAGCAATAAGTCTTTTAGCATTAGGAGGATATTTTTTATGGACATGGAAAATTTAGGTTTTGCTTCAAAGCAAATTCACGGCGGTCATGATAAAAATACATATGGTGCACTAGCTACACCAATATATCAAACGTCCACATTTATTTTTGATTCTGCAGAACAAGGCGGAAGGCGCTTTGCATTAGAAGAAGACGGATACATATACACAAGAATTGGAAATCCAACAACTACAGTTGTAGAAAAAAAGGTTGCATTATTAGAAGGTGCTGAAGAATGCGTCGCCTTTAGTTCAGGCATTGGTGCTATAACTTCATGTCTTTGGACAATCTTAAAACAAGGAGATCATATTGTTGCAGGCAAAACATTATATGGTTGCACTTTTGCTTTTATGAATCATGGTCTTACTCGCTTTGGTGTTGACATTTCTTTTGTGGATATGAGAGTTAGTGAAAATGTTAGAAAAGCAATGAAAAAAGATACAAAAGTAGTTTACATAGAAACTCCTGCAAACCCAAATATGTACCTTTCAGATATAAAAGAAATTGCTAAAATAGCACATGAAATAAATCCAGAATGTATAGTAATTGTTGATAACACTTACATGACACCATATTTACAAAAACCTATATCACTTGGAGCTGACGTTGTAGTTCATTCTGCAACAAAATATTTAAATGGACATGGGGACGTTATTGCAGGTTTTGTTGTTGGTAAAAAAGAGTTAATGGATCAAGTGAGATTTGTAGGTCTTAAAGATATGACAGGTGCTTCTTTAGGTCCTTTTGAAGCTTATTTAATAGGAAGAGGAATGAAAACGCTTGATATACGTATGGAAAAGCATTGTAGTAATGCACAGAAAGTAGCAGAGTTTTTAGAATCTCACACTGCAGTAGAAGAAATTCAATATCCAGGGTTAAAATCATTCCCACAATATGAGCTTGCAAAAAAGCAAATGGCAATGCCAGGGGCTATGATTGCTTTTACTGTTAAAGGTGGTCTTGAAGCAGGGAAAAAATTGATTAACTCTGTACGTTTTGCAACCGTTGCAGTAAGTTTAGGAGATGCTGAAACATTAATTCAACATCCTGCAAGCATGACACACTCTCCATATACTCCAGAAGAAAGAGCAGCTTCGGACATAGCTGAAGGTTTAGTACGCATTTCCATAGGGTTAGAAGATGCAAAAGACATAATTGCAGATTTAAAACAAGCATTAGATAAAATAAAGTAAATCTTTTGTATCAAGACTTGTTATTAAAAAAAGGGTCTTCAATAGTTTTTAATTAAAGATTTATACATTATTAGAATATTTATCTTATAGCTAAATATTCTAATAATGTAATCTTTTATGTTCTCTTTAATATATATTGCTTAAAGCTTATGCTTTTATTAATAGATAAGGCAAACAAACTTTTATCTAACATACCAAGTTTTTTTGTAATAATAATTATTGTAAATTATTACAAGGAAAAACTCTCTTTAAACCAGTGTTTTCATTTTGAAAAGCTATAGTAAGGAGGCTTTTTTCTCTAAACGATAAGGAAAGCCACATTTATAATTGTGCAATAATAAACTTAAATCATATTGAATTTAAAATCTTAATGAGTTAGGTTATTTTTAGTTTTAAAGAACCTTTCATTTCTTAACAAAGCCTCCTTCAAAAACGCATGTATCATCATCTTTAACTTTCCCACTAGAATAACAATAAATTATTACATTCTTTTAAAGAGAGTGTATTGTAATAGGGGTTAAGTGCGTTCTAACAATAAAGACATGTTTAGTTTAGCTTTCGTAACAGTTTTCCCGCCTTACTAGCTAAAAGGAGCCCTCCTTTTAGCTAACGGGACTCTTCCTTCTAGCTAG
>CAUUIE010000024.1:0-20303 GCA_963545065.1 uncultured Treponema sp.
TTTTTATCTTTTTTAGTTGCTTTAATAGTGAATCCTTTGCCTGTCCATTCTTTCACATTTTTAGCACATTTATTCTCTACAATAAATTTAACTTTTGAATGTTCATAAGGATAAGTATATTATTTTTAATCTATGTATTAGCTACTCCATTTCCACACTCTGCCTTTAGAGTGCCTTTCCATACTCCAAACATTCCTTAGATTTATTTTTCACTAAGTTTTTAAGAGTTTTGTTTGTAGTTTTATCTTTGTTAAGAAACGCTAGCTTGCCTTTAAGATTTTTGCACAATTAAATTATAGTTTTAGCTATCTTTGCATTTTAGTAAATTAAAAGCTTATAACGAGAGTTTTTTATTTAACATTAAAATTAAATTAGCTTTAGTTTAGTGCCTCTTCCAATGCTTCAATTAAAGAAGATGCATCTTGCCCATTAACTGAAACACTAGGGACAATGCTAGAAGCTTTATACATAGCTCTTTGTGCATAATCTAATGATGGAACGCTTTCAGCAATCTTATGATACATGTCTATTGCTTGCACTTCATAGCCATTAACTTCTAGGGCATCAGCAAAGTTAATAAACACTTCCCAAAGTTTTTTTTCTTCTGCCCATTGTTTAATATTAATATGCTTCCCTGTCCTAATGAGTACATCTTTAAAATTAGAGTATGTATAGCTAAAATCAGCCTTTGCTAGCATTTCAGATAATGTGGTAATAGCAATGTTAGCAGCTAAAGCAGAGGTTGTTAAAGACCTTTTCTTATTCCCTGCTTCAATATATATTTTGCTTAAATCTCTATAGGCTTTTAGTGCAATTTCCTTATTTACACGATATAACCTAAAAAACTTATCTGTCGTTTTTTCTTTTATTATTGTGTTCACCATTGCTTTTAATTTTGAGCTTTCTAAAACAGTAGAACCAAATGTTGGGTCTTCTGTTAATACTAATAAAAGATATTTTTCTTGCATATCATGCTGACCAAGTAATCCTGCTGTATCAGCAATGGAGTATATTATACTAAATCTTTCATCAGGAATTTCTAAAAGATTAATTTTCTTATAAGCTTTTTCAAAAAATGACATTGCTTGTTTATATTCGCCTTGAATGAAATATATACGCCCTGTAATATAGTCTGCTTCTGGAAAGGCTATTCTTTCTTTAAGATAGGCAATAAGATTAGTAACTGAAAAATCAAACACTTCAGGTGGTTTTAAAAGAAATACGTCATCCATAATTTTACAAGCATCATAATCATCTCTTTCTTTTAGAGCATTATAAACATCGTTTATTTCATCACCCACACGCCTAACTTGATATGGTTTTAATGCATTTTTTAGATATTCATAGTTTTTTTTACACATTTGAGTATGAACTTCAACAGCTTTTTCTACATATAAAAGAGCTGTGCCGAAGTCTTTTGTTTCAATTGATATTTTAGCTTTTTCCATTAAATGCCATTCTTTATCCATGTTTTCTTTAAGATATTCAATTGCCCATACGTTTAAGCACAAAGTAATTATCATTAATATTAATAAACTTATTTTTTTCATAGCCTTTTAAGCTCCTTTTCAAAAGCCTCATCTATTATATTATTTTTCATTTCATCTGGCATATCTTTTAACTTTATAGTGTTTATATGCTTTCCTTTTTTAAAAATAACAACCGTGTCAGGAGAGCCTGTAATTCCTAAATCTGCTTGAGATGCCTCTCCAGGTCCATTTACTACACACCCCATAATTGCAATAGTAATGTCTTTGTTTATTGTAAAAAGCCTTTCTTGCCATCGTTCTAAAAAACCATGAACGTCAAACCCACGCCTGCCACAACGTGGACAAGAAATTATTTTAACGCTTTCATTTCTTTTTCCACATTCATTTAATATTTCTTTTCCTGCAATAATTTCACTTTCCATAGTATCAGAAAGACTTACTCTAATAGTCTCTCCTATGCCCTTATTTAACAAAGCATTAAAAGCAATGCTACTTTTTACTATTCCTGAAATTAATGGACCCGCTTCTGTAACTCCTAAATGCAATGGTTCTTTTCTTTTTTCTCTAAAAAACTCATTAGCAAGGATTGTTTCTTTAACATTAGACGATTTAATAGAAACTATAGCATTTTCAAAACCAGTGCTATCCAATATTTCAAGCTCCCTAAATGCTGCCTCTGCCATGAGTTTTGCGTTTAATTCTATTATCTTTTCATTATTATTAGGTAATTGATTGTTACTTAAAAGCTTATCCTTTTCACATTGAAGTTTTTTCATTAAGTCTTTTGGTAAAGAGCCTGAATTAACTCCAATTCTTAAGGCAACACCTTTAGAAATAGCTTTTTTTACAACAGCAATTACATTCTCTTTACTACCAATATTACCCGGATTAATTCTAATCTTTGCTACATTCCCATCCATACAAATAAGAGCAAGATGATGATTAAAATGAATATCGGCAACTAGTGGCATAGATGTTAAATAAGATAACTTAACTAACTTTTTTGCAGAAAGCTCATCAGGCACTGCAAACCTTACAATGTCGCATCCAAATTGCTTAAGTCTTTCTAATCTTTTTGCTATGTCATTTAAATTGCATAAATGAAGGCTTTCTTTCCACATTGTTTGAATTGAAATAGGTGCTCCTCCTCCTATTTCAATCTTTCGTGTGCACCCTTTACCACCAATTATAACTTTTTTACTTTTAATTTCTCTCTCTTGCATAGATGATTCCTAATATGGTTAAACTATGTTTTACTATATCAAATATTGAAACATTAATAAGTATGCAAAGTTAGTAATATGGAAAATTATTAAATTAACTAATGATGAATTTTAGGGTGTCTTCCCTTTTTGTTAAAGCCTTGGACTTTCGATTGCACTTCAGTTCTTATATCGCTTATCATTCCATTTTTTAGGTATTGATAGCCTAATCCTGCAACCATTGCTGCATTGTCTGTGCAAAGATTTAGCGGGGGGAAGATGCAAGTAATATCTTTTGTTTCCATAAGTTTTTTTCTTAAATATGAATTGGCCGCTACTCCGCCACCTGCAACAAGGGTTTTTAAGCTTGTGTCCTTTACTGCATTTAAAATAGCTTTTAGTAATATTTTTATTGCAGTGTGTTGAAAAGCTGCTGCAATGTTTGCATCTGTTTTTTCATATTGTGAATTCCAAAATTGATCTATTTGATTAATGCAAGCTGTTTTTAGTCCTGAATATGAAACATCATATTCATGCCCTACACCATGTAAATTAGGCATGGGAAAATTTGCTGCTTTGATATTTCCGTTTTTACTTAACTTATCTATTATTGCCCCACCTGGATATCCAAAGTTATAATACTTTGCTACTTTATCAAATGCTTCGCCCGGTGCATCATCTATAGTTGTTCCTAGCACTTCAATGTTATCAAAGTTTAATACTTTGCAAATAATGCAGTGCCCACCAGAAACTAATAACCCTAGATATGGGTATAAAACTTCAAATGATAAATGCGTTGCGTAAAGATGTGCTAGCATGTGATTAATTGCTATAAAAGGTTTTTTAATGGTTAAACTTAATGTTTTTGCAAAGGTAAACCCAACAATAAGAGAGCCCATAAGACCTGGTCTATTAGTTGCAGCAATACCATCAATTTCATTTAATGAAATATTTGCATCCTTTAGTGCCTTTTTCACAACAGGTAAGATGAATTCAATATGTTTTCTGCTTGCTATTTCAGGAACTACTCCCATGTACTCTTTATGGAATGGTATTTGTGTTGCTACTACATTGCTAAGTATTTCTTTGCCATCTTTAACTATGGATGCAGCTGTTTCATCACAAGATGATTCTATTCCTAAAATCAACATAATGACATATTTTATCATTTCATAAGTTTATAAACTAGATAGTTTTTAAGGATATTAATGAATTATTTAAATATTTTTTCTATTTCTTCTTTTGTAAGCTCTCTTGATTCACCTAGTTTTAAAGATGAATCAAGATTTAAACCACCAATTGCAATACGTTTTAAGTACGTAACTTCATTATCAACATTTAAAAACATTTTTTTTACTTGATGATACTTACCTTCGCCTATACCAACTATGTAGCCTTCATTTTTTTGCTCTATCGTTGCAGGAAGGCATTTATATCCATTTTTAAAAAGAATTCCGTTATTAAATTTATCTTTTATTTTCTTAAATTCTTCTTTATCAATTTCTCGTTTTACGTGTACATAATATTGTTTTATTATTTTATATTTTGGTGAAATTACTTTATGAGCTAAGACACCATCATTTGTTAAAATTAATAAGCCTTCTGTGTCTATATCAAGACGCCCAACAGGAAAAATGCCTTTATTACTCCAATTAGATGGAAGAAGCTCCATAACGGTTTTGTATTTTGGGTCTTTTGTTGAAGTAACATAACCCTTTTTTTTGTTTAGCATGATATAAATATATTTTTTTAATTCTAATATTTTATCTTCAATAGAAATTTCATCTGTTTCTTCTATCTTAAAACTTCCATCCGTTATTCTTGTTCCATTAACCAATAACTTACGTTTTTGTAACATCTTTTTTATGCTACTTCTTGTTCCAAAACCATTGTCATGAAGAGCTTTGTCTAATCTAGTTTTCATAGTTTAATTAATCCTTAATTTGTCTATAAACTTTTTCACCTCTTCTTTTCCACCTCTTACCATAGCACTAATTATTGGACGCCCTATTAATATTTCTTTTGCTCCTAGATAACTTGCTGCTAATATATCCTCCTTTGTTCTTATTCCCCCATCTACCCATATTTCGTCAACATATTTTGCTATTTCACTTCCATGCTCTTTAAGAAAGTCAGCAGAGCTTTTCACAAATCTATCTATTCTTCCACCATGATTAGAAATAATTGCAATTTCAGGTTTTAGTTCTTTTACAATTTCAATGTCTTCTTTGTCAAATACTCCTTTTACAGCAAATGGAAGCTTTGATTGTTTTTTAATTTCTAAAAGTTGTTTAGGTGTTTTTTTTTCTAATAAAACTTGTTTTCTCATTGTTATTATGTTATATGAATCAGTATCAATTCCAACAATTTCAGCTTGATTTTTTACCCTTTCAATCCTTGTTAATAGTTTGTTTTGTGGATATGGTTTTAAAAAAACAGCTCCTTTTTTGTTAACACTTTTTAAAGCAAGAATACCAAATGTTAGTTTTTCATCAGGAGCCCCATCGCCTATGCTTAATGAAAGATTAGCAAAACTGCAAGCATTTATCATAGAAAGATAAAAATCTTTTTCATCATGCCATCCAATGTTTTGAACACCTCCTGCCATAGGTGCTAGGCGTATTTTTGCACATTTAATTTCTTTTTCTTCTTTTATGTAATATTTATGCCATGCTTTCACATTTTCTATAAATATAGTACTCATTAAAACGCCACCCATGCCCGGTAATTCTCCTTTACAAGCTTCTCCATTGCATAAATGGCATCCTCTACACTTTAGGTTATTATTCATTATTTTTAATTTTTCCTAGTTGACCACAAGCTCCAGAAATATTTCCTGCTTTGCTTTTTCTAATTGTTACATTTAAGCCTTCTTCTTTTAAATATTTTTCTACATATGAAACCTCTGAATCTGTTGGACGAGTAAAATCAATTTCTTCAATTGGGTTCCACGGAATAAGATTGATTAAAACATTTAAACCTCTTGAAAATTCAATTATTTTTTGAATCATTTGTTTTGAAGTATTAATATTGTGAATTAAAACTATTTCTAATGTTACTCTTTTCTTTGTTCTTTCATTAAAATATTTAATTGCTTGTTTTAGTTGTGGAAGCGGATTTGATTTTTCTACTGGCATTAAAGAATTTCTTAACGTGGCATCTGCTGTTGTTAAAGAAACTGCAAGACGTGGTGCATTTTCATAATCTGCAAGAGTGTATATTCCTTTTATAATTCCAGAGGTAGATAGTGTAATACGTTTTTTTGAAAGTGCAATACCCTTTGGATGTGTTAAAATATTTATTGCTTTTTTTATTTCATCAAGATTTAATAATGGTTCTCCCATTCCCATAAAAACTATGTTTTCTATTCTTTTATTTGCATATTTTTCCAAATGATGAAATTCTTCTATTATTTCATAAGCGTCTAAATTTCTTGAATATCCTAACTTTCCAGTTTTACAAAATTTACATGCTAAAGGACAACCAACTTGTGAAGAAAGACAGGCTGTAAGCCTTTCTGTTTTATCTTTTAATAGTACAGCTTCAATTAAGGTGCCATCTTGAAGTTCAATTCCAAATTTAATTGAAGCACTGTCCTTTAATATGTTTTGTACTTTTGAAGTAAAAATTGAATAAGCATTTTTTAGTTTTTCTCTTAATGGTAACGAAAGATTTGTCATTTCTTCAAAAGAAGAAACACCTTTACTAAGCCATGCAAATATTTGTTTTGCTTGAAATTCTTTTTCTAACTCACATTCAATAAAAATTTCTTCTGGAATAAGAGCTAATATTGATGGTAATACAAGCTTACTTTTATTCATGCTATTATAATAATATCTTTATAAGATTTGCGATTTCTTTAGATAAAAGGTCGATTTTATATTGATTGTGTGCTAATACATAATATTTTAATGCATCTAGTTTTTTCCCTTGTTTTAAATAATAATCTCCCACACGAGTTAAACCATCAGAATATCCTGTTGTAAGGAAAATACGTGTTGCTCCTGCAATATCATTTTGATTGAACATTTTGTTTCCACATTTGTTTAATGTATATTTTTGATTGGTATCTAGTGTTTCACACTTTTGCTCAGTAGTTTTTATAAAATAGGCTTCTTCTGGAATGTAATCTTTTTTCATAATACGTTTATAATCGACATTTTAAAATATAAATACAATTTTTTAATTAATTTATAGAAATAATTTGTGGCGTATACCAAAAACATGTATATGCATCAATTCCTAATGTTTCTTCCCAAAATCTTTTGAACGCAAAACTTCTTTCATGTGAATACATTTTGCTATTTGCAACCATTTGTAATATTTCTTTTTCACCATGCGAAAAGCTTATTCTAAAACTATCTATGTTACCAAAATAATACTCTTTCTTATCTTTAATTTTATTTTCAAATGGAACAGACATAGCCATACCAATATCCACAGGTATCCATCCAAAAGCTTCTATATAAAATTCAGCCCACCAATGAATATAAGTTTTTTTTTGTTTGTCTATAACAATACCAGCAATAGGCAAAGCTGGAATACCAATAGACCTGCAAAAAGTACAAAATAAAAGAGACGCATCGTATGGGCTCCCTTTTTTATTATCCAAAAAAGATATAACTGTTTGACTTCTATCTGAAGTTATATCATTATTTATTTCAAAATTAGAAATTATATATTCATATATTTTTTTTGCATTCAAATAAGCATTCTTTTCGTTTTTTACTATTTTGTTCACTATATTTTTTATTTTAGTATCTTTAGAGGGAATTAATCGAGTTTGAGAAGTATATTGATCATATAATTTTTTATTATTTATTTTGTTAGAAATGTTTTTTAAATTGACATTTGTATTAACTTCATAACAAGTAATTTCATATTGATTCAATACCTTAATTTTATCATCTTTTTTTATATTTTCAATTTGATAAACTATTTCACCTTCATGGTTTTGCACTATAGGTGATAAATTCAAAGAGATTATATTAAAATCAATTTGTCTTTCATCTTCTTCTGGTAATGGTGTTCTTAAAAAGATAGAGTTTTGTTCTTCTCCTTTAACACCAGAAATCTCTGTTTCTAAAGAAATAACAAATTTATTTTTATTTTTAAATAACTTAGTTCCAACAAGTTTTTTAAGATTAAATGGAATAGGATTACTGACACCATTTTTTGTTTTTACAATAAGAATCCCAGAATCTATGGATTCAGGCATTCTAACATGTAATTCTTCATCACTCCAAAAATCAAAATCAAAATTTTTTTCTGAACAATAAGATACGTTTTCAGCATTTCTGTTTTCTAATAATATAGGTGACCATTCATTGTATCCTCTTATAAAAACAACTTGAGAATCTTCTTTAACAGTTCCAAAATTTTCTCCACCTATTTTAATAATACTTCCTATCTCTCCATTTCCCCAATCAACAGATTCTATGCTAGGAGCTTCTTCACTTGTTTCTTTCATTTTTACTATTGGAATATTATCTTTTAAAGGAAGAAAAGTAGGAGCTGAATATATGTTTTTAACAATTACAAATAATACTCCTCCTTCTCCAACCATTCTAGCAGAAACTAATATTTTATTATTTTTCCATTCTTTACATAAAGTAGAAGGAATAACAATATTATCTATCTTTAAAAAAGAATCTTCTGC
The DNA here is from genome assembly GCA_963545065.1 of uncultured Treponema sp. Classification (GTDB taxonomy): domain Bacteria; phylum Spirochaetota; class Spirochaetia; order Treponematales; family Treponemataceae; genus Treponema_B. The sequence goes on from CAUUIE010000024.1 coordinate 8,352, forward strand.
TTCTTCTCCAAAATGTTCTCCTGATATTGTTATCATATCAGTTTTTTCAAAAGTTTTTGGATTAATATCTAAAATTAACGGAGTTTTTTTTATAGCCATTCTCAAATATGCAATGCATATTCCAATAATTAAAAAAAATAAAACAACTATAACAAATCTTAGCAAAGAATATTTCTGTAAAGAATATATAAATTTATTTGCCATTTTTATTTAAATTTACATAAATTGGTATACTGGAAGCATAATAGTATGAATTATCATTATTTATTGGTTGTATATTAATTGTATTAAGATTATTTTCTTCTAGTTGAGAATATAAATTACTAAATCCATTAAAAGTATATACGAAATTCTTATATTTAATGCCATTATTTTTATTTTTTTTGTTTAATCCTATAAATAAATCCATATTCTCTATTTCAACATCCAAAAAATTTACTGCACTATATGGTTTATATGGTGTTGGTACTATTGGTATAAATTGATCATTTTCTTCTTTATATAAAGTGTATTCTACTTCCTGCTTAGGAACACTAATATTATTAATAAAATAAAAACCAAAGATTAAAACAAATACACTAGCAACAGCTGAAGCAGTAATTTTACTCCATTTTTTTAATAATAAATAATTATAAGATATATTTAATTGTTTAGGACTAGACTTTCTTTTTAATTTTTCAAAAGATTTATTTAAATCAAGCTCTGGAATTTCTTTACATGTCAAAACCCTCTTTATAAGAGTATATTTACTAATCAATGTTCTGCATTTTTTACATTTTAATAAATGAGATTCGAATTTTTCCTTTAGATCAGCATTAATTTCTCCATCAATATACGCACTACAAAATTCAGGGTCAGGGCAAGTAGACATCATCTTCTCCTATTATTTTAGATAAGCGTTTTCTAGCTCTAAACACTCTAATTTTTACATTTCCTTCTGTTATTCCTAATATCGCACCTATTTCTTTATAATTAAGGTCTGTATATTCTTTTAATTGCAAAACAGATTTTAAGCTTTCAGGAAGTTTTTCAAATGCTCCTCTTACTCTCTGTACTGTTTCATCTTTCAAAACATGTTCTTCACTTGCAATAGCGTATTTTTCACTTTCTTTAAACGCTTTTTGATAAGCTTTCTTTTCTCTCAACAATTTCTTAACATAATTAAGGGATGCATTTCTAACAACTCTTATAAGCCAATATTTTGCATCATCTATCGAAGGAAAAATCATCTTTTTTTCTGTCATTTTAATGAGACAGTCATGACATATATCTTCGGCAATTTCACGATTTTTAGTTACATTGTATGCAACTCTATATATAATATTCATAATCTTTTCGTATATAATACGAAAATCTGTTTCAGATTGTGTATCTAACATCTGTTGCATCCAGTAAACAATCTTTGTGTAGTAAAAGTTACATAAAAAATCAACATTTTTTCCATATCGTTCCGTTAGGTGTGTCTTCTAATAAGACCCCCATGTTTTTTAATTTATTACGAATTTCGTCTGCTTCATTATAATTTTTTTCTTTTTTAGCAACATTGCGTTCACTAATTAATTTATTAATTATTTCTTCATTTATACTACTCGAGTTATTAACAAAAGAATTTATGTTTTTAGATTCTTCAATTATATTTAAGCCCAATATAAAATCAACAATAGAAATAGATTTTAATATTTCATCTTTAGAAATATTTTTCTCCTTCATTATGTTATATAAGTATGGAAGTGCATTGGGTATGTTTAAATCTTTTTCTATTTCTTCTTTAAATCCATTCAATACTTTAATGAGATTTTCATTTTTAATATACTTAAAAATATCATTAAAACAAAAATTATCACTTATATTCTTATATTCTGCTATTTCTTCTTCTGTGGAATCTTCCAATAATTTAGAAACCTTTTCTAATATTTTATGTCTTGCATTTTTTGCCGTTTCTAATGCATCCCATGAAAATGCTAATTGTTTTCTATAATGACCTCCAAGAAGAAAAAACCTATAATCAAGAGCATTGAAATTAGCATTAATAACATCAGTAAGAGTAAATACTTCGCCTTTAGATTTTGACATTTTTCCTTTGTCTGTAATTAAAAATTCATTATGCAACCAATAATTAACCCATTTCTTTCCTGTTGCACTCTCAGATTGAGCAATTTCATTAGTATGGTGTACTCTTATATGATCAATCCCCCCAGTATGTATATCAAATTGTTCTCCTAAATATTTTATACTCATTGCAGAACATTCAATATGCCAACCAGGATAACCACGTCCCCAAGGAGAATCCCATAAAAGAGCATGATTTTCAAATTTACTATTAGTAAACCATAAAACAAAATCGTTAGGATTTTTCTTATTTTTATCAACTTCTATTCTTGCACCTGGTTTTAATGTTTCAATATTAATACCACTAAGTTTACCATAATCAGGAAAAGTAGAAATATCAAAATATAAATTACCATTTGCCATATAAGTATGACCATTTTTTTCTATTTTTTGTATTAATTCAATCATGTCAGTAACATGCTCTGTGGCTTTACATATTACAGATGGTCGTTTAATATTTAATTTATCAACATCATCAAAAAAAGCTTTAATATACATATCTGCTATTTGAGAAACACTTAATCCACTTTCTCTAGCAGATTTTAACATTTTATCTTCACCATCATCACCATCGTCAGATAAATGCCCTATATCCGTAATATTCATTACATGTTTAACATTATACCCTAAAAATATTAGCGTTCTTTTTAAAATATCTTGAAATACATAAGCTCTTAAATTCCCTACATGAGCATATTTATATACAGTTGGTCCACAACCATAAAAACCTACACATTCTTCATTAATAGGGATAAAATCCTGCAGTATCTTACCCATACTATTATATAGTTTAAGACCCATTTCATATCTCCATTTTAACGTTCCACATGGAACATTATCTAATATTAAAATAGTTAATTTTATATAATTTATTTTTCAAAAACACTATCTATAAATATATTTATGTTTTTTAATTTCATATCAGGAAATTTTTGATTAAATGCTTGCAAAATCTTAAATTTTTTAATTCTTATCTGCTGTGCCATTCCTGGATGATTTACATGAACAAAAATAACAGAATTCTTAATATCCTCTAATGTAGAACTATTTGGTAAATTTTCTTTTTCTATTATTTCATCCCATAGATCATAAATACAAATATCTTTATTTTCTCTATATATCTTCTTATTAATTTCAGAAATAAACGGATTTATTAAATCAGAGATTTTTTTAATTTCTTTCATTTAAAACTCCGTTATCCATAAATAAAATTTTTGTATCTTTAGTTCTGTAATTATCAAACAACTCTCCTTGAAGAAAAGTACAAAACAACTGTTTATATGAAGGTAAAAGAGACATAAATTTTTTCTTCTTATCATTATCTAACTCTAACATTACATCATCCATTAAAAAAATAGGTTTTTCATTAAATTTTTCAATATAAAATTGTGCTTGTAACATTCTTAAAACAAGAGATATAAGTCTTTTTTGTCCATTAGACGATTGTTTATCAAATAACAAATCATCTTTAACAAAAAAAACCTTATCTCTATGAGGACCTATAAATGAACTTCCCATTTTTATTTCATATTCTTTTTTAATAGACAAAATCTTTAATAATTCCTCTTCTGAAGTTAAATTTACTGTAGGTTTATATAATATTTTAACTCCATCAATGCTAGATATTTCTCTATATATTTTAGAAAATTTAGAATTAAATTCTTCCACAATCTCCATTCTTTTTTTCATAATAGAAAAAGCTAATACAGAAAGTTGAATATTATAAGTATCCAACAAATCCATATTACTTTTTGATTTTATTACCATATTTTTTGCCAATAAAATTCTATTATAAGCATGTAACAAAGATAAATAACTTTTATCATACAAAGCTAAACACTGATCAAAAAAAAATCTTTTTCTTAATTGACTTCCGTTAACAAATTCAATATCTGAAGTATAAAATAAAATACAAGGAATAGTACTAACCAACTCTTTCCTATCAATTTTTTTCATATCTTTTTGTATTTCTTTTTTATTTTTATCATAACTAACGGAAATATTATAGCTTACTTCATCAGATTTTTTATACAAAGTTTTCACTGAATAGTTCAAAGCACCTTTAGTAGGTATTTGGGTTTCTACCATACTCTTAAAAGAAGCCCCATAAGATGAAATGTATAAAGCTTCTAAAAAATTAGTTTTGCCTTGTCCATTTTTACCAACAATAAATACTTCAGGATATCCAATATTTACACTTGCATCTTTTAAATTACGAAAATTAACATAAGAAATAGAAAGAAAAGACACATCCTTTCCTTTAAGAAACTTGCATTGGCATTATTACATGGAACACATCTTCTTCTCCAACACCTTTTAACATAATTGCACGTGTAGACTCAGTAAATTCAACCCTAATTTTATCGCAAGATAAATTCTTTAACGGCTCTTCAAGATATATATAATTAAGACCTAAAAGCATTTCATTGCCTTCATATTGGCATGACACATCTTCTTTAGCAACACCTAATTCACTTTCTTGAGAAGAAATAGAAATATTATTTTCAGACATATTCAAAAGAACTCTTTTTGATTTTTGTTCCACCATAAGAGAAACTCTCTTTAATCCTTCTAAAAATTCTTTCCTATCAACTTCAAAAACTCTTTCCTGATTCTCCGGTATAACACGATCATAATTTGGATACTGCCCATCAATTAAAATAGAATAAAACTTATAATTATTAAAAAAGAAAAACACATTTTTTTCTGTTATTCCAATAGAAATATTTCCTTCATCACTTAATCTTTTATAAATTATATTCAATATCTTAGGAGGCACTATAATACCATTAAAGTTAGCAATAGAAGAATCAACTTCTTTTTTTACAATAGCTAAACGCCTTCCATCTGTTGCAACAAAATGTAACTTATTATCTTTATATTCTATGTATATACCATTAAGGAAATATCTAGTTTCATCATCGGATGTTGCAAAGATAGTATGTTTAATACTATATTTAAAATCTTTATTAGGGAGTTCAAAAAAATTAATTCCATCTGTTTCTAAGAAAGCTGGAAAATCTTCATCAGGTATTGTTTTAAGTTGAAATTTAGCTTTCTTTAATGCAGAACGTACTATCATTTTTTGATCTTTTTCTTCAATTTCAATCTCTCCTTGAGGAAGAGAAAGAATAATACTAACTAACTTATCACAAAAGACTGTTGTAGTTCCTTCTTGAATTACATTTACAGGTATAGAAGTTTCAAAAGAAACTTTTACATCTGTTGCTTTAATTGTTAATTTTTCATCTTTTGCTATTAATAAAACATTTGAAAGAATTGTTAATGCTGTTTTTGTTGCAATTATTTCTTGTGCAATAGTCAATTCTTTAATTAAAACATCCCTATCAAAAGTAATTTTCATTCATATCTCCTTAAGTCTTAAAAGCAATTAATAATAATTATATAAATTTAGTAGTAGTAGTTATAGTGTCTTGTGAATTTACGAATAACTCATTTAACTTTAACACACATATATACTTAAGTCTGTGAATAAATCAAATATTTTTCCTACAATTTATTTCCATTGTTCACAACTTTTAAAAAAGTAACTAAAAATCATATACTTTTTAATCATATTAATACCTATTATCATACAATTATTATACAAGTTATTTACTAACATTCTTCTCTTTTATTAAGTTTTCTAATGTGGTAACTGCAGTTTGAATTGAAGGTTCTGAAATCATTCTTTTTTCTATCTTTGAATGTGCATTAAGAACAGATCCATGATCTCTACCTCCAAATGCTTTTCCTATTTCTGTGCTAGAACATTCTGTCATTTCTCTTGATAAATACATGGCAATATGTCTTGGAAGAACTAAGCTTTTAGGCTTTTTTTTACTTTCTATATCTGCAATTGAAACATTGAAATATTCTGAAACTTCTTTTTTAATTACATCAATAGTTATATTTACTTGAGTATTTGCTGCAATATCATTTATTAAAAGTGTTTTTGCAACTTCTAAAGTTAAAGGTTTATCTGTAAATTTAATATATGCTTGTGCTTTTGTAAGCATTGCTTCTAAATCTCTTACACTTGAAGAAACATTTCTTGCAATAAAATCTATTACTTCAGAACTTACCTTTTCCTTTGAAACTTCATTTTTTTTCTTTAATATTGCACAACGTGTTTCATATTCAGGCATTCTAACGTCCACAACAAGACCTCTTTGAAACCTTGATCTTAACCTTTCTTGAAACTTAAGTTCTGAAGGAGGTCTATCAGATGTAAAGACCATTTGTTTCTTATTTTGATATAAATGATTAAATGTGTTAAAAATCTCTTCTTGTGATTCTACTTTTCCCTCTAGTAATTGAACATCATCTATTAATAAAACGTCTACATTTCTATATTTTTTTTTAAAAGAAGCCATAGAAACAACATTTCGTGGACCACTATTCAAAGCTTGAATAAATTCTGTAACAAATGTTTCTGCTGTAACAAACAACACCTTTGAATTTGAACTTTTCCAAATATAGTTACCAATAGCTTGTAATAAATGAGTTTTACCAAGACCTACGCCACCGTAAATAAAAAAAGGATTATAAGATTCGGATGGATTTCTAGCAGTTGCTATTGCAGCATTTGCAGCAAATTTATTACCACTTCCTATTATAAAATTATCAAAGGTATATGCTTCGTTCAAATCTGGGTGACTGATTTTTTTCTCTTGAACATTATTCAAAGAAATTCTTTTTGTTTCTTTTGTTTCATCGTATTCAGTTTCATTATCTTCATCATCTATAGACTTATCAATATTAATCTTAATTGATATTATATTACCAGAGATAAGGTTTAATATTTTTTCAATTTTTCTTTTATAACGTTGTATTATCTGATCTCTTAAAAATGCAGACGAAACAGCTAATATTATAGTTTCTTCTTCATTTGAAACATATTTTAATGGTTCTATCCATCCTGAAATTTCAATTTCTGATAATTCTTTTTTTAAGGATTTTATAGCTTCATTCCATATAGTTTCATAATTAAATTGATTCATTATTTAATATTATACAATTATTTTTTATTTATCAATAAGACGGAAAAACAAGTTGTAAGCAATTTATAAAGCAAATAAATACATACGTTTAATTATGCTTTGTAGCTTATTGCTATATTCAGGGTCTGTTGCCCATTTTCCTGTAAGAGATTTCAAATTTGGAGCTTTACCTTTTGGATAAACATATTTATATCTAGGATCTACGCATTCACGTTTTAAAGGTTTTTTTGAAGCATAAGCTTTTAAATGCTGAATGTGTGCACGAATGCCAGTAGTTTCGTCCTTAAAAACAATTCCATTGTGAACACTATCTATAGCTCCAAGCCCACAAAAATTATTCATTTCACTTTTAACAATGCCTTTAAAAGAAAGAAACCCTGTTTCTAAACACATTTGAGCAAATGCTATATCTGAATTAATAGATTCTGCTTCACATTCTTCTATATATATAGAAGAAATTCTTTTAACCCTTTCTTCATCTGCATTGGGATTCATATACATAAGAAAAGCCGTTAATTGTTCACTGTTAAGACGTGACCTACTTATAATAGGCATAGAACTTGAAATTGTTTTGCAACTACTATTAAATAGCAAAATGATGAGTAAAGTTATAACTACAAAACAGGATTTTAATTTACTTAAATGATTAGAAAAAATAGATGAAAGAAATGGATTACATTTTTCCATTCATATTTTATCGGATATATGAATATATTTTTAAGTATTTAACAAATTATAAACTTCATTTATTGTTTCATCTGGAGTGGAAGCTCCAGATGCTAAGCCAATAGTTTTATATGAATATATTTCTTTTGTTAGTTCAGAAGATTTTTCTATAAAAAAAGTTGGTTTTCCACTTTCTTTTGCTGAAATATATAGCCTTTTTGTGTTTGCAGAATTTTTTCCTCCTATAATCACAATAGCTTCTACTTCACCAATTAAATTTTTTAATGCTTTTTGTCTTTCAAACGTAGCAGAACATATGGTATTAAACACTTTTAAATTTTTAATTTTCTTTTGCAAGATACTTTGAATAATTAGTAATTCTTTCCTTTTTATTGTAGTTTGGGCAATTAATGAAAAGTTTTCATTTTCTTTTAAGATTTCTATTTCTTTTGCTTCTTCTTCATTTTGAATAATAATGCAATTTGTATTTTTATTTTCTAAAACATAACCTTGAATGCTAATAAGCTCTGGATGGTTTTTATCTCCTACTAATATTATAGTAGAAACTTCACTTTGTTTTTGTGCTAAACATCTGTTTGATACAACGCGTGGACAAGTGCAATCTATTAAAATTACCTCCTTTTCCTTTAGTTTAGAAAGAATTTTAGGAGTAATTCCATGTGCCCTTATAACAACTATATCATTTTTTTTTATTTTATCATTTAATAAATCATCTTCATCTATAATCTTCACTTTTAGTTTTTCTAACATTTTTAATGTGACAGGATTGTGAATTAACTCGCCAAAAGTGTATATATTAGAGTTAGGATAATCTTTTGTAGCCTTTATAGTAGCTTCTACAGCCCTTTTTACTCCCATGCAATAACCTAATACGCTAGAACATTTTATAATTCTTTTATCCATTGCACTTCGCCTTATAATATAATACTCCATAAAAATAGTTTTTGAAAATGGATGTTTTAAGTAAAATTTTTAAAAACTTGTCATTAAGGTGTAGCAATATGAAAAAGTTCATTCCTTAAACTTAAACGGATGCCTTTTCTTAAACTAGCAAGATGCCTCCCTCTAGCTAGAAGGAGCTCTCCTTTTAGCTAATCGGCAGACCTGAGTGTTGCTAGAATTCGTCTATTGTTACTTAAATGATTGGCTTTTTATTCTAGTTATTACACAGCATCAATTCTAGCTAAAACGTGGGCCCTCTTCTAGCTAGAACAAGAGGCATAGTGTTACATACCTAGGGGTGCGTTTATTGTAGTAATGGTGAGCGTGTTTTAGCAATAAACGCACTCCTATTCTAGCTAGACTTTCTTCAAAAACTAGCTAGATTTTGCCCAAACTCTAGCTAGAAAACTAATATAAAAAGGCATAAATCTAGGTGTAATGAAGAGATTTTAAAAATCTATTCTATCTAAGTTACTGCATAGTAGAAACATAAAGCATCAATATTAGCATCCTATTTTTTCCACAAATTACAACAATAAGTAATTAAATAACAGAGCTGGGTAACAAGTCTTATTGTGCTCTTTTTTTTAATCTTTTATATCGGGAGGGGGTATTAAAAGATATGTATAAATTAATAAGTAAAGGCGGTGTATTTCATCTTATAGAAAAGGAAAGTGGAAAGATTATCAAAGTTGGAAATTTTGAAGAATGTTATGCAGTTGTAGAAGAGTGCATAAATCTACAAAGCAAATGCGGTAGCTAAAAACCATAAACAAACAGGAGGATGTTATGGAAAATGCGTTATGTAAGGAATTGCTAAAAAACGTCAAAAAAAGTGTTTTAGTAAAAAGCATGAAAAAAGACGAATGGCAAAACCTTAGAAGAGGAAGTATTGGAGGCTCTGATTCTGGTGCAATAATGGGTTTGAATAAATAGTCAAGCCCTTTAACAGTATACCTAGATAAAAAAGGATTAAATCCTTTAAGGAATTTTAACTATCTAAAGTTATCGCATCTTATATGTACGTCATATGTGTAATCAAAAATTGTTGGTGAGCAATTGCTATTGTTTGATGATTATGAGGAGACATTAAGAAAAGGGCGTGGGTATGTTATTGGCATAAAAGAGGCACTACCAATGGCAAACGGAAGAGGTGTTTCTGATTTGGATATTGAATGTTTTTTGCAAGGTAAAAATAGGAAAGTTAAGAGAAACATAAAAGGTGTAATGGAATTATGGGAGTTCCAATTACTTTTTTAGACAAATATAATCCTGAACAATTTCAAGTTTTAGGCATTGCAAATAGTGCAAGATGGATTGGGGACTTCCCGTGTTTAACAGTAATTAATGGAGAGAAAATTTATAATAGGATTTTAATTAAACATAAGAAAAAATAGTAAATTAAATTGAAGGAGGCGAGGTGTTTATATGGAGATTATAGAAGTAAAAATAAAAGTGGGACATTCTAAAAGGCTATGTGGATAAGGAGGATGTTAAAACGTTTTGTTTCTTTAATGATTGAAAAAAAAATATTTGTTTGATAGAATAATATACATGGAAAACATTCAAAAGGAGCTTAGCTCCATTATAAAATCTTTTCCTTCTGATTTTACAGAAGATGAAAAAGCCCTTGCAAAAACTCATTTTCTAAAAAAACTCTCTGTGCTAACTCATCGTTTTTATGGTGGTAAGCTTCAGACAGTACCTAAGTGTGGGCTTTATGGCTTTGATTGGTTTGGTGTTTGGTACACACCAGGGGTCTCTGCAATTTCTACATCTATTAGAGATGACAATGAGCTTTCTTTTTCTCTTTCTAATAGAGGAAATTTAGTAGCTGTGGTTTCAGATTCCACTCGCGTTTTAGGAGATGGAAACTGCACTCCTCCAGGAGGTCTTGGGGTAATGGAAGGTAAGTGTATGCTCATGAAATATCTAGGTGGAGTAGATGCTTATCCGCTTTGCATAGATTCACGTGTTAGAGTTGATGAAAAGGACAAAACCCAAGTGCCTGTAGGGGAGCATGATCCAAATAAGATTATAGACTTTGTTAGAATGCTATCTCCTTCCGTTGGTGCTGTAAACCTAGAAGATATAAAACAGCCTGAGTGTTTTAAGGTGCTAGACACATTAAGAGAAGTTTGTGATATTCCTGTTTGGCATGATGATGCTCAAGGGACAGCTTGCATAACTTTAGCAGGTTTACTAAATGCCTTAAAATTAGCAGGGAAAAAAATAGAAGATTGCAAAATAGTGCTATTGGGTGCTGGTGCTTCTAACACAACTATCGCTCGATTAATTTTAGCAGATGGTGGAAAGGGTGAGAACATGATTATTTGTGATTCTCGCGGAGGCTTACATTCAGATAGGAAGGATGTTGAAAAAGATACCCGCTATTATAGAAAATGGGAACTGTGTTTAAAAACTAATCCACAAAAAATTAAAACATTTGATGAAGCAATAAAGGGAGCAGATGTTTTAATTGCTCTTTCAACTCCAGGACCTGGAACTGTTACAAAAGAACAAATTAAAAGCATGAATGATAAGGCTATAGTTTTCACTTGTGCTAACCCGATTCCTGAGATTTGGCCTCATGAAGCAAAAGAAGCGGGAGCTTTTATTGTTGGAACAGGTAGAGGAGATTTTCCAAATCAAATTAACAATTCAGTGTGCTTCCCTGGTATATTAAAAGGTGCTCTTTTAGTACGTGCAAAAAAAATATCTGATGGTATGGCTATTCGATGTTCCCATTCTATAGCGGACTATTCAGAGAAAAAGGGAATTAATCCTGATAATATTGTTGTAACAATGGAAGACGAAGATGTCTTTGCTCAAGAAGCTGCAGATGTTGCAATGCAAGCAATAAAAGAAGGTTTAGCCCGTGTTACTATGACATGGGATGAAGCATATAAGAAGGCAAAAGATGAGATAACACAATGCAGGGCTCTTACAAAAAATCTTATGCAAGAAGGCTTTATTAAAGAGCCACCAAAAGAGCTTTATGATGCGGCTTTTGAATATGCAATAGAACAAATTAAGAAAAGTAGAAAGTAGTTATTTTTATACAAAAGCTTCATAATTTTATTGAGGCTTTTGTAGTATTATTTTTTGATAAATTTTAAAGTACCTATTTTTAATGGCATGATTATGCTAGGTTTGGATTTAAATCTGAGGGATATAGGTTTTATGAATATTTATCTAAATATCTTAGTAA
>CAUUIE010000025.1:0-20223 GCA_963545065.1 uncultured Treponema sp.
TGGTGTATAAAATCTATGGAGTTAAAGAAGATGAGACTTAAAAAGATTAAAGTAGACTATATATATTTTATAGCACTTATAAGTGCACATTAAAAAAAGATGAGCTATATGGCTAGAAAACATGCCTATTGTTTTTTTCTAGTAATATTATTATAGTATAAACATGATATATTATTTCATTAACAATAGTAGATGCCTTTCAAAAAACACTAGTGCAAAAACTACTATAATATATAAAGAGTTTGATTTTTCATAGCCTTGCTATAGTAATAGCAAGGCTATATTTATTTTTGAGGTGATTACTTGCATGGGTAAGCCATTTAAAAAGGCTTATTTCTTTGAAGGAGTGTATGTGTATGGAAAGAAGGATTTTAGTTACAGGTTCACTAGGACAAATTGGTAGTGAATTGATTGTTTATTTGCGAAATAAATATGGTGCATCTAATGTTGTTGCTTCAGATGTAGTAAAAAAGGATGTTCCAAAGGTTATAGACGGAGGTCCTTTTGAAACGTTAGATGTTCTTAATGCAACCTCCCTTGCAGAGATTTGCAAAAAACATAAAGTAAATACTATTATTCACTTGGCAGCTCTTCTTTCTGCAGTTGCAGAAGAGAAATTTAATTTAGCTTATGATATTAATATGACAGGTCTTCATAATGTGCTAGAAGTAGCAAGAGAAAATAAGTTTTCTCTTTTTGTGCCAAGTTCTATTGCAGCTTTTGGTCCTACCACTCCAGCTGATAAAACTCCACAAGACACAATACAGCGTCCAACATCTCTTTATGGTGTTACAAAAGTGGCAGGTGAGCTTTTATGCGATTACTATAACAAACGATTTGGGCTAGATACAAGAGGAGTGCGTTTCCCAGGTCTTATCTCTTATGAGGCATTGCCAGGGGGGGGAACTACAGATTATGCTGTTCATATCTATTATGATGCTGTTAAAAAAGGTTCTTATGAGTGCTTTATAAAAGAAGGCACGTCTATGGACATGATGTATATGCCAGATGCATTGGATGCAATTCATAATCTCCTTGAAGCAGATGCTTCACGTTTAAAGCATAGAAACGCTTTTAACATTACAGCAATGAGTTTTACTCCTGAAATAATTGCAGCTGAAATTAAAAAACACATGCCAAACTTTAAGATGACTTATAAAGTTGACCCTGTAAGGCAAGGAATTGCAGATTCTTGGCCTAATTCTCTTGATGATAGCTGTGCAAGGGCTGAGTGGGGCTGGAATCCTAAATATGATTTATCTAAGATGACGGTTGATATGTTAGAAAAGTTAAAGGTAAAGTTAGGTAAATAGACTTAATATATAAAGACTAGGAGGTTTTTATGTCTAATATACATGATATGGAGTTTTTGAAAGTTAAGGTTCAAGAGCTTAAAGACCAAGGTTTATATAAAGAACCTGTTACATTGGAAGGACCTAATGATGCTGAATGTGTTGTTAATGGTAAGAAAGTAATTAATCTTTCTTCAAACAACTATTTAGGTTTTGCTAATCATCCACGCTTAAAGAAAGCTGCTATTGCTGCAGTAGAAAAATATGGTGCAGGTGCAGGTGCTGTGCGCCCTATAATTGGGAATATGACTATTCATAATGAGCTTGAAGAGCTTCTTGCAAAGTTTAAAAGAGAAGAGGCTGTGCTTTCGTTTCAGTCTGGTTTTAATTGCAATGCAGGCGTTATTCAAGCTGTAACAGAAAAAGGAGATTTAATTATCTCTGACCAATTGAATCATGCATCAATTATTGACGGCACTCGTCTTTCAAAAGCAGATAAGGCAGTTTTTAAGCATTCAGATATGCAAGACTTAGAGAATGTGTTAAAAGAAAAGAGAGATAGTTATAAAAATGTGCTTATTATAACTGACGGCGTTTTCTCTATGGATGGAGATATTGCAAAGTTACCAGGCATTGTGGAGTTAGCAGAAAAATATAATTGCATGACTTATGTTGATGACGCTCACTCAAGTGGTGTGCTAGGAGAAAGCGGAAGAGGCTCTGTTGACCATTTCCATTTACATGGTCGTGTTGATTTTGCAATGGGCACTCTTTCTAAAGCAATTGGTGTAGTTGGTGGCTATGTTGCAGGAAAGAAGGTAACTATTGACTGGTTAAAGAATAGGGGTAGACCATTTTTATTTTCTACAGGACTTCCACCTGCAGCGGTTGGAGCAGCTATTGAAGCTATTAAAATGTTGATGGAATCTACAGAATATACTGATAGGCTTTGGGATAATGCAAAGCATTTTAAGGAAGGATTAAGTAAGCTAGGTTTTAATACTGGAAATAGTGAAACTCCTATTACTCCTATCATTGTAGGAGATGAGGCAAAAACACTTCTTTTCTCAAAGAACTTGTTTAATAATGGTGTTTTCTCAGGTCCTATAGTGTTTCCAACAGTGCCAAAAGGAACAGGAAGAGTTAGGTGCATGGTTACAGCGGGGCACACAAAAGCACAACTAGACGAAGCTGTAAAGATTTGCCAGAAAGTAGGCAAAGATATGGGAATTATTTAATTTACATTGCATATTTACTTAAGCAAAACACTGGTTAATATTATTTAATTGATATTAATCAGTGTTTTTTTTGCATGAAACTAATGTTGCTAACTCATTAAAAAGGTAAAAACCTTTTTAATGATATTTTAGTGTAAGAAAAGGGAGGTTATTCTTCTTCTCTTTCTTCTTCCAGCCTTTTTTCTTCTTCTAATGGAGATTTAAGTTTTTCAATTGCATCTTGCAATTCTTTTATTGTGTATCTTTCTTCGTCTTCTATAAATTGCTCTTTTAGATCATTTAAAAAGGTACTTGCTTGTTCATATTTTTTTGAAGCTATCAAAATACGTGCATAATTAAAAGCCTTTTCTGGTGTTTCTTTGTTTTTTTCATAAATAATCTTATAAAGATTAATTGCTTCTTCTAATTTACCACAAGCACAAAGGACGTATGCATAAGAGGCTAAAATCTTTTCATTTTCTTTTTCTTTTTCATAAATAGGTTTTAATATATTAAAAGCTTTTTCCCATTCGTTTAAAAGTGCATACATTCTTGCAATATTATATTTTGCAGCGTTAGCATATTCTTCATATTTTTCAGCCTTTTTATAAAATTCTATTGCTTTTTCATACTTTTTTACTTCAGCATAACATTCTGCAATGTAAAAATATTCACCTGCTAGGCTTGGCATATTTTCTGTAAAAAGATGGCTAAAGTTAAATAATAAAAACATAAAGACAAAAATCCATGTTTTTGATTTTACATAGCTACTTACTAAACAATAATCTTTTTGATATTCTCTTTTAGGCATGATGAGCTAAATAATAATAATATAATTTTCTTATTGCAAGATGTAGGCAAGATAAAAAACATATCAAAAAAGAGTAGTTAAGATAAATATGAGCTTAAATAGCCTATTACATTAAAAAACAAACTTTGCAAAGCCGATAAAAAAGACAAGAATGCTGTCATTCTTGGCAAATAGAAATGCACATAAATCATAATACTCTTAACTATTGTAAGGTGTAGTTTGATTATTGTTTTAAATTTTAGCTCAAAGCTAAAAAATAGTGTAGTTATTATATTCATTTACTAGTCTTCTAAAGCTTAATTTAGAATATTGGTGAATATAGTTTGTCTTAATGTCAGGGATAGTTAAAAGCTTTATTTGGAGAATTTTATGAAAGGACGAATACTTATATTAATTACTTTTTTATCTTTTTTCTTTGCCACTTTTATGTTTGCACAAGAGAATGAGCTTCTAAATGGAAAAAAGGTTTCTATAAGGTTTTATACTAAGACAGTTTATTATCCTGGTGGTATTGATTCTGAGCCTATTTTTGTTAAAGTTTCTATTACAAATAATAGCCCTGAAACAATGAGGTTTAAGCTAGCAGATGACCGCTCTTTCAGCATTGATTTTGCTGTTACAAATACAAGAAATATAGACGCAAAACATAATGAAGAGTGGAAACGAAAAAGGGCTTCTAATGGGCACATTTATTTTAGAGAGATAAGTTTGGAACAAGGAGAAACTTATTCTTTTATAGAAAACATAAAGACGTATATTAATGTGGAAAAAGCAGGTGTTTATGTTTTAAAAGCTCTTTTCTTTCCTGAGCTTAAAAAACTCATAGACAATACTGAAGAACATTTGGTTTCCAATGCTTTAACTCTTGAAGTAAAACCATCTCCTTCTGTTCTTGCATTAGGCGGGCTACCTGTTTCAGATGCAACAGGAGAAATATTAAAACCACAAGCAATTCCACCTGATCAAGTAATTAACTATATGTTAATAGCAAGACAAAAATCCTTATGGCAACAATTTTTCTTATACATGGACATTGATAGAATGATAGCTAAAGACTCTGCTAGGGGTAGGAGGTTTCAAGCAGAATCTGAGGTGGGTCGCCTTACAATGATGGAAATATATAAAAGAGATTTGAGCCGTGAGCATATAGATAAAGATATTGCTGCCATTCCAGTAGAGTTTCAAATTGAGCATACAGCATACACTAGTACTGAGGCACAAGTTAAGGTGTTAGAATGGTTTCAATATCGGAATTTTAAAGAGAAAAAGAGATTCACTTACTATTTGTCTTCGCGTGATGGTGTTTGGATGTTGTATGACTATGTTGTGGAAAATCTTGGCACAGAATAATAAAAATGGATATAAATTACAATATATTACAGGATTGGTTTTAGAGAGTTAGAGTTATTATGATAATGATGCTTGTTTCAGAAACTCAAGATAAGAGCGAGAACTTGGTTAAGTTTTTTAAAGAACAGTCTATTGATATTGTGCATTATAATTCGCCTGTGAAAGCATTAGATAATATTCAAGAAATAAGACCTGATGCTATAGTTATAGATGCTGTTGATTTTCCGCGCCACTGGAAGGTGATTACTCAATATCTTCGTTATGACACTTCTAAAAATGATATAGTTGTTATCTTGATAGTTAATGATGTTTTTTCTGTTTTAGAAGTAGATAAAACAATTAAGGTTGGAGTTCAAGGCGTTATTAATGTAGACCTTCCATATGAGGCAGTTGTAATTCATGCTCGTGACATTCTTTCAAAATATAAATGTGCTACATTTAATTCTAAAAGAAGAGAGGGTTGTGTTTCTAGTCAAAGTTGTTCGTTTTTATTTGTGGAGCCTCATACCGAAAGCATTGTAACAGGAAAAGTGAAGGATTTAACAGCTACTTCTCTTTTGTTTATTCCTGATATTAAAATGGAAGAAATAGAAGTAGGGGATGAGATAGAAACTTGCTCATTAAAGCTTTTTGATAATATTATTACACCACAATGTAGTGTGAAAGAAGTAAAAGATTATATCAAGTTTGAATTTATCAATATGAAAAACGATGACGAAAACATGATAGTGAATTTTTTAGAAGATGAAAATATTAATGAAAAAGTCGTAAGTTAGCCATAAACTATATTAATTATATCTTATAAAATCGTTTAAAAGTAATTCATTAATTATAATGCTTTTTTAAGCTTCTAGCTAGTAGATTAGGCAATATGTCTTTTGCTATTAGTTTTATTCCACATAACTTTGCCATTATTTTGTTATTTAACTTCCCTTTTATGTTGTGAAAAAAATTAAAATTGTGGTATATTAGCCTTTGATATCTTGATTATAGGAGTTGTTTTATGAGCTATAAAAGCTCTGCTAGAGCAAAAAAAAAGAACTTTTCAATTAAATTTAAGTTTATTTTAACTCTTGCTATTATAGTTATTTCCCTAGTTGTGTTTATTTGCACTGCTATAGGTATAAAAGTATATAATGCTAGTATAAATCAATATGAGTATACAATAAAACAACAGTTTGATTCTATGAATCAAATGGTTCAATTATTTGTTAAAAATAATGATGCATTAGTACAAATATTATTAGAAAATCCTTTTGTAAAAAAAGCTGATGAGAGTATCCATAGTTATGTGGAAGATTCAGGAGAAGTTTTGGTAAAAGATGTTGAAAATACTGAAGTTTCAAAAAATATTAATAGTTTTTTTAGAACAATTAATAAAATGCATCCTGAATTTACTGTTGTCTATCTTGGAACAAAATGGGGAGGGCAGGCAACATCTAGGCTTAAAATGAAAGGTGGTTTTGATCCTAGAACTAGAATATGGTATAAAAAATGTTATGAAAAACCACAAGAATTGGTTTTAACAGATGCATATAAAACTGCCATTGGTGGTGAAATGGTGGTAACTTTTGCAAGAGCACTTCTTTCAAAGAAAGGTGAGTATATAGGGAGTTTAGGTGCGGATGTAAGCCTTGCAGAATTAACAGATTTTATAAAAGCAATTAAAATTGGAAAGACAGGGCATGCAATGCTTTGCCAAAATGATGGCACAATTTTAGCAGACCCAAAACATCAAGATACTAATTTCAAAAAGTTAAAAGATGCAAATATTAAAGCCTTTTCTGAGATTGAAGCTTCTAATAAAGAGAAATTAGATGTTAGTATGGATGGAGATACTTATCGCATTCATGTTTACAATATAGAAAATTTAAATTGGAAGATTATAACTTTTATAAAACGTGCTGAGTTATTAGATTCGTTTTATTATATTTTAAAAGGCATGATTATATCAGGCATTGTTATTTTCCTTATAATGCTTGTTATTTCTTTATTCGTTTTTAAAAAGGCATCAATACAGTTTAAAAAAATCAAGTGTGTTTTTTCAAAAATAGCAAAAGGTGATATTAGTGGTCGTCTTACCTATGAAAAAAATGATGAAATAGGAGAAATGGTGGGCTATTTTAATGAAACAATGGATAATATGTGTAAGATGGTTTCAGACTTGTTAGCAGAGTCAAAAGAAATGAATGAAATGGGGCAAAATTTATCCCATAATATGACAGAGACTGCTAGTTCTGTTTTTCAAATTTCTGGTAATGTTGAAAATGTTAGAGATGAGATAGAAACACAATCTTCTTGTATAGATGATGTAGCAAAAAGTACTAGTAATATTATTAAAATAACAGAAGAACTTGCAAAAAGCATTCAAATTCAAACTTCTAGTGTTGAACGCTCTTCATCTTCCATAGAAGAAATGGTTGCAAATATTGCTTCTATAACTAATATATTAGATAATAACAATAACTTAATAAAAGAATTATATAATAAGACAATTGTTGGAAAAGAAGGAGCTAAGACTGCTAACAATGTTGTTAAAGAGATTTCAGAGCATTCTGGTTCTATTTTAGATGCAAGTTTGGTCATTCAAAATATTGCATCTCAAACAAATCTTTTAGCAATGAACGCAGCAATTGAGGCAGCTCATGCAGGGGAAGCGGGAAAGGGATTTGCTGTTGTAGCTGATGAAATACGAAAATTGGCAGAAGAATCTAATTTGCAAGGAAAACAAATAGGTAATGTGCTAAAAGAATCCATAGAAATAATAAATAAACTCATTGTAGCAGGAGAAGGGGCAGAAAAAGTTTTTGATGAAGTTTATGAGCTTACAACTAGTATTTCTACACAAGAAGATGTTATTACTAATTCAATGAAAGAACAGTCAAAAGGAGGCTCTGAAATTCTTACAGCAATAAAAGATATGAATGAAGTTACAGAAAATGTTAAGAAGGGGGCTAGTAATATTTTAGATAGAGGTAAAGAGATTTCAGATAATATGATGAGACTGGAAAAGCTTACTAAAAACATAACAAATAGTATGGATGACATGTCAGGTGGTGTGTTACAAATTAACGGAGCTACTCAAGAGGTTAATTCAATTACTAGAAAACATGCCAAAATTATTCAGTCTTTGAATGATAAAATACATAATTTTAAGATTGAATAAAGATTGATTTTAGGATGCCCTTTATGGCATCCTTTTTTAGTTGTGTTTTAAAAACATGTATAAAGATGCTAAAAATATTAATATATAGCCTAATATACTATATATATCTGGCATGTCATGATAGAAAATGTAACCCATTAAAGATGCAAAAATCACTTGAGAATAGTCATATAAAGATATTTCTTTGCCCGGTGCGTGTATATATGCTGTTGTTACAGCAAACTGTGCCAAAGCTCCAGAAATACTAGCACCTAATAAATATAATATTTGAATATGAGTCATGCTTTTATAGAAGAATATTGAAAACGGTAGCATTACAATGCATGATATAAACGAAAAACAAAATACAATAATAGCTCCATTTTCACCTCTTTTTGAAAGAGCCCTAATGCATGTGTAAGCAGCTCCTGCTCCCATAGCACCACATGTTGCAATAAGAGCATAGGTTGTGTAATGACTTCCTGAAAAACTAGGTTTTACAATTAAAAGAGATGCTAAAAATGCAACTATTATAGCAAGAATTTGATACAATTTTATATTTTCTTTTAAAAAGATAAAAGAAAATATTACAACAAAAAAAGGGGCTAGCTTTGCTAGAGTGGAAGCATCAGAAAGTTGTAACATTGTAAGAGCATAAAAATTGCAAATTATCCCAACAGTGCCAAATAAAGCACGAGCTATTAGTAAAGGAAAGTTTTTTATTTGCAAATGTATGTTTTTTTTGTGTTTTAGTATAACTACAAGTGCAATAACAAAAGCACCAGAATTTCTAAAAAATGCTTTTTGTATTGGTGGAATATCTCCTGTAAGTTTTACAAACAAATTCATTAAAGCAAAAAGAAAAGCTGAAAGGATGATAAAAATTATACCTTTTTGTTTTTCACTCATTATTTTTGACTCCGCCATATTTTTAATTGTTCTTCTATTAAAGCTTTCCCTTCTTCTAAAACCTTTAATTGCTCTTCTTTTGTAGTTGGTGGAGGAAACACTTTTAATACTTTTACTTTGTAACCATCGCCTTTAATTCATTTTATAAAAGCATTAAGTGAAGAAATTTTATATCCACCATCTAACGCACACACTGCCACAGGAAGAGCTTCATTATTTAAAATGCGCCTAACTCCTGCACTATAAAAAGTGTTTACATTGCCATCTTTAGACCTTGTACCTTCTGGGAAAATTACAGGAATAAAATTATTTTCTTTTATTACTTTTGTAAACTTATCAATTGCTTTCATTGCTTGAGAAGGGCTATTATGACGCCTTACAATGCAGTGGTTCCCTGTTTTTAACATAACAGAAACTAAAGGAATATGATTGATAAGCTCATATTTTGCCATAAACTTCATTTTATCTCCTGAAAGAAACTTCATATATACTACAATATCTAAAATACTTTGATGGTTAGAAATTACTAAATATTGCTTTGGTAATTGTTTTTTTGAAGCTTTATCTCCATAAAAATCAAAATGGGCATAATATTTTAAGATAGAAAAAACTAAAAAAGATGCCTTTTCTGTTATAGATTTATTCACCCAAGCACAGCCACGCCTAAAAAAAGCATAAAAAAAACTATTTAAAAACATACGCCAAAATAAAATGCGCATTACACATAAAAGTGTTAAAACTTGCCACATATCATCCTCTTTTATTTAATGAATTCTTTTATAGTATATATGATTTTTTTGAGAGTTGCAAAACAGTTTTGACTTTTAGGAATACTATTTAAAAAAAATTTTCCATATTGTTTGGTAATTAATCTTTTGTCTAATATTGTTACAATGCCTCTATCTTTATTACTACGAATGAGCCTTCCAAAGCCTTGCTTAAAAAGTATTACAGCCTCTGGAATATTTAAACACATAAACGAGTTAAAACCGCGTACTTCCAAAGCTTTAGCTTGTGCATTTATTATTGGGTGGTTTGGTACCATAAATGGAAGTTTAACTAAAATTAAATGAGTTAGTGCTTCTCCTGGCACATCTATGCCTTCCCAAAACGACATTGTGGCAAAAAGGCAAGCAGAAATATTAGTTTTAAAATTATTTAATAATATAGATTTTGTTTCATCCCCTTGTGCATATATTAAAATATCTCCTTTTATATGCTTTTTTGCATATGTAGACGCTTCTTTTAAAGAAGAGTAGGACGTAAATAGAACTAATGCTCTCCCATTTGTGGCTTCTATAAGAGAGACAATTGCTTCATTAATTTTAGTTTGAAAAGAAGATTCAATAGGAAGTGGTAAATCTTGAACAACTGTGAGTAAAACATTTTTTTCATATGAAAAAGGAGATGGGAAATACTGCTGATTTATAGAAAAACTATTTTCGTGCAATCCCACTCCATTTAGATAGTATGCAAAAGTTTTTCCTACTTGTAGAGTTGCAGAAACACTTATACTACTATTTAATTTTGAAAAAAGATAAGTTTTTAATATTGATGCAACATTTAAAGGAGTCTGAATAAAATATAGCTCTTCCTCACTTCCTGTTTTTCTTTTTTCCCACCAAAAAACAGTGTCATCTATTTCCTTATTTTTTAAAAAACTATTTGCAATATTTAGGATTTTTATAAGTTTTTTTAAAATTAGACTAAGTGTATATTTTTTTTCTTGAAACTCTTCTTTTTCACTTATTACATCAATCACCTTTGCAACATATCTAATAATATTAAAGCAACTTTGATAAAATTTATTAATTTTTTCAAGAAGTATATTTGTTTGTTTTTCATATATATCGGTTATTGCAAGAGTAGGGGAGAGGGTAGAAATATTTATAGTGAAATTTTCTAATTCTAGATAGTCTTCTAAAAAAAGATTATGCAGTTTTTCAAATTCTTTTAAATTTACTTCTTTTATGGAATAGCTTAAATCTACTATTATGCCTACTTTTTTTTTCATATTAATTTTTAAGTATAAAAGAGACAAATATTTTTTAATTTCTTTTTTTGAAATAGTGTTAGAAAAAGAGTTAATAGCAGTTTTTTTAATTGAATGTGCTTCATCAAAAACAATGTATTTAAAAGGTGGAAGAAAGAAAGAAGGCTTTTTTTGCTCTTCGGAATCTTTTTCATTTTGTATTTCACTATCATCTATTTTTATTTTGATATCTGCAAAAAGGACATGATGATTTGCTACAATAATTAAAGCTTCTTCTGCCATTTGCTTCATTTTTGTTACAAAACATTCTAAAAAATGAGGACAAAATGAGCCCATACAAGTACCTGTCTCTGATGAAACTTCTTGCCAAAGTTCATCACTTATTGTTTCTTGTAAATCTTCTTTATCCCCATTTTGTGTTTTATTTGCCCAATTATATAATATGGAAATTTCTTTTTTTTCATTATTTAAATCTGCTATTTCAAAATTTTTTTGCAAAAATTGAGATGAGTTTATTTTTTCTTCTAACTTTCTAAGACATATATAGTTATTTCTTCCTTTTACTAAAGCGACTTTTAAATCTTTTTCTGAAAGGTCTAACATTTTAAAAGCAATAGGAATATCTTTTTTAATTAATTGATTTTGTAAATTTATTGTTGCAGTTGAAATAACTACTCTTTTTTTATTTGTGTAAGCCCATTTAATTGAAGGAAGTAAATAAGCAAAACTTTTTCCTATACCTGTTCCTGCTTCAAATGCTCCCATAATATTTTCATTATAACATTTGCAAATTTCTTTCACTAAAGCTAGTTGACCTTCTCTCATTTCATAGCTTTCTTTTAAAAGTGAAAGGCTTCCTCCTTCAGAAAGAAAAGCCGATAGCTCTTTTTCATTTAATTGTTCCATTTTACTAATCTCTTTTATTTTTAAGTGTTAATTTGTATTACCTTCATATAATCTTGGAACTCTTTTATTGATATTACTAGTTATTTCGTAGCAAATGGTGTTTGCTAGTTTTGCTATATCTTTTGCAGAATTATTTTTAAATTTTTCATTGTATGGTCCAAAAATACACACTTCATCCCAGCGTTTCACTTTAAGTTTTGCTCCTAAATCCACCATGCACTGATCCATACAAATGCGACCAACAATTGGATAAAAAGAGTTTCCAATACGCACTTTAAGTTTTGAAGAAAGTACTCTTGGAAGTCCATCTGCATAACCTATTGGAAGGGTTGCAATATAAGTATCTTTTTCTGAAGTCCATGTGCGTCCATAAGAAATGCTATCTCCTTTTAACACTTTTTTAATAAAGACAACCTCTGTAAGAAGCTCCATAACAGGTTTCAAGTTTATGCTACATTCTTTTCCTTCTTCATCATCAAAAGGGGAATATCCATAAGCTAAAAGACCTATTCTCACCATATCGAATTGTTCAATTTGAGATAGGAGAGAACCTGAATTTGCTGAATGTATGATAGGGATGTTTATTCCTTCTCCTTTTATTTCATCTATTGCTTTTTTAAATATTTTAATTTGTTTTTTTGTGAAATTAATATCATCTTGCTTTTTTGAATCAGAGACTGCAAAATGTGTTGCTACTCCTTCTAGTTTTAAAAATGAACTTTCATTTATCTTTTTTGCAATTTTCGCTACATCTTCTGGTTTACAACCTATTCTTGCCATACCTGTATCAATTTTTAAATGAACCCCTGCTTTTTTATTTAAAGAGCTTGCTACTTTATTTAAATGAAATAAATATTCTTCATCGCTTATTATTGGATGAATATTATTTAAAATAATGTCCCTAGCTTCGTCTAAGTTTGGAATGCTTAAAGAAATGATTGGAGCTATTATTCCTGCATTCCTTAATTCAATTCCTTCTTGTATTGAAGCTACTGCAAGGTGGGAAACGCCATTTCTTAAAGCTACCACACTAGATTGAACTGCTCCATGCCCATAAGCATCAGCTTTTACTGCAAGACAAATTTTTACTTCGCTATTAAGTTTTTTCTTAATTTCTTTTATATTATGTTGCAAATTATCGAGATGAATTATTGCTTTAGTAGGTCTCATAAGATTATCCTTAAAATAAACAGATGTATCACCTTATCTCCCCATGTTCTACACTGAATTTCCTATTTTCTTCTTTTGCTTTTATTTTAATATCATTAATAGGATTCCATTGAACAAAGAAAGATATTACAGGATCGAATTTATAAACTTTCTTTCCTGCCTCTGTTTTTAATGTTGGCTTTATTGTATAAGAAACTGTCATACTCCAGTCTTTTAAGTTATGTGTCATTTCAAAATTTAATGATTTTATTTTAAAACCAGAAAGATGTCTTTTCTGTGAGTCCCAAAAGAAAAATGAATATGCTAAATCTTTAAATAGATTTGCCTCTCCTTGAAAAGGAATTGGCAAATTAAAAGCATTTCCAAAGTATTTAATTATAGAATCATTTCGTGAAGTAGCTCCAAAACTTAAATCTATAAATTCATGGATTCTAAAAGTAATTTTGGGTGAAAAATGAAAATAACTATCTGTTAGACGAACAAGATTAAAGTGAAGTGAAGAATTAAGAGAAACTTGTAATTGAATTCTGTTTTTCCAAAAATAAAAGTTAAATGGATTTGAAGTGTTAGAAAAAGAAATATCAAATGCTTCAGAAATGAACTTTTTATCAGTTCCATCAGCTTGCCAACCAGTAGATGGATTAAGTTTATATGGCAAAGTTCGCACCATGCTATAATAAGCAGAAATATATTTCCATGAAATATTTGCCTTCCATTTATCATGGTCTTTATCTTCAATATTATACACATATTCTTGAGATATAGAAATATTGAATGGTAAAGAAAACAAGATAGAAAGTTTTAATGGTTCCCAAAGCCATCTTTTAACACCTGTGTCTTTTTCAAAATATTTAGTGGAAAGATTTATATTTGTGTAAGGCAAACTAATAGAGCTTGCAAAAGAATAGGCAGAAAGGAGCGGTTTTAAGTTCATAGCAAGACTTAAACTTTGAGTATATTCTTTAAAAGTAATGCCTAAAATCATACTAGCAGAGTGGGTGGTAATCATATCTTTTGTCCATTGTAATTTTTCAATTTCCCACAGAGGACTTGCTATTGTTCCTACAAACTTTCTTTTAAAAAGAATTGCATTCATATTCCAACTAAAATTAATTGGTTTAAAAAGGTCAAAATCCACAAAAGGAGTAAGTTTTATTGTATTTGTAGATGTAAGGCTATATATATTAGCTTTATAGTTACTAAGTATTAAGCTATTTCTTTTTGTTGCATCTTTAATATATGGATTTGCTTGATAATTTGAAGAAAAAATTAAAGAATTAGTAAGGTTAAAAAGACCTTTATATATATTTAGATCGCTATTTAATGCAACATTTCCTTTTAATTGATAGTATTTTGAAGAGAAATCTTTCCAATTTATATCTTTTGGTTCTTCCCACCCTGTATGATCAAAAATACTTTCATACACCGCTTGACCTGAAATTCTATAAGTTAAATCATATTTAATAATATTATTAATTAAATATGAAGTGTAATTAATGGGCTCGTTTATTTTATAAAGAGGGAGCATAGAATCTGTTAAACTTTTATATATTCCATTTTCAATATCTTTAATTTTTTCTTTGAGCTTTTCATCATCCATTTCAGAGATTTTTTTATACTCCTTTTCTTGTTTACTTTCTTCTTCGTTTTCTAAAAATGGATTTTTCATTTCTTGAATAATAGGGTCTAGCTCAACAGCGTCTCTTTCTTTAGTCTTTTTTTCTAATATAGAAGTAGAAAATAAAGTTCCAGAAATGCTCATTTTAAAAGCTGGTTTTAAACTTTGTGGATAGTAAAATTTTCGTTCTGGTGAATAATAGCTATCAAAGGTAGAAAGATGTGAATTAGTTTTTGAATAAAAGTTAAGTGTTGTAGAAATATCATCGAATGAAAAGTAAGAAAGCCAAGGTTTTAGCAATTGAAAGTTTGGTTTAATTGTCCCTGAAACTTTCCATAAATATGAAGATTCTTCAGAGGTAAAACTATTTTCTATTGCAAGATTTTCTTGATTTAAAAAATAGTTAAACCAATTCATGTTTTCTCCTCTCACCATAAAATCTCTTTTAAAGAATGGGTCTGAAATAAAAGGAAAAGCGATTACAACATCAAAAGGCTCTTTTGTAAGAGACATATTAAAAATGAAACTATATCTAAATGGAACTATTTTACCAAAAAAGTTACTTTTATTTAATTCTCCTTTTTTAGTAGCTCCAGGAGCAAATGGCGAAAACCAATTATTATAAAAGCTACCATAGGCATTTATTGGATAGATAGTATTAGAAAAACCGAAAAATGCAGAAAAATATAGCTCTTTTATATAGCTTTTTGTTGGCGAAAACTTTCCTTCAGTTCCTAAAAGATAACCTAACCTTGAATACATATCAAACATAACTTTTAGGTATGAAGGGTCTTGATTATCATCAGCTTCGTTTAAGTTTTTAAAAAAAAGTCCTTCTAGTTTTTGTTTTTTTAAATCACTTCCTTGTAAAAAGTTTGAAAAAGATGATGCTTCTTCCTTATTTGATAGAGGACTTCTTCCAAACAAATAAGTTGTAGTTTGCACAAAATATCCTTCTCTATCTCTAAAACCAAAGACAGGATGAAAAAGCATTTCATCTGCAGGATAATAAAAGAAAGGAAGATAAAAAAGAGGAACTACGCCAATAGAAAGCACTCCATTAGCAAATGCCATTTCATTTCCTGGTAAAATCCAGAGTCTACTTGCTCTAATGGACCATAATGGGTCTTCATCTTTGCTTGTTGTTAAAAAACTACTTTTAAAGCCTATAACACCAGATTCATCCTTACCTGCAATATATGTATGAATTGAAAATGGGTCTTTCCCTTTTTTATTTGATGCTTGTTGAATTACTCCTTTATAAAAAACGCCTTGAAGTTTTTCTATATCAAATAAAAGATATTCTCCTATAAACTTCTCTGCCTCTTCATCTCCTATCTTTCTTATATATTGCACATTACCACTTGCTTCCATAGTGCTACGCGTTTTGTTATATATTATTTTATCTGCTATAATTGTAGAATCTGATGATTCACTAGAAACAGAAACTGAAACATTGCCTATGAAAATTACTATTTCTTCTATTTCATATTCATCTTTTTCTATTTCAGTATTATCTTCTTTTTTAATATCTTGAACTTCTTTTTTTTCATCTTCAGCATTGGTTTTGTTTTCTTCATTATTAAGTAATGCCCCCTCTTTATTAGCTTTTTCAGTTTTTTCTATTTTCTTTCCATTTACTTTTTTATATTCTGTTGTGCGTGCTGAATTTATAACTACAGTTCTCAAGGGCACTTCTTCAAAGGCATGCTCATTGTTACTAAGTGAATCATCAGATTGTGAGAATAGGAAACATTGTGTGAAAAATAGAAAGAAAATGAAACAAAAAATTTTACATTTCATTTCAGCTTTTCTAACATTTCTTTTATATAAAATCCTGTGTATGAATCTTTGCATTTGGAAACTTCTTCAGGTGTGCCTTTTGCAACCACATTCCCCCCTTCGCTTCCTCCTTCAGGTCCTAAGTCTATTATATAATCTGCTTGTAAAATTACATCTAAATTGTGCTCAATCATTAAAACTGTATTTCCGTTATCCACAAGACGTTGAATAACAGACATTAACATTTTAACATCCGAAAAATGTAAGCCTGTTGTAGGTTCATCCATTATATAAAGGGTTTTACCCGTAGCACGCTTAGATAATTCTGTTGCAAGTTTAACTCTTTGTGCCTCTCCACCAGAAAGGGTTAAGGCTGATTGACCTAACTTTATATAGCCTAAACCAACAGATAATAGAGTGTTTAATTTATTATAAATGCTTGGTATGGCAGAGAAAAAGTTAGCTGCCTCTTCAACACTCATATCTAGCACTTCTGCAATGTTTTTGCCCTTATATTGGATATTTAATGTTTGCTCATTAAAACGCATTCCTTTACAAACATCACACTTGATATAAACATCAGGCAAAAAACTCATTTCAATTTTTAACATTCCATCACCTTTACAGTTTTCGCATCTTCCACCTTTTACATTAAAAGAAAAACGTCCAGGCTTATATCCTTGTGCTTTCGAAGACGGAAGACTTGCAAAAAGGTCTCTAATATGGCTATAAAGACCAACATAAGTGGCAGGGTTTGAACGCGGAGTGCGTCCTATTGGGCTTTGGTCTATGCTTATTACCTTATCTATATTTTCTATTCCTAATATTTCACCATGTGCTCCTTCTTTCATTAAAAAAGCTCTTTCATCTTCTTTTAAATTTTTATTCATTCTATTTGAAAGTGAAGGAGCTATTACATCAGTTAAAAGAGTGCTTTTTCCAGAACCAGAGACTCCTGTAATGCAAGTGAAAGTTCCTAATGGAATAGAGACTGTGATGTTTTTAAGATTATGTTCTTTTGCGTTTTTTATAGTGATAAAATTCTTGTTTCCTTTTCGCCTTTGTTTTGGCACTTCCATTTTAAGAGTGCCAGAAAGATACTGCCCTGTAAGACTTTCATTTACCTTCGCAACATCTGAAGGAGAGCCAAAAGCTGTTATATTTCCTCCGTGAATGCCAGCTTTAGGGCCTAAATCTACTATGTAATCTGCAACACGCAACATTTGCTCATCATGTTCTACAACAATTACTGTGTTTCCAATATCCCTTAAATATAGAAGATTATCTATTAATTTTTGATTATCTCTTTGGTGTAGTCCTATAGAAGGCTCATCTAATATGTACAAAACTCCAATTAAAGAAGAACCTATCTGAGTTGCAAGTCTAATGCGTTGTGCCTCTCCTCCTGAAAGAGTTGCAGCTCGCCTTTCTAACGTAAGATATTCAAGTCCAACATTTTTTAAAAATGTTAAGCGTTTATGTATTTCTTTTAAGATTTCTTTAGCAATTTTTTCTTCTGTTTCACTAATCTTAAGATTCTCAAAAAACAAAAGAGAATCTAAAACAGAAAGATGCACTAGTTCATCAATATTTTTTCCCCCAATAGTTATAGACAAACTTTCTGCTTTTAACCTTTTTCCTTTGCACTTATTGCACATTTTTACACTCATATATTTTTCATAAGATTCTTTTTGTGCTTCCGAATAAGATTCTCTATAACGCCTCCACATTTCTGAAACAATTCCATTCCATGGAAAACTATCATTATATGTTTTTCTACCATCTTCTGATGTATATTTAAATTTAACCCTTCTTCCGTCTCCTTGCGTTAAAAACTCATATTGTTCTTTGTTTAACTTTGAAAAAGGAGTATCTAATGTAAACCCAACTTCTTTTCCTATTGCTTCAAAATGAGAAGAAAACCAAGCAGATTCAGGATTAAATGGCAAAATGCCACGTTCATTAAATGACTTATTCTTATCAGGAATCAACAGATCAATATCAAAAGTCCTAATCTCCCCAAGCCCTGTGCATTCAGGGCAAGCACCTATTGGGCTATTAAAAGAAAAAAGACGCGGTTGAAGTTCACTTATAGAAATGCCACAGTCTGGACAAGCATTTTTTTGTGAGAAAAACACCTCTTCTATTTTTCCATCAATTTCTTTTGTAACTATTAATGTTCCATCTGAAGCTTCTAACGCAGTTTCTACTGAAGAACTAAGTCTTGTTTTAATATCTTTACTTATTTTAATGCGGTCAACAATTATTTCTATAGTATGTTTTTTTTGTTTTTCCAATTTTATATCATCTTCAAGATTTACTCGCATGCCATCTATTCTAGCTCTTACAAAGCCCATCTTTTTAGCATCTTCTATTATTTTAGCATGTTCGCCTTTTTTCATTTTTACTAATGGAGAAATAATTTCAATTTTTGTTCCTTCATTCCAGCCTAAGATTGTGGCAATCATTGTATCTACATCTTGTTCTTTTATTTCTCTTCCACACTTTGGGCAATGAGGATGCCCTATGCGTGCAAAAAGGAGGCGATAATAGTCATATATTTCTGTTATTGTGCCAACAGTGGAGCGTGGATTTTTATGTGTTGTTTTTTGTTCTATCGCTATGCTAGGGGATAATCCTTCTATATAATCTACGTCAGGTTTATCCATTTTTCCTAAAAATTGTCTTGCATAAGCTGAGAGGGACTCCATATATCGGCGTCTCCCTTCTGCAAAGATGGTATCAAACGCTAGTGAGCTTTTACCAGAACCTGAAAGACCTGAAATAACTATTAATTTTCCACGCGGAAGGCTAAGGCTTATGTTTTTTAAGTTATGCTCTCTTGCCCCTTTTATAACTAGATTTTCTAACACTTTTCACACACCCACTTTAAAAAAATTAATCCATAATGTTATATGGTTTTAGCGTGTAAGTTTATTATATTTACTATATTTTTTCAATAGATATGAATTACATTTAGTCTGTCTTAAACAGCATTTTTTTTACATGTTGTCAATTAATTCATTGCATTAGATTCCTTTTAAGATATTCTTTTAGCATAGGAAAAAAGAGATGTTTAAAGGGTGCACTTTCTAAATACACTAAAAAAAAGCACACCCTTTAAGGTGTGCTTAAAACGCATAAGTTAAAAAAGAGAAATGTAAAAGTTTTACTATATTAGTAATTTTTTTCTCTTACTCTTTTGTTTATTCTAACATTACATCCAAAATTACTTTATCTGTAGTTACCATTCCTTGAGATGCAATCTTTCCAATTCCTTTAATTGTAGTTTCTATATTTTCTTTAATAATGCCATCACCACTATCTAATGAAAGCTCCTTTAATGCCATATCCATTGCAAAAAGAGACATTTCTAAAGCTGCTACAATTTTATTAGAACAAGATTGTTTTGCTCCATCGCAAAACATGCCAGAGGTAGTAGCTAAAGATGTTGTAATGGTTTTACAAACTGCTTCATAGGAAGAAGATCTCATATAAGCAATTGCAGCCGCTGCCGCTGTCCCTGCAGTAACTGCTCCACAAAATGCAGAAAGGCGACCAATAGCAGTTTTTTGATGTATCGCTAAAAGATTGCTTACTATAAGAGACCTATATAATCTTTCTTTTGAAACTTTCATCTCTCTTGCATAAACTATTACAGGAATAGAAACAGTTAAACCTTGATTACCACTACCGGAATTTGTTACTACAGGAAGAGGGCAACCACACATTCTAGCATCAGATGCTGCAGCTGTTTCCCCTACAGCTTTCATACGTATAGAAAGCCTAGGAGTTTCTTTTTGGTATATTTTTAAAAGAGTTCTTCCAATGTCTATTCCATAATGTTCATTAAGACCTGCTTTACATATCTTTGTATTATACTCAACTTGCCTATCAATTAGGTTAGAAACTTTACTAATGGCTACAGTAGAAGCAAATTCCAATATATCTTTAACATTTAAAACACTCCTATCTGTTAGAATGTTTTTATCTCCTTGTGAAGTGGAATCTTCACTTAAAGAATATAACA
>CAUUIE010000026.1:0-19677 GCA_963545065.1 uncultured Treponema sp.
ATACATTTTGTGCCATATCTTTAGCGTCTTTAGTGTTTAGTTTAAGAGGATGGAATATGAACTTTATTCAACCTGATAACCTTGCCGTTATTGCCTGTCCTGGTGGCAAAGTGTTTGCTGACTTAGTAGTAGAACATTTAAAACAGATATATGAAAAGCGTCTTTTTTCACATATAGAATTGTTGTCAGAAAAATATGGAATGGAAAAAGAAAAGATAATTCGTGAATTTAATTTTTATTCTAATGTTTCTTCCGGTTATGAAATGAATGATGAAGATAGAAAAGCATATATAGAACAAAAGGATAAAATGTATATTCCTAAGTTTAATGTTGAAGTTGAGCCTACATATTTTGCCAATGGTGAGGTTAAGGTAGAGCTTAATGATTCCATTAGAGGAAAAGATGTTTTTATAGTTCAAGATGTGGAAAATAGAAATATTTGTGTGCTTAATAAAGGAAAGGAAAAAAAGGTTTTAACATTAAATGATCACATATTATATTTATTAGTTACTATTGACGCTGCAAAACACGCAGGTTGTAGAGATATTACATTAGTTCTTCCCGTTTATCCTTATAGCAGGCAACATAAGAAAAAGGGAAGGGAAGGGCTTACTGCAAGCCTTTTAGGTCATTTTTATGAAAGTTTAGGAGTTAAGGATATAATAACGTTAGATATTCATTCAAGAGAGATAGAAAATACATTTTCTTCTACAAAACTTGAAAACCTTCATGCAAGTTATCAAATTATAAGAGAACTTGCAAAAATTGTAGATTTAAAAGATGAAAAAAAAGACCCATTTATAGTAGTCTCTCCAGATAGTGGTGCTGTAGATAGAAATAAATTTTATTCTTCAGCACTAAATAAACCTCTTGCAATGCTTTATAAAGAAAGGGACTATTCAAAGGTAAGTGAAAATAGTCAAAACTCAAATATTATTGGGCTTAAGCTTTTAGGAGATGTTAAAGGTAAAAATGTGTTTTTGGCAGATGATATGCTAGGCACAGGTGGCACTCTTTTAGAGGCTTTTAAGTTTTTAAAAAAGAATGAAGCAAAAAGGATTATTGCAGCCGTTAGCTTGCCGTTTTTTACAGGGGATGCTATTTCTATATTTGATCAAAAATATAAAGAAGGTCTTTTTTATAGAATTATTGGAACAAACGCAGTGTATCACACAGATTTAAAAGATAAAGAATGGTATATTGAAGCTGATGTTTCTCATTTTTTTGCAGAGGTGATTATGAGAATTCATAATCATGAGTCTATAAGTAGCCTTTTGGATAATAGGCAGCTAATTAAAGGAATTACACAGGCTTAAAAAAA
Organism: uncultured Treponema sp.; assembly: GCA_963545065.1. Classification (GTDB taxonomy): domain Bacteria; phylum Spirochaetota; class Spirochaetia; order Treponematales; family Treponemataceae; genus Treponema_B. Next base: position 1,322 of record CAUUIE010000026.1, read on the forward strand.
ACATATTTTATAATGATAGATTGTGCCATTTCTTTAGATGTGGGAACGTCATCTTTAAAGCTTGCTGTAATTGATGTTTTAGGGAACGTTCTCTTTCATAAAAGATTTTTTTTTGCTACTAAATTAACCTCTTCTTCTCTTTTTTCTTACTTTATTGAAGCCTTAGATAAGGCTGTGTCTTTTACTTTAAATAATGCACTTCATCCTTTAGGTATTGCAGTTTCAGGGAATGGGCCTAGCATTATAGCTTGTGATAAATTTAATAGAGAAAATGATTTTTTATTTATGTGGAATGAAAAGGTAGAATGTGCAAAAATAAATGGCTCATCTTCTATCTTTTTACCCCGTTTAGCTCATTTTAAATCTCATTATAAACATATCTATGAAAATGCAGCTTTTTTTTTACCTTTAGTGGAATATCTTTTGTTTAGACTTACAGAAAAGAAAGTTGTAGTTCTTTCAGAAGAACGTTTTAAACCATTTTATTGGGAAGAAGATGATTTAAAGCTAATTAATTTTAATAAAAATCTTATCCCCCCCTTTGTTGAATTAGGATATAAGATAGGTAATTACAAAGGCATTCCTCTTTTTGCAGGACCTCCTGACTATGTTGCAGCATTAATTGGAACTGCCTCTTTATTTGAAAATACTGCTTGCGATATTGCAGGCTCTAGCGAAGGCATTAATATTACAGTGAAAGAAAAACCTTCTAATGTGCCTTTAGGAATTAGAGTTATGCCATCCCCAGCTAAAGGACTTTGGACAGTGGCAATTTTGTTTAGTGATGCAGGAACACGTTATGCAAATGCTGTTAAAAGTTTAGAAGGAAGGTATAGTTTTAAGTCTTTAGAAATTACAGAAAGGTTTAAAGAAGTGATGGAAGTAATTTACACTTCATACTTTTCTAAAACAAAATGTGATGAAAGATTTAGCGAAGTTTATAATATTGTAATAAGTCTTCTTGAAGATTTAAAAAAGGCTTTTTCTCTTTTAGAAGAAATTACAAATGTCTTTCCATATTACTCTCTTTCTGGAGGGCATGCAAAAAATGAATGTTATCTTAATATGAAGTCTTTTATTACAAAAAGACATTTTAATCTTTTAAATCATGCAGATGCAGAGCTTTTAGGAAATGCTATTTTAGTTTTTTATAAATGTGCTCTTTATTCATCATTAAAAGATGCAGCTAGACAAACGGTAAGGGTGGTAAAAGTATTTTAATGAGTTTTTATTTTAGTAGACACAAAATCTCTATTTTTTTATAATTGGTCTTTATGCTAGGTCTTATATCTTTACATTTTGGGCATCTTTATGGTCCATTGCGTCTTTTTCAGTCTTATAGTGTTTTAATTTCATTAGGCGTCTTTTTAGGCTTTTTTGTAACACTTTTTTCATTACCAAAGTGTTTTAAATATCTTCCAAAAGATAGAGGAAGAGATTTTGCAATAAGTTCAGAACAAGCTGTAGGAAAGCCTACTTCTTCGGGGATTGTTTTTATTTCACTTTTTTGTATTATTTTCTTTTTGCTAGTTGATCCAACATTTACACAATCTCTTATAATGATTCTTACATGGCTTGTTATGCTTACAGGACATTTAGATGATAGGTCTAAACTTGCTTGGGGTGAATATGTAAAAGGTTTGTTAGATTTAATTTTATCAATTGCTACAACTTGTGTTCTTTTTTTTATATATTTTGAACAAAAAACATCGTATTGGTTACCACTAACAAATAAAGTTATAGAAGTGCACCCTATTATTTTTTTTATAGTTTCAATTTTAATTTTGTGGTTTGCAATAAATAGCACAAACTGTACAGATGGAGTAGATGGTCTTTCTAGCACATTAATGCTTATAGCTTTGCTTTCTTTAGGAGCTATTTTTTATTTTATTTTAGGCAATATTAAAATGGCAAATTATTTAATTGTTCCATATTTACAAGATGGGGCTTCATGGGCAGTGCTAGCTTTTTTACTATCAGGGTGTCTTATGGGTTATCTTTGGCATAATGCTTATCCTAGTAATGTCCTTATGGGAGATGCAGGATCGCGTGCATTAGGCTTTTTTCTTGGCGTTTTAATTCTTGTTTCCAGAAATCCTTTTTTACTTTTAATGACTAGTAGCATGATTTTAATTAATGGTGGAACAGGAATATTTAAAATAGCATTCTTTCGTGTTTTCCATATTTTAACATTTAAAAATATAAGGCTCCCTTTGCACGATCATATGAAAAAAGCTCATAATTGGTCGCCTACACAAATACTTTTACGTTTTATTATTATTCAAATTATTACTACAACAATTTTGTTTGCAATAATTTTTAAAGTTAGATAAAGATATTTAAGTGAAAACTGTAGCAATTATTTTGGCAGGTGGAAGTGGCAAGCGTTTTTCTAAAGAAAAGGTGAAGCAATTTGTAAAGATTAAAGGTCGCCCGCTCCTTTCTTATACAATAGAAAAGTTTCAACTTTCACCTTATATAGATGAAATTTCTATTGTTTCTTCAAAAGCTACATTTCAAGATGTTAAAAATATTATTGAAAGTGGTAAATATACAAAAGTAAAACATATTATTGAAGGTGGAACAGAAAGATTTAACTCTGTTTACAATGCTTTAGAAAAATATAAAACAAGTTGTGTTAAAATATTCATTCATGACGGAGTTCGCCCTTTAATTAGTGAAAAGATAATAAAAAAATGCTTTGAAACTTTAGATAAAGTTAAAGCATGTGTAGTAGTAGTGCCTACAGTTGATACTATTTATGAAGTTAAAGATGGTATTATAAAAAACATTCCCGATAGAAATATGCTATATCATGCACAAACTCCACAATGTTTTTATAGTGATATAATATGTGAAGCTTATAATCTTGCAATGGAAAATAAAGATAAAAGCTTTTTTGATGATGTAGGGGTTTTAAAAAAATATTTTCCTAATATTGATATTAAGATGGTTGAAGGAGAATATGAAAATATAAAGCTCACTTATAAAAAAGATTTATTGTATTTTAATGCCTTATTAAAGTAATCTTCCTCTTTTAAAACTTGCCTAATTATTAAATAAATTTATTTGTGTAATCTGATAAATTAAAACTTACGTTTACAATATATATTGACAAATATTGAATGTTAATTTAATATTGAATATTAATTCGATTTTTATCTATTTTAATTATTTAAGCTATGATTTTATTAAAAAATATTTCTTATGAAACACCTTATAAAGATAGAATACTTACAAATATAAGTCTTAAAATAAAAACTGGAGAGTTTGTTGTTATTACAGGTAAAAGTGGAAGTGGAAAAACTACTCTAGGTTATGTGATTAATGGACTTATTCCTCACTATTATAGAGGTGAGTTAAAAGGGAGTGCGTATATTAATGGAAAAAATATCAATGAGATATCTCTTTTTAAAATGGGAGGTCTTGTAGGTACTGTATTTCAAGAGCCTAAAAATCAATTTTTTATGATGGATGTTTTTAATGAAGTTGCATTTGGCTGTAGCAATATGGGGCTAAAAAGAGATGATATATTAGTGCATACTGAAAAAAGTTTAGAGGTGTTGGGAATAAAGCACTTAAAAGAAAGAAATATTTTTAATCTTTCTAGTGGAGAAAGACAAAAATTAGCTATTGCTTCTTGCAATGCAATGTCACCTGACGTTTATTTATTTGATGAACCTACTGCTAATTTAGATATAGCTTCTATTTTAGATTTAAAAAAAATATTGAAACTTTTAAAGCAAAAAGGAAAAACAGTTATTGTTTTAGAGCATAGGTTGTTTTATCTTTGTGAAATTTTAGACCGCATGATATTACTTAATAATGGGAAAATTGAAAAAGAGTATTTAAGAAATGAATTAATTAATGTAGATGAAAAATATTTAAGAAGTCTTTTTTTTGATAACATAAAAGTAGAAAATTGTATAAAACCTAATTTAAATAAAATGTTATTTGAAACAAAAAATCTATCATATTCTTTTAAGGATAATACTTATTTATTTAAAAACATATCATTTTGTGCTTATGAAAAAGAAATTATTGGTATTATAGGAAAAAATGGTGAAGGGAAAACAACATTTGCAAAATTATGTGCAGGATTATTAAAGGAAACTAGTGGAAGTATATTGTTAGATGGGAAAAAGCTTAACTATAAAAAAAGATTAGGAAAAGTTTATTTTGTTATGCAGGATTCTGATTTGCAACTTTTTAGCGATACTGTAAAAAATGAATTAAAGATATGTAAAATTCACAATAATATTTCTGATACTGAAATAGATGAAATTCTTTCAAAGTTTGGAATAATTGATTTTAAAGAAAAGCATCCTATGACTCTTTCAAGAGGCGAGAAACAAAGGTTAACTATTGCTACCTCTTTTACTAGCAATAGCAAAGTGATTTTTTTTGATGAACCTACAAGTGGCTTAGATAAATTTTCTATGAGTTTAATCTCAAAAAATTTGATTCATCTATCTAGTTCTAAAGTTATATTTGTTATATCGCATGACAGTGAATTTTTATTATCAGTTTGTACAAGAATAATTCAATTAAAAAATGGAGCTTTTGAACAAGATTTTTCATTGAATGATGAAACTAAAGGAAGACTTCTAAAACTCCTTGAATTAAAGGAATAAAGGCAAAATGATTCTTAAAGAAGATTTAGATCCAAGAACAATTTTAGGTATTACATTTAATTTTATATTATTTGGATTTATTATAAATAAACCATTGCCTTCGCATGTTTTGTTTTTTATTTCTAATTTATATTTATTAAGTGCAAGAGCATATAAGAAGTGTCTTTTATATATTTGCATTTATATAATTACTATAATATTAATGTTTTATATTCATAATATTCCAAATTCAAGTTTTCTTCTTATAATTGTTTCAGTTAATTTTATATTTCAAAAATTTATTATTGCAATGATGATGATGACATTCTTAAATCAAACAACTTCAATGCCATATGTAATATCTGCAATGCAAACTCTTAAATTTCCTAACATATTAGCAATTCCTCTTATTGTTATGTTTAGGTATATGCCAACATTAAAAGAAGATTATATATCTTTAAAAGATAGCTTAAAAATAAGAGGCGTTTCCATTTCTCCGTTTCATTTTTTTTTCCATCCTATAAAAATATTAGAGTTTTTAATTGTTCCTATTTTGTTTAGAAGTTTAAACATAGCAGAAGAATTATCTAAATCTGTGTTACTTAGAGGCATTGAAAATTATAGATATAGAACAAATATATATCCTTGCAAATTTAAAAAAAAAGATATTATTTATATTTTTTTCACTACAGTTGTTATTAATGTATTAATTTATTTGCAATTTTTTTAATAGATAATACTTAAGGAGTAAAATGGTTATGGAAAATAAATTAAATATTCGTGATTTTATTTTTATAGGAATCTTTGGAGCCATTGCATTGCTAATTTTTTTTGTTGTAGGAGGGATAGCTAGTTTGACAGTTTTTGGTACTATAGCGAATATCCCAATTACATTGTTTTTTATTTCAATAGTATTTATTTTACTTATTTTAAAAGTGAAAAAACCTTATGTGTTTTTTATTATGGGAACAATCATTGTTTTGCCAGGCTTTATGGCAGCAAATATAATAGGAGTTTTTCTTTCAATTATTGGTTGGGCATTTGCTGAATTAATAGCAATAAAAATGCAGTATAAAAACAAAAAAGCAATTATCTTACCTTATGTTGTGGGCTCTACATTAGAATCTGCATTGTTTACATTGCCAATATATATTTCACATGGCGAATATTTAGTGCAAAGGAAAGAAATGCTACATTTAACAGATGAAGCTTTAAAACAATATTTACAATTTTTTTCATGGCAAGTATATGGAGCTGTTGTTATATTAACTATTATAACTAGTTTATTAGGTGCCTTAATTTCCTTTAAAATTTTAAAAAAACATTTTGAAAAAGCGGGCGTAATATAAGAGACATTTAGCTTTTAGTTCACTATCATACATATAGCTATTGACTAGTGAACGTAATTTTTTTTATACTCTTAAGTCTTATTATGAAACGTAGATATTTTCACGTAATCAGTTTATTAAAAGCAAATGAAAGGATTACACAACGAGACGTTGCAAAAAGACTAAAGATTTCTTTAGCCTATGTAAATAAAATATTGTTTTCTATGGAATTAGAGGGGTTTATAAAAGGAGATAAGGCATTTCCACTTTTTAAACGCTCTTTAACAGAAAAAGCATTGGCAGAATATGAAGCTTGCAAAGTGGATAACGCTATTATAATGGCAGCAGGTTTTGGCTCGCGTTTTGTGCCTTTAACATATGCAACACCTAAGGGATTGTTGGAAGTGTTTGGCGAGAGAATGATTGAAAGGCAAATAAAACAACTTCATGAAGTGGGAATTAAAGACATTACTGTTGTTGTTGGTTACCTAAAAGATACATTTGAATATCTAATAGACAAATATGGAGTGAAACTTCTTTTTAATCCTGACTATGAAGAAAAAAATAATCTTTCCACTTTATATCATGCTCGCCATTTACTAAAAAATACTTATATTCTTTCTAGTGATAATTGGATGAGAGAGAATATGTATCATCCTTATGAATATGATTCTTGGTATTCTTCTATAAAAGTTAATGAAAAAACAAAAGAATGGGTTTTAAAGCTTGGTCTTCATGATAAAATTACAGGTGTTAAAGTTGGAAGCATGTTAGGTGGTTGGATTATGTATGGACCTGTTTTCTTCTCAAAAACTTTTTCTTCATATATAAAACCCCTTCTTGAAAAAACATATGCACAAGAGGGAACAGATGAATGGTATTGGGAGGATGTGCTAGCAAGAAATTTGCATCAATTAACAATGTTTGCAAATAAGCAACCTTCTAATCAAATTTATGAATTTGAATCTTTAGATGAATTAAGACTTTTTGATTCTTCTTATCTTCTTTCTACAAAAAATAAATATATGGCTTTGATTGCTTCAGTTTTAAATTGCAATGAAAGTTCAATTATGAACTTAAAGCCTTCGCGTTTTGGCATGACAAATAAATCATTTTTCTTTGATGTAGGGGGGGCTAAATATATTTTTAGAATACCAGGAGAGGGAACAAAGAAGATGATTAATAGACATGAAGAAATGGCAGTTTATAATGCAATTGCAGATTTGCGTATTTGCGATAAATTAATATATTTTAATCCTGAAACTGGTATAAAAATTACTCAATATGAAGTAGATTCCAGAAATGCAGATGCTTTTAATACTGAAGATGTAAAAAAATGTATGAATGTTGCTCGTTTACTTCATGGTTCAGGTATTAAAGTGCCTCATAAGTTTAATTTTAGAGAACGCATTTTGTATTATGAAGATCTTGCAAAAAGTTTGTATGGCATTTTATTTAATGATTATGAGGCTGTAAAGAAAAATATGATAAATCTTTTAGATATTTTAGATGGCATGGACTTACCTTCGTGCCTTACACATATAGATTTAGTATGTGATAATTTTCTTATAAAAGAAAATGGTTCTATTTTATTAATTGATTGGGAATATGCTGGCATGGCAGACCCATTAATTGATATTGCAATGTTTGCAATATATTCATACTACAATGATGACCAAATAATGGAACTAATCAATATTTATTTTGAAAGAGATGCAAAAAATGAAGAGTTATTAAGAATCTTTTGTTATATATCGCTAGCAGGATTTTTATGGACACTTTGGACATGTTATAAGCAAGCTTTAGGGGTGAAGTTTGGCGATTATGGTCTTAAAATGTATCGCTATGCAAAAGACTATTATAAAAAAGCTATTGAACTTAAAGAAAGGTGTTCTTTATGAAAAATGTAAAAGAAAAAACAATAGATTTCTATATGATAGTTATTCCAGTTGTTTCTATAGTGCTCCTTTCCACTTTTATTGTTTTATTTCCTGAAAAATCTAAAACAGTAATAGAGTATCTTTGGAACATAATGGTAAACAAATTGGGTTTTTTTTATATGCTATTAGGTCTTTCTATGGTGTTTTTATCTTTATATCTTGCTTTTTCTAAATATGGAAAGATAAAACTTGGAAACATTGAAAAACCACGTTACTCTAACTTTTCTTGGGGAGCTATGATTTTCACTTCTACAATGGCAGCAGATATTCTTTATTGGTCATTGATTGAATGGGCATATTATTATAATTCAACCCCTTTTGCTATTACAAATATGAGCTTTTCTCAAAAACAAGATTGGGCTGCATCTTATCCTTTATTTCATTGGGGAATAACCCCATGGGCTTTTTATATGGTGCCTGCTATTGCATTTGGTTACATGTTACATGTGAAAAAAGTGAAAACTAGACGACTTTCAGAAAGTTGCAGACCTATATTAGGAAAACACACAGACGGGATTATTGGGCATTCAATTGATGTGTTTTCTATTATAGGTCTTCTTGCAGGAACAGCTACTACTTTTTCACTTGCCACCCCTTTGTTATCCCTTTCAGTTTCATATCTTTTTGGAATAACGCCATCAATATATTTAACAATTATTATTTTATTGATAATTGCTTTAATATACACTTTAGCTGTTCTTTTCGGTTTTAAAGGCATTTCTCATTTGGCAAATATTGCGGTTTTTTCTTTTATTCTTCTTTTATTTTTAGTGTTTATTGCATCAGATAAAGTGTTTATAATAGAGGAAGCAATAACAGGCATAGGGTGCATGTTGCATAATTTTATACCAATGTCTACATGGATGGATCCATTGCGCATTTCAGGGGATGGGGGTGTGGGCTTTCCTCAAAGTTGGACTATATTTTATTGGGCATACTGGATTGCTTGGTTTGTAGCCACTCCGTTTTTTATTGGCACTATTTCAGAAGGGCGTACAGTGAAAAACACTGTTTTAGGTGGTTTACTTTGTGGAATATTAGGAACGTATCTATCTTTTATAATTTTAGGATATTTTGGTCTTAATCTAGAAGTTCGTGGAGTATATTCTGCAGCTTCCTCATTAAAAAATGGAATAGAACCATCTATTGTTATTATAGAAATATTAAAAAACATTCCATATAGTAAAATAATTTTAGCTATTTTATCTTTTACTATGATAGCTTTTTACTCTAGCACTTTTGACGCTATTACACTTATTATTTCTATATATTGCCAAAAAAGGGTGGTAAATAATGAAATGCCAAGAAAATCTTTAAGAGCATTTTGGTCTATTGTTTTTGTTATTTTGCCTCTTTCTCTTTTATTGATTAAGTGTAATTTAAACCAGTTACAAAGTCTTTCTATTTTGGCGGCATTTCCACTGGGTGTAATTATTATATTAATTGTGTTAAGTTTTTTCAAAAGTGTGAAAAATATGTAATATTTTCTTTGTTTTTTAAGCATTTACTACATTGATGAAAATTGCATTATTGTTTGGTGTTGCTTTGTTTTTGGTAGTATGATTCTGTAGTCATCGAATAAGATTGTATTACACACAAATCAGTTTTTTCTCAAGTGAAGAATTAAAAAAAATATAACTACTATGAGTTGATTCGTATTATGAATAATATCGAAAGAGTGGTGTAGTCGCTCTTCAACATTCGTATAAAACATCTCTTTTGCTTAAGAGCTTTTTGTTGGCAATAAATATCTTTGATCTAGTGAGAAAAAATTGAAGCTATGCTTGATAATGTATCTAAATTCCTGTATGATCGGTCGGAGCGGTTAGAAAGGTTTTGCATGGCTACTTCAAGTTTAAGGAAGTTGTTTTCTATAAGCTCAAGATAAGGGAAGTGAATTCTTTTATAAGGCTGTTCATCAATTCTATGAAAACCCTTCTGAACCTATAAGCAAGGTGGATGTGCCTCTTTTCTTCTAATTAAGCAAATGACACAGGTAATCAATGCAAAGCTTAGCAAGAATAACTGGCTGTAGAATTTAAAGATTATCGGACTTGCTTGAATTCCAAAATGGAGATGAGTATTTTAATTAAATTGTTAAAGATGTTTGCATCTTCGAATTGCAAAAAAGAGGCTTATTGCATATACTCATCACGGGTGATGGACGATTTTAGTATCGCATCTAAACACCGAAAATAATCTTAAGAAACTTCTAAAAAACTTTAAATTTTGAATGCTACTATGAAACGGTACTTGCTTTAAGCGACCGTAAAGGAGGAGTAGAAGATGGCAAATTTTGTTGAATGGGATAAGAGCTATAATGTCGGAATTACACAGGTTGATAAACAGCACAAGCACTTAGTGTATTTGCTAAATAGCTTGTATAACGCATGTCTTGACGAAAAAAATGTTTTGGAAGAAACGTTTACACAGGTGATGAAAGAAATGGTTGAGTATGTTATGATTCATTTTAGAGATGAAGAAGCGATCATGGAAAGTGTCAATTATCCGCAGCTCAAAGAGCATAAGAAAAAACACGAAGCTTTTGTTAAAGAAGTACTGACAGCCGTGAGTGCATATAAGAATGGAAAGCAATTTGTACCGAATACATTTGTCCGCTTTTTGCGTGATTGGTTGTTTAATCATATTTTAGTGAGCGATAAGGAGATGGCAAAATATTACTTTCAGGTGAAAGGAACAGATGCGGAATAGCCTAACAGCATAATCGCTCCTTCAAGTACACATGTTTTGTTTTAGGTGAGTTGGGCTTAAGGAATTTATGCGTTATCTGCTTATTTTCATTAAGTAGTTTTTCTCATTTTTGAAAAAGTAGATAACGGTAAGTAGTATGCTAATGCCTTTAGCACAAACGTGGCAATGATGGAAAGGCTTTACAGCAGGCTTAAATTGTTGCCACTTGAAAATCACTTTAAGCCTCAAGTGAAAAGTGCGTCAGGCTAAAAAGAAGCAAGATTTGCTGTAGAACAATCTCTTTGCATATATAAACTTCTCTGTTTTTTATTTTTAATTATTCTTAAATACAATGGTGTTTCTTTTCTTTTCCTATGAAGAAAAAACTTTTGTATTATCTGGTTTATAACAATTCCTTTTTGGAAAACCTTCATGCTAAATGTTTTGCAATTTTCTGATGTGGAGAAACTTTATAACCTTGTGCTTGTCTTGCTTGGATTTTATGTTTTATATGCAATTTTAGAATGTATTTGATTGTGAATTCTATGGACTTGGTAAGACAAATTATATGCTTTTTGAATCTCTGGTTACAAATTCGATCTACTATGGCACAGCATTTATTTTATATCTTGCAGGAAAGTGGGAACCAACATTGATTGGTGTTGCATTGTTGTTCGGCATTGGAAATGCTTTTGACAGTATAGTTTCTGGAGGAGCTTTTGTATATTTATTAAGAAAAAATAAAATAAATATTTTTGAGATATAAAAAATTCAATACAATAAAACGCAGAGGAATATTGATAAAAAAAATAGAACAAGTTTTCAAAGACAGTAAAAGACAGATCTCACTTACTGCTGGAGAAGATGTGGTACAATTTATACTCAACTTATATCAAATAATCGCCGATATGGAAGCAGGTGTATTGTATGAAATTAAGTTGTTACAATGTAGGAAAGATAAAGCAAGCTTCAATAGAAGTAAATTCCATTTCTCTTATAGCTGGACTAAATAATACAGGAAAGAGTACTGTTGGTAAGGCTTTGTTTTCTCTTTTTAATAGCTTTTATGATGTTGAAAGGAAATCTCGTAATATCCTTGAGGATAATATAAATAAAATATTTAGAGTATTACTAAGCAATTTCTTTTTTGAGTATACATTAAAAGGTCAAACAATAATTAAAAGCACCATAGATGAATTACTTGAAAAACGACAAACAATAACTGATAGGCAGGTAGTAGCAGATATTATTGAAGCAAAATTAGGTGATAATTTTTTTAAATCTAATAGTCTTGAAATAGAACGTATTTTTTCAATTTTGAAACTTTCTCAAACGGATATAAATAAAAATATATTGCAGAACATGTTTAAATCGGAGTTTCAAGGTCAAATTCAAAATTTTAATAGCACAAAAAAAGCTATTATAGAATTGCAAATTAAAGATAAACTTATAAGAGTAAGTATAGAGGGTAATAATATTGTTGAATTAGAAAACCCTGCGGATTTAACACATGAGGCTATTTATCTTGATGATCCATTTATTTTAGATAGTGTTTTAACTTTAAGATATACAAACCCTATTACTCATAAAGAAAACCTTGCGAGAAAATTGATGTATAATAGGTTTGAAGAAGATACTGATAGCCTACAAAAAAAGGCAATAAATGATTTATTGCTTGAAGGAAACTTAAAAAATATTTATGCACAATTAGATAAAGTCTGTATTGGAGAATTGGAAAGAGAGAGTACTGGAAAAATTTCTTTTAAAACTAAAAATGATAAAAAAGAATTGAGCATAACGAATTTATCGACAGGTCTTAAAACGTTTACAATAATAAAAACCCTGTTACAAAATGGTTATTTGGAAGAAAAAGGGACTATAATTCTTGATGAACCGGAAATTCATTTACATCCTGACTGGCAACTATTATTAGCAAAAATAATAGTATTGTTGCAAAAAGAGTATCATCTACATGTTTTGATTAATTCTCACAGTCCTTATTTTATTCGTGCTATAGAAGTGTATATAAAACAAGAAAATATTGAAGGATTTAAGTTTTATCTAACAGAAGAAGAAAGTAATGGAGATGTAACTATTCAAGATGTGTCGGATGATTTAGAGCCTATTTATAAACTTTTATATAGATCATTGCAAGAATTAGAAAATTTGAATTCTGATTTTGAAAATTGAAGATGCTAGAACTTAAAAAACTTGAACGTTTTAGTGATGAATTGACCTCATTAAAACAAGCATCATACGATGGACTTCATGATGCTTATTTGACTAATTTAGATGTTCTAGTGTATAATTTTGATAAGATTAAAGAAAAATATGTAAAAAAAATTAAAGATTGTCAATCATTATCAACTATAGTAAGCTTTAGATCAAATGATGCTCTTTATAATAAGAATGAAAAACTCATTTTTATTGAATTCAAGAATGGTTGTATTACTTCTACAAAAGAAAAGGCAGAAATACGTGTTAAAATAAGTGAAAGCTTATTGATTTTAACAGATATTCTTGATGCTAAACTAAAAGAATTGAGAAATGTTTGTTGTTATATTTTGGTTTACAATAAGAACAAAAACGCAACATTTGAAAAGCAAAGAAACAATACATCAATAAACCAAATATCAACAACTTTGTCTCATTTAGCTGGTACAAACTTTTTAATTGAAGGATTTGATAGATACAGAGTTTTTTTTCATAAAGTATATACTATAAATGAAGATGAGTTAGAAGACGTTTTGGCTAGTCTATAAGTTGCTGAAATATTCTGAAATCTTCACTTGACCTTATCTCACTGATTTTATATAGCGTAGGAAGTTGGTATTCATAATGCTGTTAGGAGCAGTGGTGTGTTGAAAACATATACAAGGAGGAGTATATGTAGTGTAATCTCATGCTTACTTACTCAGTATTGTATCCAGCTCAATTTAGATAATTTTCAATTCAATAGACAGAATCTCATAAACAAACAAAATCGAGGTCTAGTAGTTAAGTCTTCTAACAATTATGTTTCTTTCTATTTAGTAATGAAACGGGTCAATGTGGAGTGTTGTGGAATTTGATTGATAGTTTTACAGGTGCTTTTTTTGATCTTGAGATTAATTATTTTAACAAAGAGATTGAACTTTTAGAAGCGGATATTATTATTACAATGAATCTGGAAAAATTGAATGTGTTAGGAAAAATCGAGTCTGTGAATCATTGTGATAAGGTTAGTTTTATAAATTAAAGATAATGACAAAAAAGCATTCCTTTACTTGATATATATCATTTTTCTGCTTCTAGAAAAATGAAGATTATTATTATTTACCTTTATTAGAAATATTTAAGGAATATAGGAATGAATTTAGTTTAATAGTTCCTTGAAGCTAATATCAGCAGTGCTATACTTACGATTGATAACTTATGCGTCGTGAGTTTTTGTAATTTTCTCTCACATCTAGGTATTACCTAAATGTGAGGCTATGATTGAAAAAAAAGTATAGAATGATGAATGAGTGGCTGTGGTTACACAGTTTTATCAAAATTATTTGGAGTTTTTGAAAATGAAAAATATTAACAAATTGGTATTTTGCTTAACTTTTCTTTTTGTACTGACATCTTTTGCATATACCGAGATATTGATTGCAAAAAAGAGAAAAAAGGAAAAATACAGGACAACGGATGAGTGTGCAAGAAGCAAATAGTATTATGATCTTGCTGAAAAATTACAAAAAGAATTCAATTTTACTGAAACTCTTCGATTCTATCGTTTAGCTACAGATGCCGGACATTTAGGTGCACTAAAAACGATTGGTTATTATTGTGAATATGGAATAGGAGGAGTAAAAGAAGACAAAAATGAGGCTATTAAGTGGTATCGCTTAGTGGCTGAGCAAGGAAATGAATATGCCATCGAAAGACTCAAAGAACTAGGAGAGTAACAGCTATTGTTTGCTATGTCTTTTGCTCATGATGAAAAAAATTAGGTTTCGGTTTGTCACGAGCAAAAGTCTTTCCTTTCAAAATTACGGATAAAAATCCAAACATTTAAAATCAATCCCCTTACAAAGAATCAAACTTTATTATACACTCAGTGTCTTATTTTAGACTGTAACCATCACAAGAAGTTTATTCACGAATCAAAATGAAGATGAGCACGTGGCAAATGTTATGTTAGTGGAATCTAAAAATTGGATGTAAGCTTTGCCAAAAGAAGAGAAAAGCAAAATTTGATAGTTGTAAATCTTAAGTCTTTTATGATACTCTTAAAACGGTGCTATTCAAGAACCTATGTATTGGGTAGAAAAGAAAAAAACTATGCTATAAGCTCTAGAAACTTGTTGTTTAATAAACATTTTAGCTTTTGTGTAAGATTATATTGATAATAGGATTGAAATAAGATAATTGTAAGGATTTATAGGAATCATTTCAATTTGGAGGGGATAGCAAGATGACTTTAAAAGAATGTATTGAAGAAATTGTGGGAACATTTAATATTGGTGATTATTTCGATTCGCATGTAATAATCAATGAGTTATTAAAGAATCGAAAATATCATCTTGTATATTTACAAGAATATTGCAAAGACACAAATATAAATCAATACCATGGAAGAATCGGAAAAATCATTGCCAGTATTGAAAGTCTTAATGCAATTGGTAAGTCAAAGTCGCATACAATTTATGGAGAAATTCACGAAAACCAATTGTGGCAAAAAAAATAAAAGTTCTTAATTGGTGACTTAAAAAGAGACAATTATATTATAGCAGGATATATCAATGGTATCACAGACTATATTAACTGCTTAAGATAGCCTTTAAACAGACCAGTTGATTTTATGCTAATTTAGCAATGCATATTAAGCGGATATTAAGTAAAATATTATCAGCAATCTATAAGATGTTATGAGTAGATGTTATTACCATAATTCAATTGATAGCTTTATTGATCAATCTAAAGAAGAAATTTTAGGTGAAATGGTTAAAAACAACGAGTTTCCGTTAGATAAACAACTCAGAAATGGAAATACCATTGGAAGATTGGATTAACTCTAAGTATAAACCCATACCTACAATAATCGAAGCTGCACAAGCTCTTTATCAAGGTCATAAAATTGAAGAAATATCCAGATCGGATTCGGGAGCGATGAATCTTTCAAAAACTGCAAATGCAATACATCAAATAATTCAAAATGCGAAATCTTCTAATTCCAAAGCTATTTGCTTTGTGATGGGAGTTCCTGGAGCTGGGAAAACTCTTGCTGGATTAAATTTAGCAAATAGTTGGCATAATGATGATAGGTCAGAACATGCAGTTTTTCTTTCAGGAAATGGACCATTAGTTGATGTATTAAGATAAGCTCTAGCACGAGATAAGGTGGTTGTGTCAAAAATACAAGGAAAAAAGTAAAGAAAACTAAAACTCTTTCAGAAGCGAAAGCTTTCATTCAAAACATTCATCATTTCAGAGATGATGCAATTGAATCTACAAAACCTCTGATTGAGAAAGTTGTTATTTATGATGAAGCTCAAAGGGCATGGACTGTTGAACAAACATCAAAGTTTATGAAAACTAAAATTTGAACCCAAAAAATGATGTTCGTTCTTCATTTTACTTAGAAGATGTGGCTACTGAGTTTGATGTGCAAGGATTGGAGCTTGATTGGGTATGCCTTATCTGGGATGCTGATTTAAGATATATAGACGGAGATTGGCAGCTAAAACATTTCAAAGGCAGTTCTTGGCAAGACGTCAAAAGTGCAGACTCCAGATTATATTTAAAAAAAGCATATAGAGTATTACTTACAAGAGTGCGACAAGACCTTATCATTGTAATTCCTGAAGGGGATGATGGAGACTATACACGACTGCCATCATTCTATGACGGGACATATGAATATTTTAAGAGAATTGGAATACAAGAAATAATTTAACATTAAACTTCATCGGTAGTGATGGCTAGTTGTCTGTAGGCATTATATAATATCTGGATTTCTTTCTTACAATATCTATTTTTCTCATTTGTATCAAAAGGTGTTGATTTTCTCTTGCCTTATACCTTGCCTTTTCTTATGTTTAGCGACATAGTGCTTGAGTATGTTTATTACAAATGCAAACGCTATAATTTTAATTTCAAGGGGGTATTTTATGACTTAGCGAAAGACTGAGTGGAAAAAACGAATAATCTCGGTAATATAACAACAGGTGTTATATTAGGCTAGATTATTAGGTATTCATTATTTTTCTATCCTAAAAAGAGGTTTTTTATGAAAAATAATGAAAAAGAATTGCATGATGAAAGATCAACGTAGAAAATTGTTGGTCTTTGTTTAGTTGTTGGTTGTGCGATCTTTTTGCCAAAGGAAACTAGCGAAATATTGGATAATATTAGCGTTAAGGCATATTGATTGTAGGCATGCAAGGATGTGGCAAGAGTCTTTCGGCAAAAGCAACTGCGAACATATTCAACGTTCCACTCCTACGTCTCGATATTGGTAAGCTTATGGGAAAGTATGTTGGTGAAAGCGAACAAAATTTGCGTCTTGCAATCAAAACGGCGGAGGCAGTCGCCCCTTGTGTGCTGTGGATTGATGAGCTAGAAAAAGCCTTTGCAGGCGTTGGAGGTTCAGGCGGTGGTAGCGACATCACAACACGGCTTTTTGGTCAGTTTTTGACGTGGTTACAGGAGAAGGAAAGCTCAGTCTATGTTGTGGCAACTGCCAACAATATATCATCTCTTCCTCCTGAGTTCTTGCGAAAGGGGCGATTTGATGAACTCTTTCTTGTCAATCTTCCTGACGCTGACGAAAGGCTACGCATTTTCAAAATACATTTGGGCAAGCGTGGCAAGCTTTCTAATGAAATTAATGTGATCAAACTATTGGAAAAGACGGAAGGCTTTAGCGGAGCAGATATTGAAAACGTCGTGAAAGAAGCGATAGAAAACGCCTTCTGTGCTTCCGATGATTGCACTGTTACAACTGAGAAATTGCTTGAGGTAATCAGGCACACAAAGAGCATTTCACAAACGCTCAAAGACAAAATTGCCGAGCTACAAGAGCAATACAAGAAGTTCAACTTCAAAGATGCGAATGTGAAGGTAATGAGCGAAGATGAAAAGAGTAAGTCAAAGAAAGAGAGTAAAAAAGTCGAGAGTGAAGATGAGGAAACAAGAGGAAAGAAGAGATAGGGAAAGTAGCAAGTGTAATAAAACAGAAAGCAGAAAGCGAGAAAGTGGTGAGTGCGGAAAAACAAGCTAATACTGTGGCGAGTAAGGTAAAAAAACAGGTTGAGAAAGTGGTAAGTAATGTGTTTGAATCATCTTATGAAAAGATATTTGGATTAGGCTACTCGTTTGGCGAAAATATTATGGAAGAAAAAAAAGTAAAGAGGAAAAATTATGGCTGACATAACAAATGAAATGATTGCATCTTCGTATAAATTGGCAAAAGATGTTTATAAAAAAAGAGTGTCGAAAAAAGACGCTGTGAATGAGTTATCAACAAAACATGGAATGAATAAAAGAAGTGCAACAGGTTATATAAATGATTATGAATGTATGAGAAAGGGTAATGTTTATAAGCGAACAATGAGTGAAGTTGCAACTGACTATTTCTTAAAGAATATTTATCAAGATAATGGTATATTGGCACTAGAGAGAGCTTTAACGTCGGTATCAAAGCATTTGCGCTACTATCAAAAATACGGGAAATCAAAAGGAATAAAACAGATATATGAAGAGTATAGTAAATTCCTTGACCGTGAATTACTTGATGATGATGCACTATATCCTGA
>CAUUIE010000027.1:0-19354 GCA_963545065.1 uncultured Treponema sp.
ATGAGAAGAGACGTCGTCTAGTGATCTACATCAATCCACCTTATGCAGAGGCAACTTCTTCTAAGACGATTTCTGCAAATGAATCGCGTCATAAAAGTGGTGTCTCTATTTCCATAATCAAAGAAAGATATCAAGACATATTGAGACAAGGGGCAAAAGAAGTCTATGTTCTTTTCCTTTTTCGCATATATAAGGAAATTCCTAATTGCATAATTGCAAACTTTTCAAAGATTAAAATTTTGCAAGGTGTGCATTATAAAGAGTTTAGAGGGGCGTTTCTTGCAAAGCTTGAATCCCTTTTTATAGTGCCTGCATGGACTTTTGACAATGTTAAGGGCAAGTTTCCAATTGGTTTTTTCATTTGGAATACTGCTATAAAAGAGGAGTTCTCATCAATAAAGATAGACATTTTTGATGATAAAAATGGATTTATAGGAAACAAAAAAATTGTCGCCACGCCTGATAAAAATATAAAAGATTGGCTAAGAAAATATAAGACATGCGATAATCCTATTGGTTGGCTGGTGAGAGGAAGTGCAGATGTTCAAAACAATCGTGTTGTCTTTATAACTTCTAAGCCTTCGATGAGTGTTTTGGATAACTCTAATGCCAATATGATTACTGCAAGAAACTTGATCGAAAATTGCATTTTTCATGCTGTGAGAAAAGTGGTTCCCGCCACGTGGATAAATGATAGAGACCAATATTTATATCCAAATGATAAGTGGGAGGAAGATAATGAGTTCAAAAGTGATTGCCTAATTTATTCTCTTTTTGCAGAATCAAACACGATACAGGCTGAATATGGAGCTAATCATTGGATTCCATTTAAAAGAGAAGAGATTGGTTGCAAAAAGACTTTTAAGTCTAATTTTATGAGCAGTTTTTTAAAAAGGATGGCACTTTCTCCTCAGTCACAAGCAGTCTATGGTTCTGCTAAACAAGTGTTTGCATATTATCACAGCCAAAAACAAGCAATAGCAGATGCTTCTTTTTATGATATTCGTAGATACTTCCAAGGTAAAACAAACGGAAAAATGAACGCCTCTTCACATGATGAACACTATAACGAGCTTATCACAGACTTAAAAAACAAAATGAAAGAATTGGCAAAAAAGATTGAAAGAAAGGTTTATGAATATGGATTTTTGGTTTAATCTTTTTAGCAAAAAATATATGTTTCTTTTTTTAAGAGCCCCACACTTTCTTCCCATCATTATTTATTAAAGTAGAGGCTGTGCACTCTCCATTTACAAAGGCATAAATTGGTTGCCTTTTTTCATAAATTGCAATTTTAGAGTTTAAAAACAAAAGCATTTTATCTTTATCTTTTGGTAGATGTCCTTGTACCCTTATTTTTATAAAGTCATGAAAACCTTCGTAATGAATGTTAGATTTAGGCTTTAATTTTTCAATTAAATAAGCTTCTTCTTTAAGATTTGAAAGCTCATCTTTTGGTTCATATTTTCCTTTTATAATGTCTTGGTAAAGAGGCACTTCAGAATGCAAAAACATAGAAAAGTTTATTATGCGTGATGGTTGCCATTTATTAAAAAACTCACTTAATGCTATTACGTTTTCTTTCCCTTTGTTTTTTCCACATACTCCTGTCATTATATGTGCGTTAAAAAAATAACCAACTTGTTTTATTCTTTCTACTGCTTTTTGAGCTTCTTCCATACTATGATCTTTTTTCATAAATCTTAAAACATCGTCTAACCCACTTTCAATTCCAATATAAAGATGCCTTACTCCGTTTTTATAAAGAGTTTCAAGTTCGGTTTCACTTTTTTTTAAAATACCTGAAACTGTTGCATCCATATTTATTTCGTTTATTTGTGGAAAATAAAAACTGATTAGCTTTAATACATTTAATAAGTGTTCTGTTGGTAAGTCAAAAGCAGAGCCATCACCTAAAAAAACTTTTTTAAGGGCTCCTCCAAGTTTTTTAACTCTAATAAGCTCGTTTTCTATTTGTTTTATTGGTAATTCTCTATATTTTAGATGACGAAAAAGATTACAAAATTTACATTTATTATAGGAGCAACCTACCATAACAGGTAACATAAAAGAAGAGCGTTCCATGGGAGCCCTACATATTTGACCTTCGTATTCCATATAGTTTATGTAAAATAGAAGTTTAAGTCTTAAAGTTATAAAAAAAACTTAAACTTCTATCTTAGTTGGAAAAAAAGACTTTGAGTAGATATTTTTATTCTTCTACCATATCACTCATTTTTGCAACGCAATAGGTGCAAACTAAGTCTCCTGTAACATTATTCATTGTTTCAAACATATCAAGAATTGGGTTTATTCCTAGTGCTAAACCAACAATTATTGCAATTTGATCTGTACCTAAGTTCATATTCTGTAAGATAATAAAAAGAAGCATTAAACTGCCCCCTGGAACTCCACCTGCTCCTACAGAAACTAATACTGTTGTAACTACAAGTATGAAAAGAGCAGTGAAACTAATTGGCATACCGAATAAGTTTGCCGCTAGCACTGCAAACATTGGCAAATGTACACAAACTCCATCCATGTTTACTGTAGAACCTAATGGCAAAGAGAAAGAAGAAAGCTTTTCATCTATATGAAGCTCTTCTTTTGCAACGCGTAGTGAAACTGGCAAAGCTGCTGCAGAACTTCTAGTAACAAAAGATGTGAGCATAGGGTCTTGCATCTTTACTAATATAGAGATAGGGTTTTTTCTTACTGAGACTAATATCATAAGTGGGTATACAACAAAAACCATAGACAAAATGCCAATTACAACTCCTAGTGTAAGGGAGACATAAGGACCTACTAAGTGTGTTCCATATTGAGCAAAATTTACAGATGTTAAACAAAAAACACCTATTGGAGAGTAGGCTAAAATCCAATCTACAATCTTAAAAACAGCTTCTTTACATGTTTCTATGATACTTAAAAAAGTAAAAGCTCCTTCCCTTATATTTTGAGTTCCTGTTTCTGAAACTATCTTTAATGCAATGCCAAAACCTATGGAAAATACTATTATTGCTAAAAAGTTTCCACTTGCTAAAGAAGCGAATGGATTTTGGAACATTCCTAAAAATACTTGAACTAAGCTATTAGCTCCAGTAGCATCTACAGTTTGTGCTCCTTGTTGCATTAAAGCCCATGCATCTTTAGAAGCTCCAGAGCCTGGGTTAAACCAAACAGCAAGGGCAGAACCTACTATTGCTGCAAAAAGAGAAGTGACAAAATACCAAACTAATACTTTTACACCAATTTTTCCAAACTCTTTTGTTGGAAGTGATGCAGCTCCTGAAATAAGAGAGAGAAGAATAACAGGGATAACTATCATTTTTAGCATTGCAACAAGCACATCTCCAAAAGGAGATACGTATGTTACATAATAGCCAACGCCTGTATCTAACTTCCAAAGCATAATACCAACACCAAGCCCTAAGATAAAAGCTCCTAGGATCATCCAAATAAGTTTTTTGTTCATAAAAACTCCTTAAAAAAAGGTTTATTTTTTTTATTAATTAAGTCTAACATAGAGTTTTTGTCTTTGCAAATTTTATTTTTGTTAAATAATTGATAAAATGACAAAAAGTATTAGCATTTACACATTATGATGAAAACTTTTTTTATTGTGATATAAATCTTTTTGCACATAAAGTTATAAACTCTTTATAGTTTGGAAAACACAGACTTTGTACCTATTCTTAAAAATTAAACTAAAACGTTATTTATTTTGATAAGACTCTAAAAATAGACTAACCTTTATTTTTATGATATAATTACCTTTACTATGAGTAATAACAAATTTTCTATTAATGAAATAGTTGTCTATTCTGGACAAGGTGTAGGTGTTGTTAAAGAGATTGTTCAAAAGACAATAGCTAATGAAACAATAGATTATTACGAAATATATCTTTCTGACTCTGATATGACGGTTTTGGTTCCATTTGAAAAAACTGATGCACTAGGAGTGCGCCACATAATAAGCAAAGAAGAAGCAAAAGAGGCTATTGAATATCTTTCTGAAGTGAATGAGCCTATCATTATGGACTGGAAAGCACGCTACCAAAGAAATATGCAACTTTTTAAAAGCGGAGAGATTAAAAACACTGCAATTGTTGTAAAGTCTTTATATCGTAGAAGCAAGGTTAAAGAACTTCCTATACAAGAAAGAAAATTGTATGAGGCAGCTTATAATATTTTTCAAGATGAAATTGTTGCAGTATTAGGACTTTCAAAAAAAGAAGTAGAAAAAATGATTCATGCATCTATTGAGCCAATAGACGGAGTGCAAATGATTCAAGTTATTGGAAAAGAAGAGGCAACAGAAGAGTATGAAGAAGAGAGCACAGAAGAAGATAACATATAAAAGACATATGTTTTAATTGCTTATGGCTATTTAGAAATCACTTGTATATGTCGAAAAAGAGTGAGGGAACGTTTTTTGTATATATAAGTTTGGAGGCTTGAAAAGAACATATTTTTAAGATGTATTGGTTTTCAAGTGATAAGTAGTGAAAGCATTTTTTAAAGTTTTAATTAGCTTAGCAGTTTTTATTTTTGTTTTTCTCTTTTTCTTTTTCTTTTCAACAAGATATTTTTCTATCATAGATTCTCACTATTACCAAGCTTCAGTTGTTAATTCTATAAGAGGTGGATTGGAAGACATTATAGAAGATTTTACAAATTGGCAAAAAGATTTAAATGAACAGTTTAAATCTTTTTCTAATGAAGATGTTATTAAGCGTTGCATGAGAGAAAACCAAAGCGACGGGGATATAGCATTAAGGGAGAAAAATTCCACTACACTTATGCTTTCCATTCCTTCCATGCAAGGAATCCGTATAATTGAAAAAGACACACAACGCATTCATTTTAGCACTTTTTCTAGTGATATAATATCTAAATCAAATACACTAATTTCATATGCTAAATATGGAAAAAATCCAAAAGATATACATTATGATGCACTAAAAGATATTTCTTCTAATGAAAAGCCTCTTGTGGACATGGCAAATAATCTTTTTATTTTTGCAAAACCTTTTTATGATGATTATAATGTGCAAAGAGGAGATATATTTTTTTATGTTTCAGCGAAATCTTTTGCTAGAAAGTTAATAAATGAAAGACGTATTTCTGTTAGTGATGATTTAACTCTTTTAACAGATAGTAATTTTTCTTTTATAGGTATTTTAGTAGGGTTACCTTATGAAGATTCGGAACTTTTAAAAAATGAAGTGTTGAATGAATGGATTAGTGGTGATGTAATATTATCTCAAGTTAAAGGAGAAAAAGAGTCTAAAATACCTTTTTGGGTGTTAGTTACAAATAAAAATCTTCCATATTATGTAGGGCGTCTTTGTGATAAAGATATGTTTATTATGCCTTTTTATGCTAAGTATTTTTTAATTTTTACTATATCCCTTGCGTCTTTCCTTGTTAGTTTTATATTCTTGAATTTTAAGCAGGATAAGTTTCTTGTTGCTAAGAAAAAGATTCAAAAACTTCATGCAAGCATAATAGAAGATATTTTAAAAGATATTGATACATTAGGTGATAAAGACATAAGAGAAAAAATTAAGTATAGACGCCATGATGCTAACCTCCAAATAAGAAAAGCGTTAGGGAAAAAGACTGCCAAAAAATATGAAAATGAAATTAATGCAATACTTGAGGAAAGCTGGACTAATATCATTCAACTTTTAAAAACGAAAAACAATAAGGAAAAAGGCAATGCCTCTTTAACTAAAGATGACGAGATTCTAAGTCTTTTAAAAGAAATATTGGAGCAAGGTAAGAATGGAGCTTTTGCTATATCTAGTAATTCAAACCAAAAGGTAACACCTCTAGTTAAAAGTCACTCTGATTCTTACATAAAAGAAGAAAAATTTGAACAATTAGATGAAGTAGAAGAGCTTGAAGAGATAAGTGAGGCAGAACCTTTGGAGTCTATTGAAACAGTGCCTCAAAGAAATGTTGAAACACATGGTGAAGATATTGAAGAATTAGAAGAAGTAGAGTCTTTAGAGCCTATTGAAGAGCTTGAAGAAATAAGCGAAGATGGAGGAGCTAAACCTTTAGAATCTTCTAAACTTGAGTCTTGTGCAACTGTTGAAACACATAGTGAAGATGTTGAAGAATTGGAAGAAATAGAATCTTTAGAACCTATTGAAGAGCTTGAAGAGATAAGTGAGGCAGAGCCTTTAACAGAAGGAGATTCTGAAAAACTTGAAGAAGTGAATCTAGATGACTTTATAACAGTAGAAGATGATAAACCTGAGCCACCTAAACCAAGAAATGTAGAAGTAGATGATTATATTGAGGTTGATGAAGATTTATATTCTTCTCAAAAAATAGAAGCAGAAGATAGGTTTAAAGATATAAGTATTGGTGGACTTGATTTTTCTTATCTTGATGAAAAAAAAGAAGATGATGCTTCGTGTGTAAGTCTTTTATCAACAGAAAGCGTGTGGATTGAAAAGCCTCTTTTTGCTTTACAGCCATCTCCTGTTTTAGGAGAGTTGGAAGTAGTAGGGGAGGCAGAGCCTCAAGAACTTTTAAGTATGGAAGAAGAGACCATAATTAATAAAGATGGAGTGTATACTATAAGTGGTTTTTCAAATGTGGAACCAAACAATATGGAATTTAAAAGTTTAGTGGATTCAGTTTTGAATGGACATAACGATCTATTATAGGGATATTTTGTGAAGCGTTTTTATATTTTTTTATTCCTTTTTTCTTATTTTTTTCTTTTTTCCGAAGATGTGGGAAATATCATGGGTGTGTGGGAAAATGGTGGTAGATTTGTTGAATTTTATGAAAAAGATTCTGATAAGGGAATGAAAATTGTATTAAAACCTTATTATCAAACAGTATATGATGAAAGTATTGTTTTTTCTAATCCATTTGATAAAGTTTTAGAAGATTCTACGTATGTGCTTTCTATCAAGTATCCTTCTAGCAAAAAAGTTGTTTCTTTACCAGTTTTTGTTTATTCTTCATATCTTTTTACTTCGTTTTATAAAAAAATTGAATTTGAATTAGTTGAAGGAAGTTTATCTAGTATGGGTACAGAGGAGTACCCACTTTTTGGTTTTTGGGTGGAACAGGGTAGTAAAGATGGCATTTTGCTTTATCCAAGTGATGAGGTGAAGAGTTTTGATGCGTATTTTTTTGAAGATAATAAATATATTAAATTTAGATATTGGGCAGATGAAAATTTAGCTTTCTCTGATGGAAAAGCAATCTTTAAAGGAAGTACTGGATTATATTATAAGGTGCCAAAAATGATAAAAAGGGGGAATATGGTATATTCTTGTATAACTACTAATGGCACAGCTTTAAGAAATTATGAGGTTGGCTCCTATAATATAGAATCTGATAGGTTATCTCAAGAAAAGGGTACTTTTTTAGTGCTAAATAAAGAAGGTTCTTCCCCCGGAAAGACATCTGTAGCTGATACATATCCTAATTATAAATATTCAAATAAAGAAAGTATTCCATTACATATTATGCCAATGGGAAGCGTTTTTGCTATTGGTGGACCTTTTTTGTTTAAATCTACAGTTAGCAATTTAGAACAAGAAATTAAGATTCACAATAATTTACGTAAGGCAAAAAAGGGAAAAAATATTAAAGATGAGGATTTAATTATTAACCCATGAGGCTACGACGTGTTCTTATACTCGGTGCATCTTTAATGCAAAGACCTGCTATTATAGAAGCAAAAAAGTTGGGTTGTGAAGTTATAGCAGTTGATGCTAATGCTAATGCTTTATGTGTTAAAGAAGTAGATCGCTTTGAAAACATAGATTTAAAAGATATTCCTGCCCTTATAAATTTTGCAAAAGAACTTTCAATAAATGGTGGTCTTTCTGCAGTATTTACAGCAGGAACAGATTTTTCTTCTTCTGTTGCCAGTATTACGGAGGCATTAAATTTAGCGGGTCATTCTTTTGAAGCTGCATGTAATGCAAGTGATAAAGTAAGAATGAGAGAATGTTTTTATAAATGCAATTTACCATCCCCACGTTTTATAAAAGTATCGCAAGCAAATGAACTGAACATAGAAGACTTAGAGTTTTTTTCTTTCCCTTTAGTTGCAAAACCTTCAGATAGTATGGGTGCTCGTGGATGCCAATTAATATGGAAAAAAGATGATGTAGAAAAAGCTATAGATGTTGCTAAAAAGTTTTCTAGGTCAGGGAATGTAATTGTAGAAGAATTTATTGAAGGCCCTGAATTTTCTATAGAAGGATTAGTTTTTAATAATGAAGTGCATATTACAGCTTTGGCTGATCGTCACATCTATTTTTCACCATATTTTGTAGAGATGGGGCATACTATTCCTTCATCATATACTAAAGATATAAAAGACAAAGTTATTGATGTTTTTATCAAAGGAGTTAAAGCATTACATTTAACTCATGGAGCTTGCAAAGGGGATATTTTTTTTGAAACAAAAAAGAATAGGGCTGTAATTGGTGAAATTGCTGGAAGATTATCTGGTGGCTATATGTCTGGATGGACTGTGCCATATTCTTCTAATATAAATGTTACAAGTTTGGCCTTGCAATTGGCATTAAAAGATAAAATTGAACTGCCATCAGAAATACCTACAAAAGAAAACACAAAGATGTTTTCCTCAGAGCGTGCTTATATTTCTATACCAGGTGTTGTAAAAGAAGTAATAGGTTTAAAAGAGGCTAAAGAGTCTTTTAATGTAAAAGAAGTCTTTCCAAGGGTTAATATAGGGGAGAGAGTTTTTTTTCCTAAAAACAATGTGGAAAAGTGTGGCAATGTAATTTCTTTAGCCACTACATATGAAGATGCTATTTTGGCTTCTAGGAATGCAATTAAAAAAATATTTATAAGATTAAAACCTAATGATGAAAAGACAGATGAATTTTTATCATCCTTTAATGATAATTTAAAAGAAGAAGATAAATATCCACCTAATTATTTTATTTTTCCAAATATTAAAGAAGGCTCTTTAATGAAACTTCTTTCTTCTTTTGATTTTATTGTTGAAAACGAAATTATATATCCTCACTTTTTCACTCCATATTTAGATTTTATAAGAGAGCCTATGGGACTTTCTATTCGTGAGGCATTAAAAATAGCTTTTTCTATTGAAAAAAGACTAAAAACTGAATTATCTACTCTTATAGAGAACAAAAATTATGAAAAATTATTAAAATATTGGATTAGTTTTATTAGAGGTGGAATACAAGGGATAATATATTGTTTTGACACTTTTAGTAGTGGTGAGTTTTATGCTTAAAAAAATAGCTTTTTTTGTTTATTTATTGATATTATTTTTTACTTTATTTGCACAAGAAAATAGCATACAAAAAAATGAAACAGAGTACGAGGAAAAGACTATTGAAAAAATAGAAGAAGGAGAGGCAGATTTATCTGAAGTTGATGAAAAAAAAGATATTATAATGTATGGTCTTGAAAGTGACATAATTAACTTAATAAAAGAGTTAAAAGAAAAAAATGATGATAGATTTAATTTAGAGTTAACTACTACTTTTTCTAAAAGCAAATCTTTTATTTTGCGTAGTGCTATTTTAGATTTTTTTGCAACTATAAAATGTCAAAATCTAAATGATGAAGTGTTTCATATTCTTGAAGAAAGGGAAGTGCATAATAGGCAAGAAGTAAATGCTGTTCTTTTTTATGTGGGAGAAAATGATCTTAAAAATTTAATTCCAATTTTACGTTCCATTATAGAAAATGAAGAAATTGATTTTATAGAGAGTGCTATAGTGGCACTTGGCAAGATAGGCGGAGATGAAGAGGCGTTGGCTTTGGTTTCATACTATGAAAAAGTGGAATTTGAAGATGAGAAAAAAGAAATTATTATAAAAGAAGCTATCATGCATGCATTAGAAAAGCTTTCAACTAATGAAGTATTAGATTTTTTAATTGATATTATAGAAAATGAAGTGGATAATGTTGTTGTTAGATCTATTGCTATTAATGCACTCAGTAATATAAAAAATGATGAAAGTTTTAATAAATTACTTGAGCTTTATTCCTCTTCTGAGCCTATTTTAAGAATTTCTTGCATAAAAGCAATTTCAAAATTTGATAATGATGAAGCAAAAAACATATTAATTGAAGCATGTAAAGATTCATATTATAAGGTGAGGCTTGAAGCGGTAAATTCCATCAATATTTCTAGCGATGAAGTTTGTGATTTACTTTTGTATCGTGCAAAAAAAGATCCTGAAATTACAGTTAAAAATGTTTGTATAGAAAAACTCAGTAGTTTTAATAATGCAAAAGCAAATGAATGGCTTTTAAAGACTTTTGCTGATGAGAAGACTCCTACAAACATTAGAGTGAAAATTGCAGAAAGTCTTTTAAAAAATAATTTGGAATTAATTATAGAAGAGTTAAAAAAAGTAGCAATTGAAACTACAACGTCTGATAAATATAAAACTTTAAGGTATGATTTAGGTCGTATTATTGCAAAAATAAAGACAGAAGCAACTTTAAGTATTGCTGAAGCATATATTACTAATAAAGATGTTCTTACAAAAACTCTAGGTCTTGATATGTTTGCTACTAATAAATATTCATCATTATTTTCTATTGTAGAAGAAATTAGTAATGATAAAAAAATGGGAGCATTGCAAAAAAGAGCAAAATCTTTATTAGAAAATAAATAATCTTAAATTGTATATATATGGTAAATATTGTCTGTTGTAAGTTCCAATGTTATCGGTTACATCATAGTAAAAAAATGTTAAATTATCTTTATAAACTATAAATGTTTAAGCCAATAGTCATTATAAATGTGAAAATGTTTTATTTAAGTTAAAATTCACTCTTGATAGTTACATAAAAAAATGTTAATGTTAAAAGGCTAGGTTATTAGTTAGGGTAGCTAAAAAAAATATGGATTATTTTGAAATTTATAAAGATAAGAAAAACATACTTAATATAAGAAAATCCATGGTGGAATATGCTTTAGAGCATGGAATTAAACCTGCAGCTAGAGAGTTTAAAACTACAGTAAAAACTGTTAAAAAATGGGTTAAACGTTTTAGGGAAGCTTCTGATGCAGGTCTTGTAAACAGAACTAAAACTAAAAAAGTTAAAGATAATGAATAGGAGTATGTATTTTTAAATGGAGAGTAATTAATCTTTTGCTTTCTATATAAAGGTTTTATTTTTAATGACAATAACAGCAAGAAATAATTTGAGACTTTTCTTTCTCTTTATTTCGTTTTTTATATCTTTTTTTGCTATCTTTGCTTATGTTTATTCTTGGGTAGCTCATTCTTATTTGTTATTACCAGAGAATATTATTTCCTTTAGAGCATCTTCGTTTTTTTCTTATCATCCAATTGCTGTTTCTACTATAATATTAATATTTTCTCTTTCTTCTTTTACATCTTCAATATATATTTTTTTTGCTTTTAGAAAAATACAATCTACAGAAATGTTTTTTTTAGAGGTGTTTTTATTTTCTATTAATTGGGAAGCATTACGTCTTTTAGTTCCTTTTTTTGCTTTCTCCCCAACAATATTAGCTGAGCTTTCTGTCATTTCTCGTCTTATATATTTATTTAGATTTTTGGGTATTTTTTCTTTACTTGGCATGAGCCTTTTTTCTATTAAAGTAATAAGTCGCCGAGTATTTTTTATATTATTTTTCCTTTTTTTTCTTTCTTTAATGCTTAGTATGTCCTATCCACTAGATTCAACTGAAATTAATCATCTATTTATGGCAGGAAATACATATATAAAAACATATTTAATCTTATTTTTTTCTTCTTCTTTCTTTTTAATTATTAGTGTAATACTATCATATATTTATAATAGTGTTCCTGAAAGATTACATATAATAGGGGCTATGATCTCTTTACTAATTGGTTATTTCGTGTTGCTTTATTCATATGATTATTGGTTAATGTGTTTTGGAGCATTCTTTTTTTTATATGGTGCTCTTTATAGTTTAAAAAGCATACATAGTATTTATTTATGGCAGTAATTTTTTTTGCAACCAGCTTTTGTTGTGCATGTCTATATAGCTGTAGTTGTTTTTTAATTTGTTATTACAGGGAGTGGTTTTATTATGAAGTTTAAAAGATTGAGCATTTTATTTATTTTTATATTTTTTCTATCCACAAACGTCCATTCTTTTGGTACAGGATTTACTCTAGGTATAACAGTATATCCTGCGGGAACGCTTACTAGACCACATATAAATAAAAAAGATATGGCATATTTAGGCGGTAATGGAATGAGGGGAATGTTAGGATACATTACAACCGCTTCTGCAGAGCTTACTTATTTATTTGATTCTATTAGGTATTTTGGTTACTCTAGTAAGTCTATATTTTCAGGGCTAGGCTTATCAGGTTATGTTGGTGTGGGG
This sequence comes from uncultured Treponema sp., assembly GCA_963545065.1. Taxonomy (GTDB): domain Bacteria; phylum Spirochaetota; class Spirochaetia; order Treponematales; family Treponemataceae; genus Treponema_B. Next base: position 12,389 of record CAUUIE010000027.1, read on the forward strand.
CAAGGCTTTTCAGGTCAAATTGCAGGACAAAGTAATGAAGCTGTAGGAAATATAGATGTTTATACACGCGTTTACATGAAAGTTACAATGAACATGGGCACAAAGTTAAAAACATTTTTATTTAATAATAGAATGTCTATTGATTTAGGCTTAGGTTTAAATATACTTTTAGATCCTCACCCTACGTATGAGCTTTTTACGAATCTTTCTCAAGAGAACCTAGAAAAGTTAAGAAGTGGTGTTGGTATAGATTTTAATAGCGAAGTTGGCTCTTTACTTATAACAGACGATATGATGAAAAAGATGAATCCTGTAGGTTATGTTTTTCACTTTGGGCTTGAATATTATCAGCCTGTTTCTGATTATGTGCAACTTACTCTAGGCTCTTTTATGTCATATACAATATATAAACCTAGATATGTTGTATTGCCCCAAAAGATAGAAGATGCAGCAAAGAAGGGGGCACAAGCTGAAGGAAGAGAACTTGACTTAACAAAACCTATTAATTCATTTTATATGAATTCTCTTAATTTTGGACTTTCTATTGGTCTACTTTTTGAAGTGTAGGCTATATTAGGAGGAAATAATGAAGAACTTTTTTAAATATTTAGTTATTTTATCTTTATTTATAGTCGTTTCTTGCTCTCCGTCTCTAGGTTCTTCTTGGTATTCTAAATCTGGTGGAAAAGGTTCTAGTGCTCATATGTATGTTACTAGCATAAAGGTAATAAACAAAGACGTTACCGCAAAAGATGTTGTGCCTAGATCAGCTGGAGAAACTGAAGCAGAAATTTTTGCAAGAACAAAAAGATTTTCTATTTTTGTGCCTTATAGCGTGAAAGAAATAGACATAGATAGCATTCAAATAGAAGCGTATGAAGATGCTAAAAAACAAAAATCTCTAAAAGTTAGTTTAGAAATTGAAGGAGATAGCGTTTCATTAGTAGCGGGAGAAACAGTATCTGTTCTTTTAAGGGTTAAAGATGATACTGGAAAGTATCCAATTGAAGAAAAAATTATAGCAATAACAAGAGAAGAAGGGGAAGATAATTCATCTGATTCTGAAGACCCTGATAATGAAGATACTAATAAACCTGATCCTAAAAATCCAAAAGATGAAAATGGAAATTTAAAATTTGATATTAGGTGGAAAATAACTAAAGAAGAGCTTGATCCATTTGAATATTACAAAGAAGATGCAAATGGCTTTAGTGCTAGTAGATTCGAGGATTGGATATTAAATATAACAAGCATTACAACAACTAATGTTGCATCCTATGCTTTTAAACCAGGTATATGGACAGGTATGCCATTGCAATGTGATGGACCTGAAATAGGTGGTAGTCAACTTAATAAATCATGGAACTTAAAGTATTATAAATATAGAAGTCAAGAAGAAAGATGGAGAGAAAGAGGTGGCTATGTTAATCCTTTGGATTCAGTAGAAAAACAAAGAAGAGAAAGATTCTTATTTTTTAAATTTACAGGGGAAGCATCAGCTAATACTAAGCTTGATAATTCTATGTTTTGTGTGGACACACATACAAAATTTTTATTTTTCTATAGTGATCCTGCTAATATCAAAAATCTATTTGGAAACAAAATCCCTTCAAATTGGAAAGATTATGATGAACCAAGTGAAGGAGAACATGTTCATTCTGAAAAAGCATTTTATTTGACAGATCCTATAGGATATGTGCAAGAAGATGGAAAATGTGTGATTTATAGTTGGTGTAAAAGACACATAGAAGATAGCAATTATAAACCTTCTATAGATAATAATTTTAAAAAAGTTGCTTCAAGGAAAGTAAGTGGTCAAGGCTTTTCTCCTTATAAAAACAAGGTTTTAAAAGTTAATAAAGAAAAGATTTTAACTAATAATCCTAAATACACTGCTACAAAGCCTTTAATTATAATGCAATCTAATTCTATGTATTTAAAGCTTGCTGAAGCTGAAAATGCTATATTGAGTGTTAAAGTGCAGGAAGTGCCAGAGGGAGAAGAACTTAGCTATCAATGGTATAAAAATGCTTCTAATTCCACTAGGGATGGACAAGAGATTGTAGGAGCAAATGAAGCAACATATAAAATGCCAAAAGAAGTGACTGATGTGTATTGTTATTGTGTTATTAAAAATAAAAACACAGCAAATAACCAAGAAGCAAAAACAATTTCACAACCTGTAAAGGTGAGGATTGTTGAAGCAGAAACTGAGCTTAAAGTGGATGCAGAAATTCCATTCATCAAATCACATCCTAAAAGTTCAAAACATGAATTTGTGGAAGGAAATAGCGTAAATATTTCATTAAAAGTGGAAGTTTCACCTTTAAAAGATGGTGGCGTTTTAAGCTATGAATGGTATGAAGTTGAAAATTATGATGGTGCAAATCCTAGAAAAATAGATGGAGCTACTTCTAATGTTTATAATAGAGAACTTTCTAATGCAGGAATTAAATACTACTATTGCAAAGTAATTAATAAAAATAATAATGCAACAGGAGAAAAAGAAGCATATATTCTTAGTTCTATTGCAAAAGTGGAAATTGAAGAGCTTTGTAATCTTACTTTTGCAGTCATAGGAAATGGAGAGGGAACTGTTTTTGGTAGTGGAGAGGCAAGAACAATTAGAGAAGGACAAGATGTAACTATTAAAACAAAAACTGGTAGTGATATTATTTTTACTGCAAAGCCAAATACTGGATGGGAAATAGAAAAATGGGAAGGAGACGTTATTGTTCTAGGAGATTCAAGAACAGCACGAATGCAAGTTAAAAATAAAGAACAAGTAAAAAAAGGTGTTACTATATATTTTAGAGAAATACCGAAAAAAGGGTTATTTGGAATAAGTAAAGTAGTAATTGAAAATATATCATTAACTGGTAAAATGTGGGGTAAAAGCTATGATTTTACTTATTTTGATTGGAATATAAAGGTAGGGTTCAAAGATGATATAAAAAATTTTGAAGAAACACCTATATGGAAAAATGAAAAAATAAGATTTATGAAAAAAGATGCTGGTGCTTCTGCTTTTGTTATGCCAACAGAAAATGCTAAAGATTTAGAAGTAATAGTTAATAAGAAAAAAGCATTGGTAAAATTAAAAACTTTTTTACTTAAAAAAGATTCGTCTGAATTAGGTGGCTTGTATGTGAATGATTTTAATATTTGTCAACATGATAAGAATATTATTGAATTCGAATATGATGATATTAATGATAATTGGCATATTAAGGATGGTAATTATAATCAAATAAATACAGTTAAGTTAGAGTTTGATAAATATTTTGTTTTAAAACGAGGACAAACTAAAGATTTAACTGTTACATATAAAGTTAATAATTCATATTATCATGCTACAGGTGATGTTAAAATAACTTACACTCTAAGCTGGGAATAAAAAATTATATTTTTATCGTATCTAAAGGGGTGTTATTTACATCCCTTTATTTTTAATAAGTCTTTTTATGTGTTTTGATAAATCCTTAATTTTTCACTTTATTTTATTTTCTCTTATTCTAAAGATTTATTCTAATTTTAATATGTGGGGAGAAAAAAGTGATAATGCTATAGGGCAATATTATAATAATAAAAACTTAATATTTCCTTATGAATTAGTAGAAAATGCTACTATTCATATGATAAAAATTCTTCCTATCAGTAAAGGTTCAAGTCCTATTATAGAAATATGCTTTGATAAAAAAGATAAGTGGCAAAAGTGCAATCCACATAATTTTACATGGGGTAAAAAAGGTGCAACTTATAAATATAGTGAAGATATGGTTAGAGGAAGTTATGTAGCTTTTGGTAATTATAATCATATTTATGATGTTTGTTACTACATGTGTAAAGGATTTCATCCTTGCAATCTTTTTTTGTATAATGAAACTAAAGAAGCTAAAAAAATGGAGCGTTTCATTTTTTTTAAATTTACTGCTACTGTAGCTAGAAACTCTCACCTTTTTGAAAATCATCTTGATAATTTTATGCTTGTAATAGATACTAACACGAAACTATTATTTTCTTATGGAGCCCCAACAGACTATGAAAATATCATTGGTGATAATTTTTTGCCAATTAAATGGTTACCGTATGAAACGCACCCCCTTACAGCCTCCTCAAATTTAAAGTTTTATCAATACGATCCTATAGGATATATTAAAGAAACATGGGATGTTTTAGTAGACAATATTACAACAAATGTAGTGCTTTATGATTGGTGGCTTTCTTCTATTAAAGCAGGCTATTCTTATAAAACTATTAAAGCAAAACGCTTTATGCCTCGCATTTCAAAAAATGCTAATCTAAATTATATGATAAGAAAACCAGATATTCCTATAGCATCGCCTTATAGAAATGAGTTTGAACCATAAGATAATATAATTTAAGAAAAATATGAACCTTAGTGATTTTTATTTTGATTTACCCCTCTCTCTTATTGCACAAACTCCTTCAAAAATTAGAGGAGAAGATAAACTTTTATATCTTGATAAAACCACTGGCTCTTTCACTGATCATATGTTTTCTTCACTTCCAGATTTATTACCAAAAAATGCACTTTTAGTGTTTAACAATTCTAAAGTTAGGCATTCAAGAGTTTATGGAAAAATTTTAACAAAAAAGTCTTCTTTTAATGTAGAATTTTTATTTGTTAAAACACTAGATGGGGGAAGCACTTGGGAAGTTTTAAGCCCAAAAATGAAAAAATTAAAACAAGGGGATAAGATAGATTTTGGAAATGCTATTATTGGAACAATCGTTTTAAATAGTCAAAATAATAAACTATTGCAGTTTGAAAAATTGTTAGATGATTCATTCTTTGAAAAAACAGGGCATGTACCACTTCCTCCATATATAAAACGTGATGATACAAAAGAAGATACTTCTCGCTATCAAACAATTTTTGCAAGTGAAGTAGGCTCTATTGCAGCTCCTACTGCAGGATTACATTTTACTCAAGAAATTATAGAAAAAATTAAACTACGAGGCATTGAAATTGTATATCTTACATTACACGTAGGTTTAGGTACATTTTTGCCTGTTAGAGAAGAAAAAATTGAAGACCATAAAATGCACACTGAAGAGTTTTTTATTAGTAGTGATGTAGCTTTTTCCATTAATAAAGCAAAAGAAGAAAAGCGTCCAATAATTGCTTGTGGCACTACTAGCACACGAACTCTTGAAGCAGCATGGAATGAAGAAAAAAAAGCTATTATTAGTGGATGGGCAAACACAAACATTTTTATTTATCCTCCTTATGATTTTAAAGTAGTAGATGGACTAATTACAAATTTTCACACACCTGAGTCCACTCTTTTAATGTTAGTTTGTGCATTTTGTGGAAGGGAAAATATCTTTAAAGCATATCATCATGCAATAGAAAGTTCTTATAGATTTTTCTCTTATGGCGATGCAATGTTAATATTATAAATTTCTAGGTTTATAAAGCTGTTTTAAATAAGTGTCTCTTAAGTCTTAAAAATTATAAAGTGCCCATATCTAGTCCTATTTGAAACACTCATCACATATTAAAAAGCTAAAACTTTTAGAAATTAAAACAAGAACCATTCAATACCGCATTTTTTGCATTCTGCTTCTAGCTAGAAAATACCTTGTGTTCTAGCTAAAACACATATTCTCTTCTAGCTAGAACAAGAGGCATAGTGTTACATACCTTGAGGTGCGTTTATTGTAATGATGGGATCCATGTTCTAGTAGTAAATGGGGTCCTATTCTAGCTAGACTTTCCTCATAATCTAGCTAGTTTTCTCCTAAACTCTAGCTAGAGTTTAGGAGAAAAGTGCTTAAGTTTTAAAAGGTGAAGGCGTTTAATAATAATAGATGATGATCACCTAATAAATAGCATAGAGTTTGCCTTATAAAAGAGGTGAGGGAAAATTAAACTTAAAAGATTAATATACATAATTATTACTTCCCCCTATTTAAAAACATTTTTACATCTTATGTTTCTACGTAATACATTGTAAATTAACAATCCCTCTATTTATGGCTTGCATAATACATAAAAATATGCGATAATTATTTTATACATAAGAAAACTGCCACTTATAGTATGTTTCGACTGCATAAGACAGGCTTTTTCTTACAATATTTTATGTTCAGACCGTTTATCTCATTTAAATCGAACGGCTATGCATAGGTTTTTATCTAGGTTTATTAGGATGGAATCATTAATCATCGTAATAGACCATGGCTAAGCTATGTCATAAAAAATGTGTATTGTGCTTTTTTAAGGAGGTTTTATGTTTATTGAAATTAGGCCTTATGAAAAAGAGCGTTTATCGGTGCGTTTTAAAGCTGAAGGGGAAGATTTTTCTAAAATTCTGCAATCAATAAAAAAAGTACCTAACAGGGCTTGGATAGGGGAGAAACGGTTTTGGATTATCCCTGCCGACCGAAATTCTTGCGATATTTTATTAAACAATCTTTATAATGAAGGACTCTGCCGAGCAGATTCCGACTTTGACTTTAAAAATTCTGAACTTAATGATACTGAACCTAATGATGTTGAGCCTTTGAATATCGAAATTATTAGAGAAAGTAATGATCATATTGCACCGGATATTCAGTATATTTTGAATAAGTTGGAGGAAGTGATTACTGCAAAGCACTACAGCAAGCGTACAAGAGAAGCTTACAGCTATTGGATAAGCCGCTTTGTCCGCGAAAATAAGGATAAAAATCTTAAAACCATTTCCGATACGGAAATAAATTCCTTTGTTAGCCGTCTTGCAGTTAAGGAAAAGGCGGCCGCTTCAAGTCAAAATCAAGCTCTTGCGGCTCTTTTGTTTCTATATAAAAACATATTAGGTTTAACTATAAAGACTCCTGAAAATATAGTCCGTGCCAAGAAGCCCAAAAAGCTGCCTGCCGTAATGTCTCGTGAGGAAACTGCAAAGATATTTTCTCTTTTGCCTGAAAACGATTACGGGCTTCTTATCCGTTTGC
>CAUUIE010000028.1:0-19237 GCA_963545065.1 uncultured Treponema sp.
ATGAACTTTTTAAAGGAATTAGATTAGTGAAACTTTATGAATTTTTAACTCATAACAGTGAAATTGAATTTGAATATAATGGTGTGCCTTATATTATTCAACCTGATGTAGATAATGGTATTCATTATCTTGTAATAGATACTGCATATCATGATAGAGAAAACATTACTATTGTAAGAGAAGAAAATTTTTCAAAAATATACATAACAAGAGAAACTATTGACAAAGTTATTAATACAAAATGTTTTGATGGAAAATCATTATTAGAAATTCATAATGACATCGAAATTATTGATATTATGTAAAGTATAAGGAGTTTAATATGGAATAAAAAAGAGTAGACTTAGCAAATAATAAAAAAGCACCCATAATGATCGGACAATTTTTATGGATGCTTTATCTTTTAAGAGAATATTATACTATCCTCAATAATAAGATTGAAGCTTTAATTTATCATATTCTCTTATTTTGTGTCAATCATTATATCGTTTCACTTTTTAAAACATCCTAATAATTTGGAGAGAACATGGATAAATATATAAGACAGTATGACGTTGAAATAAATTACATCAATAAGGTTAACTTAGTTGGTAAATATCGTTTTCCACAGCTAAAGGCTACTAAAGAATTACCAGAACATGTTATTAGTTTTCATGAAAGAAATAGTATAAAAGATATTCAAAATTACTGGATAGATTTTTTTATAGACGACAGGCATTTCAATATAATATCTTCTTTCCCATTGCTAACAAAATGTAAAAAAAATATAGATAATCATAAAATTCTAAAAAAGCAACAAAAGATAAGTTCAATATTTAAAAAACTGCAATCTGCAAAAGGAGTGATAGCTCCAGATTTTTCTTTATATCCTGACATGAGTTTAGCAAAAAGACAATTTAATTGTTTAAAAAATAGAGAGATTACCTATTTAATGCAAGAAAATGGAATAAATACTATCCCTTCAGTTTCTTGGAGCATGGAAGAAGATTTTGATTATTGTTTTGACGGCATTCCAAATAACAGTTCTATTGCAATATCAACTAATGGATGTAAAAGTGAAAAATATAGCAAAAAGATTTTTTTAATTGGAGTGGCAGAACTTCAAAGAATAAAACATCCATATAAGCTCATTATATGTGGCTCAGGTTTTTTAGAATTAGAAAAATATAATAACATATTTTACTATAATTCATTTTCTAAGCGATGGTACATAAGAGAAAAAAATCAATGGATAAATAAAGATTATCAAACTTTCTTTAAGTTTTAATAAAAGTAAATATCTAATTCTTATATTATAGCCTTTATATTTTTATAAAAAACTATAAAGGTTAGTAAAATAGCTCTATAACTTCTTTTTCATTATTATGCTTTAATTTTAAATATAATATTTTCTTTTCTTTAATGTAAACATAGCCTGGAGCATTATAAGATTCAAAACGCGGGTCTGTTTTATACCCCATTATTTCATCTATTCTTATGTTTGCAAATGGTGGCACTCCTTGTAACACTGCATAATGATTTTCTCCTTTATCAAAAGAAAATTCAAATACTATGCTATTAGCTTTTTTATTTACTTTAATATCTTTTGCAATAGTAAATGCAAAAATATTCATTATATCATCTTTTATAAGACTTTTATCATGTGGTAAATAAGTATTATCTTTAAAAAATGTTTGATATAACATTTCTGTTCCTATTATTGTTTTATCATCTGCCATAATGCCTTCAGTTTTATTTTTCTCAGCCCTTATAACAAAAAAAGAAGGGAAGGAAGAAGCATTATCGCTAAAAGAATATAGAGAATTAAATAAAATATAACCAATAGATTCTAAAAGCTCATTTTCCTGTTCTCTTCCATAGTGTATTAATGTGTTAGCTATATAAAATGTAGATAGCGTTTCTACAATATTTTCTTTTGTATTGATATATAATTTATCCTTAATTGCAAAAAGATTACTCAAAAGGTATGTTTCACACTTATTTGCCAAAGAAAGAAGTTCTTCTTTTATGCCATATAAATTTTTATACTCAATAAAAAACTCTAGAATATGTGAAGCTTGTAAAGGAGAAAGATTTTTTTCATCTATATTTTTTATAAAATCAATAATTGAAACAATTAAAGATTCTTCCCCTCTATAAAACAAAAAAGATAAAAGTTGATTTTCTTCAAATATGCTTAAATCTTTATTTTTCAGTTTAGAATGAATGTGTGATATCCTTTCTTTATCATTAACTAATTTTTGTTCATAAAGCTCTATAATATTTCCTAAAAAAGGAGAAAATAAGAATGTTTGATCTTTTTTTAAAGGTCTATTAGGTAAATAAGTTATCATAGCCTTTTGATACAAGCCACGTCTTCCATTTTCTGCAAGTAACGTAATAAAAGCTTGCTCTAAATGTTTATCAGTTTTTATTTTTTTATCTAAAGCATTTAAAGCAATGTTTCTAAATGTATTTAAATTCTTTTCATATTGGGCTTTGGTTGCCAAAACTCCATTAAGTAGGTTATCTAGTTCTAAGTTTTCTTTTGCAATATGTTCATGATAATATATTGACAAGCTATCTTTTGAAAACGAAATAAACGGAGAGCTATCCTTTTGCCCTATTAATCCATCTTGCGTTTTAGAAAATGTGAAGCTTTTATTATCATATTGAACTAAAATATTATTACCCTGTTTTTCAAGTCTTGCTCTATTTGTAAGCTTATATGGAAGATACACTTCTTTAATTTTATTTGAGAGTTTGCAAGTTATATGAAATGAATCTATTTCACCCATTTTGTTTTGTAGATATTCGTTATTGGAAGAAAAGTGAAGTTCTATGCCATTTTCACAAAAAAGATAGAATGATGAGTTTTTTATGTCGTAAGATGATATTTTTATCTCCCTTATGGTGCCATCCTCATACATCGCCTTAATTGGATTTTGCTCTGCAATAAAGATTAAAAGCCCATTTGACGTTATATATAATGGGAGAAGTAACTCTCTTTGATTTCTTTCATTAATAAAATAGCGAGCTGAAACACGAAAATGCTGTGCTTCATAAGTTAAAGGGCTTCCCTTTTTAAATTGTAAAAAGAAAATGGTAAAAAGAATTAAAATATACAAAAGGAAATAGCCTATTATCCTACTTGAAATATGTTTCATAACAGTATATTTTAACACTCATTTATGTATGCTTTCAAGAAGTAAAGTGGAGATATAATGGAATATAATAAAAAATTTATGAAACTGTGTTTGTATCTTTGTATTTTAACTTTGTTTTTTGCTTGTGTTTCAACGCCACCAATTCAAAAAAACAGTGTGGAAGAAAAAAAAGATGTAACAATTCAAAAAAGTAAAAAGATGGACAAAAGAGAATTTGGTCTTTTGCTTCAGTCTTTTTTGTTAAAGGGAGATTATGAAAGGGCTCTAAGCTATTTTGAAAATGAAGAAGAAGTAGAAAGTAGTGTTTTAGAAGATCAGGCTACAAAAATATTAAAGCTTTCCATACTTATATCTGCAAATAAAACAAAAGAGGCTCTTTTATATTTTGAAAAGTTAGAAAAACAATATGAAAACAATGCAGAACTTCTTTATTGCAGGGTGATGCTTGCACAAAATACTAATGATGACAAAACAAAATCCTTATACTTGAAAAAGATTTTATCTAAATTCCCAAATGACAGTTGGGCATTAACAGAGCAAGGCTTAGACCTTTATAGCAAAAAAAACTATAATGGTGCTAAAAAGAAGTTTTTGGCAGCATTAACACATTCACCAAAGAGTGTTGAAGCACTTTTAGGGCTTGCACGTGTGCACTATATGCAAAACAAATTAAAAGATGCTGAAGCTAATTTAAATTTAGCTTTAGAAGTGCAAAATGATAACAGTTTATTATGGGCTGAAATGGCTAGAGTGAAGTCTGAAACAAATAGGATGCTTATTGCGATAGAAGATATAAAAAAAGCAATTAAACTTGATGATAGCATTCCAAGTCATTGGATGGACTTTGCTCTTTATTCAATGCAATTAGGCAGAAAAGAAGAGGCAAAAGAAGCTTTTACTCAAGTTATAAAATTAGACCCATCCTCTTATATGGCGTATATCTATAGAGCGGGAATAAATGATGAAATGGGTGCTACAAAAGAGGCTTTAGAAGATTATTATAAAATTATTTCTTTGTATCCTTTGTATTATTTTGCGTATGAAGGGGCAGGCGTGATTCATATGCAAAAAAAAGAATGGGAAAATGCAGCTTATTGTTTTAATAATGCTTTACAAAAGGCTCCTCAGCAATATCATTATGCTATTTTAGTTTCATTTTGTCTTTATAAGGCTGGAAAAATTAAAGAAGGAAAAGATTTTTGTCGCGATTACATAAAGACAATGAACAGAGTAGAAAAAGAAAATGAATATTTTTTAACTCGTCTGTTTTTTGAAAATTCAGGTGATAGCGATGTAAATAATCGTATTATGAAAATAAAAGACAAAACTACATACTATAGAATGATGTACTATTTAGGTGCTTTTTATGAAGCAATTAATAAAAATGTTGTAGCAGAAAAGTACTATCTTGATGTGTTAAGTGCAAAAGTGCCATCTTTTATGGAATATCGTCTAGCTCGCATAGCACTGGATAGAATTAAAGGATAAGTTAGTTATGGAAGAAGAAAATATCAAAATAGAAGAAAACAAAGCAATAAAAACTTTAGCTTTTGGGAATAGGAAAATAATACTAGTTGGAACAGCCCATATTTCACAAAAAAGCATAGAAGAAGTAAGATCTACAATAGAAAAAGAAAAGCCAGACGTTGTGTGTGTTGAATTAGATGACGGTCGTTATGAAGCACTTACTAATCCAAATAAATGGAAAGAAATTGATATAATTCAATTATTAAAAGAAGGAAAGGGTTTCCTTCTTTTGGCAAATCTTGCATTGCAAGCATTTCAAAAAAAATTAGGGCTAGATTTAGGGGTTAAACCCGGGGACGAAATGAAAGCCGCAATAGAAACTTCAAAAGAGTTAAATATAAAAACTTGTATGGTGGATAGACCAATACAAATAACATTAAAAAGAGCATGGGCAAAAAGTTCTGTCTCTGGAAAATCAAAACTTCTTGCTACCCTTCTTGCAGGCACTTTTACAGAAGAAAAATTATCAAAAGAAGAAATAGAAAAACTAAAACAACAAAGTGCTATGGATGGCATTATGAAAGAAGTGTCTCAATACTTACCTAGTGTGAAAGAAGTGATTATAGACGAAAGAGACCAATATCTTGCCTCTAAGATATGGCAAACCGATGGAGAGAAACTTATTGCAATACTTGGAGCAGGGCATCTTCCAGGAGTAGAAAAATGGTTAAATATATTTAATAATAAAGAAAAGGACATTAATTGCATAAAAGATTTGGAAATAATTCCACCAAAAAGCAAAGCAAAAGTAGCACTTTCTTTTGTTCTTCCCTCTCTTATTATAGCCCTTATAATATTAGGATTTTTTAAAGGTGGGCTTTCAACTACAAAATCTCAACTTATCTCATACACGTTGTGGAATGGTGGCTTGGCTTCTCTTGGTGCTATATTGGCACTTGCAAACCCCATCACTATTTTAGCAGCATTTATAATAGCTCCTTTAACATCTATAAATCCCTTTATAGGAGTAGGTTTTTTTACAGGAATTTTGCAAGCATGGCTTAAAAAACCACAAGTTAAAGATATGGAGAACATATCTGATAACATTTGCTCTATTAAAGGATGGTATAAAAATAGAATTACTCGCTCCCTTTTAGTATTTTTCCTTTCTAGTATAGGTAGCTCTATTGGCACTTTTATTACAGTGCCTGCTTTGATTGTTAATATATTTAAATAATGAGGTTAGATTTAAAAAATGAAAAAAAATATTACGCTTTTAGTAGCAAATTTCATTTGCATTATTTTTATATCTAGTGTTTTATATAGTCAAAACATGTCTGGAAAACGGTTATCAGAAAAGAGTATAGAGGACAATGAAGAACTAGAAGAATTATTAAAAGCTTATGATAGCAAAAATGAAGAAAGTGACAAAATAGCTTTTTCTAAAATGCCACATAAATTTTTAATGGGAGTAAATGCAATAGAAGTGGAGCACAATTATTTATCTTCATTTTATATTGCAGGAGAAGATGGTTTTATTACAAAATGTGAATACCCTTCTTTTAAATGTGAAACGTGGCAAGTTTCTACGTTTCCAATTAAAAAAATTGCATCTCACCCAGATGGTTTAAAAGTTGCACTATATGAAACAGATCTTTCAGGAATACATAAAATTTCTCTTTGGGAGTGGAAAACTAAAAAAAGACTTTTTATAATAAGACCAAATTATTTAGTTACATCTCTTTCTTGGTCAGCGAATGGAAATTACTTGTTTGTTGGAAATACTGAAAATGGTATAGAAGTATTTGACCAAATGGGACATCTAATAAATATATATTCTAGTAAACCAGGTATTATTCTTCTTGCTACAACAGGAAAAAGAGAAAAAAGTATTGTAACATATGGTAAAAGCGGTAAATTAAATTATACAGGCATTGGTGAAAGGAAAAAATTAGCAGAATATCAAACCGAAAGTGATTTAGAACACCCACAAATACTTAAAAACTTTACACGTATAGCAGGATATAAAGACGGAGCAGTTTATGTTATTAATGCGTATAAGGGAGAGGTCATAGAAAAATATAATTCATCTAATGCTATTTTTGCAACTAATCCAGAAGATGAATATCCTACTTGGGTTGAGTGCACAAATAAAAAAAATAAATATGTATTACATAAAGGGGAAACTACATCTAATTCTTTCTATCTTTCAGGAGCATCTAAAATAACGGCTTGTGCTTCAATCGGCTCTCACTTAATCCTAGGGGACAACAATGGGGAAGTACATCTATTAGAAAACAATAATAATAAGATTATTATTTCTAACGTTTTTGAATATGGGGAAGAAAAAGTTAAGGACATTGCTTCAAGTGAGGTGGCTCTTTTTGCACTTAAAGATAATAATTTAGTTGCCAAATTTAATATTGATGAAGACTCTATAATATTAAAGAAAAATATTGATTCTGATTCACTTTTATATTCTAAGAACAATATAATTTTATGGAATAAAAATCAAAAAAAAACAATTTATAAATTCTCGTTAGAAAAAAAGAAATACGCAACATTTTATAAGCCAAAAACTTCTATTGTTTCTATATCTCAAAGCAAAGATAATTTATGTATTGTGGAAAGTTCAGGACTAATTTCACTTATAAATGTAGAAAGTGGTAAAATAGTTTTTTCTCATACAATAGAAGGAACCCAAAATGCAGTACAAAGAGGAGATGAACATATCATTATTGCAAAAAATTCGTTTGATGTTACAGGCTCTCCTATATTTGAATTAAATTTAAAAACAAAAGAAACCATTCCAATTAAGCTTGAAGGCGATTTAGCCTTTTCTCTTACAAAAAATACTGAATTAGAAAATACCTTTTTTTGTTTTCTTTTTAATGGCGATAAACCTGTTTCAACAAATTTAATTCAATTCTCAGTTGAGATAGGTGGCATTCTTAATGGAAAATTTGAAAGGCTATTGACATATGAAGATGAAGATTTTGATCCTTTTATATTAAATAATAAGGATTCCATTATAACAAATCTTGGAAAAGCCTCACTTATGTATTTTAACTTATATTCTAAAAAAGGATTTTACTTAGAAAGAGATTATTCATTACCCAAAAAGGCAACTTTGTTAAAAGATTATATCATTAGTTTAAATTATGACGGCTCCATTAGTTGGTATGATAAAACTACACTAAAATATATTTTTGCAAACAAAAAAATATAAAAAACTAAAATCAATCAGGGGTTTGCTTTGAAAGTAAGGCTTAAAAAAACGTATATTTTTTTCACAATATTTTTTCTAATCTCAACTTCTATTTTTGCTAATGAAGATAAAGGAAAAGATACAGACGCCACTTCTAACAATGAAACAATTACATTACCCTATGGTTTTTATCTAGGTGCAAAATTCGCTATCAATCAACCTGATAGGGAAGAAACTTTTACTCCTTTTGAAGCTACAGCTAGCATAGGTTTTGAGTATGAATATAAAGCGTTAAATCACTTTGCAATTCAACCCTCTTTTGACATTTCTTTTTTTCATTATCTTTGGACAGGTGCTATAGCAAGTCATTCAGAGCAAGAAAATAGAACAGCCTTTACCATTGCTTTAACTGCGGAACTTCCTCTTATGGTCATTTTTGATATTCAAAAATGGACTTTATCTTTTGGACCTAGTCTTGCAATTCTTGCACGCGGTAGTGCATTAGATTTAGGCGTGAAAGGAGATGATGAATCTGGGATGGGGCTTACAGCAAGAGAGGAAGTAAAAAATATCAATAAATATCATTGGGCTAATGGTCGCTTTTTCTATCCTGCATTTCGCATAAAAACAGAATATACATTAGAAACTGGTTGGAAAGTTGGTTGTTTATTCAGTACATATTTTCCAATATTTAATTTATGGGGAAAAAAGATAGCTCAAACAACTAATGGCAAAGTTCCATTTTTGCATGATGCTATCTTTAATCTTTCTGTTATCATACATCCTGGGAAAAGGAAGTAATCTTTTCATTAAGATATTTAGCAAATTCCTCTATTTTCATTACAGACTGCTTCCCACCTCTAAACCTAATAGCAACAGAACCGTCACCCTCTTCTTTTTCTCCAACAATTAAAAGATATGGGATTTTAAGACCTTGATGCTTTCTAATTTTGGCATTCATTCTTTCAGTTGAATCATCTGCTTCTGCCTTAATACCTTCTTTCACTAAATGATCCCTAACATTCCTTGCATATTCAATAAAATTAGGTGCTACAGGAATAACTACTGCTTGTATTGGGGAAAGCCAAGGTGGCAATAATCCTGCACAATTTTCAATTAAAATACCGATAAAACGCTCCAATGAGCCAATAGCAGCACGATGAAGCATTACAGGATGTTTTTTTGTGTTATCTTCTGCTGTATATTCAGCATTAAGACGTTCTTTTGAAGGCAATTGATAGTCCAATTGAATTGTGCCACATTGCCAATCTCTACCTATTGCATCAACTAAAGTAAACTCCAATTTTGGCCCATAAAAAGCCCCTTCTCCTTGTGCAATTGTATATTCCAATTCTGCCACTTTACATGCTTCTTTTAACGCATTTTCTGCCATATCCCATGTTGCATCATCTCCAATCCTCACCTTTGGTCTAGTAGAAAATTTCACCTTTATATCCTCTGGTGGAAAACCAAAATCTTTATACATTATCTTTAAAAGGCGACAAAATTTTGCAACTTCATCTGAAATTTGTTCATCCCTACAAAATATATGTGCATCATCTTGAACAAACCCCCTCACTCTCATAATACCATGAAGAGAACCTGAAGGCTCATTCCTAGTGCAAGAACCAAATTCTGCAAGTCTTAATGGTAAATCTCTATAACTTTTAATACCTTTTTTAAATATCTCAACATGACCTGGACAATTCATAGGCTTTAATGCAAAAATACGCTTTTCACTTTCTGTAATAAACATATTTTCTTTATATTTTGCCCAGTGCCCTGAGCGTTCCCACAAAGAGCGTGGCATAACAAATGGAGTGTTAACTTCTTGATATCCATCTTCCTTTAACCTTTTTCTAACATAATTTTGCACTGTAAGATATATATCCCATCCTTTTGGATGCCAAAAAACTTGACCTGGGTCTTCTTCATCTAAATGAAACAAATCTAAAGCAATACCTATCTTTCTATGATCTCTTTTTTCAGCTTCTTCTAAAAGATGTAAATATTCTTTCAAATCGGAAGGAGTTTCCCAAGCGGTACCATAAATGCGAGTAAGCATAGGTTTTGTTTCATCACCTCGCCAATATGCCCCTGCAATTTTCATAAGACGAAAAGCTTGTGGATTAATTTCTTTCATAGAACCAACATGGGGCCCACGACAGAGATCAACAAACTTGCCTGAAGTATATGTACTAATTTCTGCATCTTTTGAAAGCCCATTAATTAACTCAATTTTAAAAGGCTGATCTTTAAATAAATTTAATGCCTCCTCTCTTGTAATAACATTCTTAACAAAAGATGCACCACTTGCTAAAATGTGTCTCATCTCTTTTTCTATCTTTGGTAAATCTTCATCTTTTATTGGACGAGGCAAGAGAAAATCATAATAAAATCCTGTATCTATTGCAGGTCCTATTGCCACAAAAGTTCCTTCAAAGAGATTTTTTACAGCTTCTGCCATAACATGTGCTGTGCTATGCCTTATAAGTGGTAATTTTTCTGATACTTTATTTAATACTGACATAAATATCCCCTCCAATAGATTAAAAAAATAATTAGATGATCGATCCTAAAAATGATAATCTAAACAAATATAAATATCAATACTTTAGGCAGGGGATACGTGATAGCTTTTAGCTTTAAGGAAACTAAAAATTATGGAAAGAACTATTTTCTATAAGCTCATTAAACTAAACAAAAAGTAGCAATTACCATCAAGGTTTTTATTTGATAAAGCACTTAAATTTAATGGACTACTTGATGGTAAAGCTTAAAAACACATTAAGCAGATTTTGCTTTGTAAGTTACCCTAATAACTTTAACTCCATTTTCCAAAACAGCATCACTATCATCTACATCATAAACACTAAATACTCTAGTCTCGCCGTTTATTATCCATGAATCTAATTGCTCGCTTGGAAGGGGCACTTTCAAACTAAAGTAAAGCCTTCTTCCCCCATACAATGTTGTACCATCACTTATTTCATTATCATTTAATTTCACTTTAATCTTTGTATCATCAAATTTAATAATAATGGGCTCTGCAGTCGTTAATATACATCCTATATTGATAACTTTAGCACTACCTTCAGTAATTGCATCAGCAATATCTATTCTATATTTATAATCAGGATAATAATAAGGAAACAATTTTTCATTCATATAACATTTATCAATCTTTTGTCCGTCAGGAAGGCTACCTTTCCACTCAATGGAAAGCTTTTTTCCTTCATAATGTATAGAATTATTAGAAATTTGATGAAGATTATTGCCTTTATGAACAAAAACTTTAATCTTTGTATCATCAAATTTAATAGTAACGGGCTCTGCAGATTTTGTTGTATAAGTTATTTCAATAACTTTAGTTCCGTTTTCCACCTTTGCGTCATTTTTATCTACCACATAAAAATCATTAGAAAGTTCTTTTGTGTTAATAATCCATTTATCTATCTTCTTACCATCAAAAAAAGTTTCAAGACTAAAATAAAGTAATGTTCCTTCTTGAATTTCTAAGCCACTAATAATTTCTTTAAGATTATCACCTATGTCGTTTTTCCACACAGTAATTTTAGCATCATCAAATTTAATAGTAACTTTCTCTTTAACACCTTGCTCGTCGCTTGTTCCATCAGGCTTGACACTGGGTTTAACACTCAGGTCTTACACTTGGTGTGTTGGGAAGTGGTTTATTTGGGCAAGACGTGAAGAGAAGATGCAAACTTAAAAACAATGTAACCATGAATAAACAAGGTAGCTTCTTATTTGCAAAGGCTTTTACCTTTACGTAAAATAATTTTTTCATAAACATTTCTCCTTAAAAGATTATATTTGATTTTTGATTAATATTTTGTAATGTAATATCTTGCTTTTTGAAAGATAAAAAGTTGCATAAAGGCTTAAAAGTATTTCCTGTGTGCCTAATATGTTTTTTAGAAAAATTGTTTGTATTTTGAATATTAGATTTAAAAAGCCACTTATCTTAAAGCTTGAAATGTTGGAGCGTTTGAAACGCTGTGTTAATCTTAATGTCTTAATGTTTTGTGTCAAGTGTCTTTCTAACCCCTTTTTTTTATTCAATTTTGCTAGAGTGCCCCATCTTTTTAAGGATGGAGGACTAACTCTTTTAGTTTACCATCATTCAAAAATATTTCAAGAATCTTTTTGTATATGCAAACACTTAAGTCTAAAGCTTTTTTTCCATCTCTTTTAAAAGCTATTGCCATTTTCATTTACTCACTTATATTGACACTTCTTTACATTCTCTCCTTACCTTATCTTAGACTCTTTAACTTAAAAGCACCTCATCTAGCTACATTTCTTTAACACAAAAAGTTTTTAATTTAACTCCATTTTAAACAGTGTTAACGCTAAGTCTTTAATTTAATTTTAGCATCCTAACACTTTAAGGTGAATACTAAATATAGTAATATATATTATAATTTCATGGTGTGCTATCTTCTTAAAACTCAAAATTCAATACTTACTGTTGGACAATTTACTCCTATAAAAAATATTTTAACTAAACCATGCCCTTCTAGCTAAAGGGTGAGCTCCATCTAGCTAACGGGACGCCTCCTTCTAGCTAGACGGAGGCATCCTGCTAGCTAATCGGCGTGATCTTGCGTTGCTAGAATTCACCTATTATTACTTAAATGATTGGGGTCCGACTCTAGTTATTACACAGCATCAATTCTAGCTAGAATGCGATCCCTCTTTTAGCTAGAAGTGATGCAATAGTGTTACAATGTTAAAGATGCGTTTATTGTAATGATGGGAAGCATGTTCTAGTAATAAATGGGCACACACTCTAGCTAGACTTTCTTCAAAAACTAGCTAGTTTTTACTCAAACTCTAGCTAGAATTTTAGATAAATATACGTAGTTTTTAAAATAGGCGTTACTTTTAGGAAGGAATTAGAAAAATAGCCTCTAAAATAGGCATGCTTTGCCTTGTAAAATGATAGGAGACTAATCCATAAAGGAATGGAGAAAAAGATAAAATTTAAGGCGTTAATAAAAATCATGTTACTTAACCTATTAAACACTTTTTGAAAAATTTCTTCTATAATAATATATTTTTGATAGCCTATTTTTTATTAAACTATCATAATAATTTTTAGCTATTATTTACATCTAAAATAATAACATTTTTTTTTGTATAATAATTATTATATGCAACTTTTAGAAAAAGAGAAAGTATACGAAATATTTAGAAGATTTAATGAGCGTAACATTGAACCTCTTTCTGAGCTAAAATGGACAAATCCTTTCACCTTATTAGTTGCTGTATTACTTTCTGCACAAGCTACAGACATAGGTGTAAATAAGGCAACATCAACGTTATTCAAAATAGCAAACACTCCAGAAGAAATGTTAAGATTAGGTGAAGAAAAATTAAAAAATATAATTAAGACAATAAATTATTATCCAACAAAGGCACATCGCATTATATTGCTTAGTGAAATACTAATAACAAGATTTTCTTCACAAGTGCCAAAGGATAGAAAACTATTAGAAACACTGCCTGGAGTTGGAAGAAAAACTGCAAATGTTGTCTTAAATGTAGCATTCAAATTTCCTACAATTGCTGTAGACACACATGTGTTTCGTGTGTCTAATAGGCTTACTCTTTCTCTTTCTTCTAAACCTTTAGGAGTTGAAGAAGATTTAAATAGAACAGTGCCTGAATGTTTTAAGATGAAAGCTCATCATCATTTAATTTTACATGGAAGATATATTTGCAAGGCAAGAAATCCATCTTGTGTTACTTGTTTCTTATCTGATCTTTGTCCTAAAAATATTTAATAAAAATTAAGAGGTAAATAATGAAAAGATTTCAATATGTGTTTTTAGATTCTGGTATTGGTGGCATTCCATATTTAAAAGAGTTATTGAAACTATCTCCACAATCTTCTTGTCTTTATGTTGCAGATACAAAAAATTTTCCATATGGAAATAAAACTCAAGAGGAAGTGTTACAATTTTCAAAAGAATTAGTAGACGATATAATTAAAAAAGTCTCCCCTTCTATTATTATAATAGCTTGTAATACCATTACTATGGTTGCATTAAAAAGTTTAAGAAATAGTTTTTCTATTCCCTTTGTTGGCACTGTTCCTGCAATCAAAGTAGCAGCAAATGTTACAAAAAACAATAATATTGCTTTAATTGGAACGCTACGTACTGTAAATGATGTTAATATAAATAAAATGTTAAAAGAATTTGCACCTAATGCAAAATTTATTTCACATGCTGAAAGCGATCTTGTAAACAAGATAGAAGACGGGTTGATTTTTGAAAATGAAGAAAAAAGACTAAAAACCATTTTACCAATTATGGAAAGTCTTAATAAAGATAATATCGATACTCTTATTTTAGGTTGCACTCATTTTTTGCATTTAAGAGAAGATTTTATAACACTAGGAAAGCAATTTAGTCCTGAAATAAGAGTAGTAGATTCTTTAGAAGGAGTTATAAAGCAAACATTAAAGCTTAGTCCACAAGAAAATATAGAAAAAGAACATGTGTTTTATGTGACAGGAGTAAACAAAAATAAAGAAACAGAAGAAAAGTATTATAATTACTCAAAGTATTTTTCATTAGATTTTATAAAGAAAATTTAAATATAGGCACTAAGGAGCATAACATGATAAAAAAAGCAGCCGACTTATTTGAAGCGTATACACAAAAGCAATTACCTTTAGATGAAGGCTATATTGTATCCTCTTTTTTTCAAGATAACATGGCATATAGCATTTATGAAATTGTTTCTTATTCAACTGTTAAAGATTTATACTTTGCAGAAAATGGTTTAACCTTTAAAACTCACGGTAAAAAACTTTACTTATTAGTAGAACCTACAAATTATCCTAATAAATCAGTTGAACCTTTATTTAGAGAAAAAGAATATCAAATACCATTGAGATTTAGCGAAGCTAATATTATAAAAACAAAAAATCATTTTAATGTTATTTTTAATAAAAAGCCTACAGAATCTTTTTCTTCTTTTACAATAATAAGACCTATAGGAATTAATTTTTCTTTTCTTTTTTATGTTAGAGATGATATGTTTCAATCTATGCAAATATTTTTTGAAAAAACTTTAAATTTAGAAGCTCAAATTCCACTTAGCGATGCAAAAAAAATCGCACAGCTTTTTACACAGCTGTGCTCTAAAACACTAGCATGGAAAGCATGTTAAATGTAAAAAAAATGTATTAATCATCCACTTCTTGCTTTTTAACATGATGTTTCATATCTTTTATTATTAATTGCGTTACAACATTACCATTAAAAGCATTTCTTTCTATGTTAAAAATAGCATCCACTACGTCCCCTTCTTTAAATTCAGTGTTAAGCTTGCTACCTTCTTTCCAATACATGCTACTCCATTTATAGTTTCCAACTTCTAATGTCATTTTTAAATGGTTTGGATCTGCTCTACCAATAATAGACGCATTAAGAATTTTAATATTTTCACACATAAAAAGAATAGGACTAGAAGAAATTCCATAAGGTTCAAATTTATCAACTATTTTAACAATGGAAGGAGATAAATATTTTGAAGGTAATTCTATGTCTATATTAAAAGCCTCATCTTCGGGAGACTCAAATTCCATAAGAAGCGAATATTCTTTTAGTTTTTCTATGAATTGAGGAAGTTTAGAAGTTAACAACCTGCAACCTGCAGCAAAAGCATGCCCTCCATAATCTAAAAATAAGTCTGAATAAGGTTCCAAAATAGAAAGGAGACGATAGTTTCTTGCAGATCTTAAAGAAGCAACAGACTCTCCATTATCCATAGAACATATAACACAAGATGGAACTTTAAAAAACTCTGCTAATTTGCCTGAAAGAATGCCTGTAATTCCTCTATTAAACTCATTACTTGCAACAACAACTAATTTTTGATTAAATTCTTCAAATGCCTTATATGCTATTGGTAAAGCTATATTCCATTCAGTTTGACACAGTTGTTTGCGCTGTTCATTCATTTCAATAATAGATTTTGCTATTCTATTTCTTTCTAAACCATCTTTTTCTAAAAATAGATGAATGGCTGTTTCAGGAGACCCCATTCTACCTGTTGCATTTATAAGAGGTGATATGTTCCAAGAAACTGATTGAGATGAGATTGGCGTATTATGCAAACTTTTTATAGTAAGTAAGTCTAAAATGCCACGACGTGGTGCCCTATTTATTTCTGCTAAACCCAGCCTTACCAATATTCTATTTTCATCTTTTAGCTCCATAAGATCAGCCAAAGTAGAAAGAGCAACAAGTTGGAGCTGTTCCATTTCTTTTTTCCCAAAAATATTGTGTTTTCTTTGTGTAAACGTAATAAAAAGATTGACAAATGTGTCTATCTCTCCCATTTCTCTTTTACTATATTTTGCAAGTTGAGAAGATTCTTTAAGTCTTAAAAGGCTCATAGAAGAAAATTGTTTAAACATTTTGGTAACTTCAACTTGAAAATCACCAAAATTAAATTCCACATTTCCGCCAAATGTTTTTTTTGCAAGACTATGTTGCAAAGGTGCATCCCATACATATATTTGCTGTCCATTTAAAAAGGAAGGAAGACGTGTATCATAAAAAGAAATATGCTCTGGATTCACTGTTTCAGAAATCCTATCAACTTCTAACATATTTACTAATTTCACAGCCTCTACTACATATGAACCTTCATTTAAAGGTCTAATATTCAAAAGACAAATTGGCACTTTATATAATGGTAATAAGCCTATGCGAATACCAAGTAATAATTTCCAAGCAACAGCACAACCTGAAAGTTCTTTATTTGGATAGTCACAGTCTTGCATTTTAGGGTTTATAATAACAATTGCATTAGGAACTTTTTCTTGTGGTGTATGATGATCTATAATTATTACATCAATGCCTTTGCTATTTGCATATTCCACTTCTTTAAAGTTTGAAATACCACAATCAACAGTAACAATTAAAGTGCCATTATTCTTTAAATGTTGATCTATGGCTTCACAAGAAAGACCGTAGCATTCATCCCCTACAGGAATTTTCCAGCTAACATCAAGACCTAATTCTATAAAAGTTTCATAAAGAAGTGTAACACTTGTAATACCATCTACGTCCCTATCACCAAATATTAAAACTTTTTCTTTTTCTTCTCTTGCATCTAAAATTCTGTCTACAGCATCTTCCATGTTTTTAAATAAAAATGGATTATGTAAATAACGAACATCATTTTCAAGGTAATATAAAATTTCCTCTCCTTCTAGTATTCCTCTCCTTCCCAAAAATGTTGCTTCAAAAACATCACATTCAAACCTTTTCATTAGGTCTTGAACTAAACCTTTAGCCAAAGAACTTTTTACCCATTTCATAAATTTATCCTCTCCAATATATAAATCCAAATAAAATCATAATTGTTACAATAATCAAACTAAATTGATTTCATTCAAAATGAAGAAAACTGAGTAAGACAAAATAAAAAAATATATAGAAAAAAATTAAGAAAGCATATGAATTAAAGCTAATAGTACTTGGGTCTTAAGCTAAAGCAATACTAAAGGCTAGTACAAGTCTTTAGGATATCTTAAGCAATGCTTTAGGCTTTCTGCATTAAAAATGCAGTAGTATTGAAACTCTAGTATGACACATGCCTAATTTTTTTATTGCATTACTTATAAAATCACTAATTTACAGTAATTTATACAAACTCTTTAAGCTTTAAGTTAAGGTTAATTCATAAAATGAATCGTATTTCTTAAATAATTGTTTCGTATATTAGTTTTCTATCATTAGGTTTTATTTCTGAATACTTAATAGCATCCTTTAGTATAAAAGACGCCTCTTTTAAAGAGGAGTCATCTTTTCCATAAATGGTCATTATTACATCCCCTTTCTTTACATTTTCTTGTACAGTTTTTAAAAGCGTTATACCAGAATCATAATATACATTATCACTCTTTTTTTCTCTACCCACACCTAATTTAACACAAGCTTTACCACAACTTAGAGCATCAATAGACTCTATAAAACCATCCTGAGATGCAAGAATTTCACATTTATATTTTGAACGTCTAATATTTCTTTTTTCTAGCATTTTTTTTACATTTCCACCCTGTATTTCTACATTTCGTAAAAACATCTCTAATGCTTTGCCAGAAGATATAGCATAAGTAGCCTTATTCAAAGCTTCATCATAAGATGAAGCTTTGCCACCCATATTAATCATATGAGCTGCTAAAGATAGAGTAAGCTCTGTAACATCAGTGGGTGCTTTTCCTTCAAGGGCATCAAGTGTCTCTTCAATTTCTAACCAATTTCCAATCTTTTTGCCTAAGGGCATATTCATATCTGTGATTAGTGCTATTGCTTTTTTTCCCATTTTTTTTACAGTATTAACTAAACTTTCTGCAAGAGCTAAAGCATTATCAAAGGTTTTCATAAAAGCACCAGAACCACATTTAACATCAAAACAAAATGCATCTGAACCTTCTGCTATCTTTTTAGAAAGAATGCTAGACGTTATAAGAGGAATTGATTCTACAGTACCTGTAACATCTCGCAAAGAATATAAAAGGCGATCTGCAGGTGCAATAGTTTCAGTTTGCCCCATAATTGCAAAACCACATTTTTCAATTGTCTGCTTAAATTCTTCCGTGCTAAGATTTGTTCTATAACCTTCTATTGATTCAAGTTTATCAAGAGTGCCCCCTGTATATCCTAGAGCACGACCTGCCATCATAGGCACCCTTACTCCAGATGCTGCAACTACGGCAATAAGAGGTAAAGATATTTTATCCCCCACCCCACCTGTGGAATGTTTATCAACAAATATCTCACCATTACCTCTTATAGCAGTAAGGTCTATAACATCTCCTGAATGAAGCATGACCTCTGTAAGATTAGAAACCTCTTCTACAGTCATCCCATTAAAATAAATAGCCATAAGATAGGCTGCAAGTTGATAATCTGGAACATTACCTTTAACATAATTATTGATTATATATTCAATTTCTTCTTTTGTATTGACTTTCTCCTTTAAGCCATCTCCTCTTTTTTTAATTATAATATCATTTGCTGTCATAATTTTCCCTTTTTTAATTATTTAATATCTAAAACCTATTGAAACTTGAGGAATAATAAAAAGCGGTTTTATATCTTTGTTTAAAATTTGCTCAACACTTAAAACAGCATCCAAATAAATAAATGTATGTAGCTTTGCTCTAATACCAAAAGAAACATTATAAGTTGGATCAATAACATTAAGTCCTTCACCGGGAATATTATCATAAACAAACTTAAAACTATTTATTGCCATCCCAAAACCAGTTGATGCATAAATACATAATTTTTTTATCATCCAATACTCATAAACAAGATTTATAGTACTCAAAAATATCTTATTTTTAAGTACTACATCATCT
>CAUUIE010000029.1:0-19180 GCA_963545065.1 uncultured Treponema sp.
AGGTTATTATCTAACATAAGCTTTAACCTTTCATATTTGTTTTATAATAGAAGTCAAATTTTAAGGAAAGTAGCGACAACATATTATGATAAGCACCTTGTAATGTTGACTAAGTAAAACAACTTTTTATAGAATAAAACCTTGAGGAGACATATATAATGGATGTTAATGTAACGCCTGCTGCACAAGTAATTGTGTCCTTATTTCCAATAGTTGGAATAATTATGGCAACATTACTACTTTTCTTTTATTTGTTATGGCACCATAAAGAAACTATTATGCGTATTAAACACGGAATATATAATCCTCTAAAGCTAGATTTTTTAAATTTATGCCTTCTTTCAGGTATTTTACTAACTATATTAGGCTTAACACTTACAGTTTTTTTTGTGTGCATACACACTTTAGACTATACATTGCTATTAGGTCTTTCCCCATTTGCTATAGGTGTTAGCCTTTTAATATATTATAAAATTACAAATAGAAAATGTTAATATTATGATAATACATAAATCTACAGAAAGTGAAAAAGAAAAAGATTTTTCTATAATAAGGAAAATACTAAAGGGAAATAAAAAGGCTTATTCACAGCTTGTTTTAAAGTATCAAAACAGGGTGTTATCTCTAGGAATGAGCTTTTTTAGAAATCAAGAAGATGCAAGAGATTTTTGTCAGGATGTTATGTTTAAGGCATATCAAGCATTGCCAAATTTCAAAATGCAATCTTCGTTTTACACTTGGCTTATGACTATTGCATATAATATGGCTGTTTCTTCAAAAAAGAAAAAGGTGCATTTTGCTTTATCCATAGAAGATTACAATTTTATTTCGCCTTGCCTATCTCCAGAAGAAAAATTGATAAAAGAAGCATTAAAGGTTGCAATAGAAAAGGCAGTAAGTTCACTGCCAGAACATTACAAGGTGTTAATTGAACTATATTTTTTTTATGACGTTTCGTATCAAGATATGGAAATAATTACAGGTTTTCCATCTGGCACAATTAAATCTTATATATTTAGAGCAAAAAAGATATTAAAGGAACAGCTAGAAATAGAAGGATTCAATGAGGTGCCAAAAAGCCGTTTTTTGCCATATTTATGATATTTTGGAGATGCTATGAAGTGCGAACAAATAATGAATAAATATCTAAAATGTGAACGTTATGAAAGATTACCATTTTCTGTTCTTTTTCATATTTTATTTTGCAAAAAGTGTAGAGATAAAGTTTATTATATTACTCGTGCAACTCATTTTTATTACCCTAAAATTAGAAGCCGTGCAAGCAAAAATAACATGCTATATCTTAAAACAATGGAGAAAATATTAAAAAATGAAGAAGATAATAAAAAAAGCATAAAAAATAAATTTACTTATTTTGTGCTAATTGCATGGTGTATTATTGGTTCCCTTTCTCTTTTTGCATATATGACATTGCCTTCCACAAAGCTAGGAATTAAGTTTATGTTTTCACTTGGACATTATTTCACTTTGCAATTTCTATTCACTATTTCAAGCTTTTTTATCATATATACAATTGTTTTTGTAGCAAGAAACTTAAATCTTTTAACAAAAACATTTAAGCTTGCAAAATAAAAGAAAAAAAGAAAGTTTAATAAAATATCAAACATTGACAATGCCAATGTTTGGTAATAATTTTGGCAAAACAATTACTCTAATTAAGTAAAGTTTTATTGTAATTAATTATATTAATAGTAATAAACCCAACCAATTCTTATAAAATACTTAAAGTTTTTATAATTAAATTATTAAATATGAAAATGGAAATATATTTTTAATAACTAGCTCCACGCCTACTCTTAAAAAGAGAAAGAAAAGGAAAATTATAAAAAATGCAACCCTTTCTTTTTTCCAATTATTCATTAAAAAATAACGCATTATAAAAGATTTTAATGGAGAGAAAAGCCTATCTAAAACTATGCAAAACATAGAAGAACTATATTTATAGGAAAAATCTAATATAAAGCGTAAAAAAGCTATGAACACAAATAAGTTAAGGAAAAATTTTACAAGCTTCCATAAAGAAGAAAGTAAAATAACTATAAGACCCAAAATTGAAAAAGAACCTTGTAAATACATAGAAAAACAAATGTTTTGTAAAAGTGAAAGTGCACCCAAAGCAATGATAGGAGAGAAGTCTAAACCTGCAATTTGAGTAAACTTAAAACGCCTAAAAAACATTAAATATGGATCGCAAGCTTCACACACAAATTGACCTAATGGATTCATTAAAAGATTTGGAGACCAAGACAAAATAATACGAATGATGCACACCCAACTATATATGTGTATTATATTTCCTAAAAGATAAAACATATTCATTAATAAAAACATTATTCCCCCCAAGCATTTAAAACACACGGCAACTCTAAAATGCCGTCTATTCCTTTTTTACTGCCATCTATGCCAAACCTACTATTTGCTTTAACAATATATGGCTTTCCATCTTTTTCAAAATGGATAAATAAAGAAGCACTTCCAGACCTTTTTAAAACATGGTCTTTTAATTTTTGAAGTCCTGTTTCATTTTCTAAAAGGGGCACTTCAACATGCACTTCAGAAAATATCTTTTGCACTCCCTTAGCCTCTTTAAAATCTTTTATATTAATAACATTTTTTACAACAATAGACCATTCAATTGCATCATCTTTTTCCTTTTTGCTCACTCTTCCTTCAATGCCATAAACACTATCTTCTACAATATTAGTTTTGCAAAACTCCCACACATCAGAGAAAAAAACTAAGTCTACATGACCTGTTAAATCTTCGAAAACTGCAAAACACATCTCACCTTTTTTTGTTTGATATGGTCTTAATAAAGAAATGTTTCCTATTAGTAGATAATCTTTTCCTTCAGTAGCTCTGCTTAAGTTTTTAACTTCAAGTGTTGCATATTCTTCAATCTTTTCTTTATAAATGTCTAATGGATGTCCTGAAACGTAAGAGCCAATAAATTCTTTTTCTAGTCTTAATAATTCTTTTTTTGGATATTCATCATATTTTTCAAAATTAAAACTAGAAAACTCACTTATTCCACTATCTACAAAAAGGCTTACCTGCCCTACATCAACGCCTTCTTTTTTTCTTGTAGCAAAAGAAAAAGCATTATCAAGATTTGCAATTAAGGTAGACCTAGTTTCTCCTAAGCCATCAAAACAGCCTGTGTTAATAAGAGCTTCAAGAGTTTTTTTGGTAACAATGTGAAGGTCAACTCTATCAAGAAAGTGCATAAAAGAATCATAATCGCCAGACTTTTCTCTTTCTTTAACAATGCTAATAGCAGCTTGCTCCCCAATGCCTTTAATTCCTAAAAAGCCAAAAACAATATCTTTATCTTTAACTGCAAAATAAACATCAGACATATTAACATGGGGTGGCAAAACTTCAATATTAAGCTTTCTTGCCTCTTCAATATACTGAGGCAATTTATCAACAGATGTAATTTCGTTAGTAAGGTTGGCTGCCATAAACTCAGGTGCAAAATGAGTTTTAAGATATGCTGTTTGAAAAGCTAAAATAGCATAAACTGCAGCGTGACTTTTATTAAAACCATAACCAGAAAATGGAATTAAAAGATTAAAAATGCTTTCTGCCTTCTCTTTAGAATAGCCTCTTTTTAATGCACCATTCATAAAAATGACCTTATGTTCTTGCATTTCTTTTTCTTTCTTTTTGCTCATTGCACGTCGCAAAATATCTGCTTGCCCTAATGAATAGCCTGCAACACGCTGAGCTACTTGCATTACCTGTTCTTGATAAACAATTACACCATAAGTTTCTTTTAATATGTCTTCAAGAGAGGGGTCAGGATATTTTATTTTTGAAGGGTCTCCTTTAGAAAAGACAAATTGATCTATGTTATCTATAGGACCAGGCCTATAAAGGGCATTTAATGCAATAAGGTCTTCAACTTTATCTGGTTTTGCTCTTTTTAATATATTTTGCATACCAGCACTTTCAAACTGAAAAACTGCAGAAGAAAGACCTTGAGACAAAAGCTTAAATGTTTCTTTGTCTGTATAATCTATATCACTAATATGAAAATTAGAATATTGTCCACCTTTTTTTTGTATTAAACCTTCTGTGCGTTTCAAAAGTGTGAGGGTTTTAAGCCCTAAAAAGTCCATTTTAACAAGACCACAATCTTCTAATAAATCTTTGTGAAACTGTGTAGCAATTTTGCCTGTTTTAGAATCACGATAAACTGGAACATAATTAACCAAAGGTTCTCTACCAATTACAATGCCTGCAGCATGCAAACTTGTGTTTCTATTAAAATTTTCTAACTTCATAGAAATTTCAAAAAGCTCTTTATACCTTTCATCTTCCTTCATTGCTCTAAGTTCTGCACTGTCTTCTAAAGCAGACTTAAAAGTTACCTTAGGGTCTCCTGGAATAAGTTTTGCAATAGCATTCACTTCTTGCAAAGGAATATCTAAAACACGACCCACATCCTTTATGCAAGCTTTAGGCTTTAATGTTCCAAATGTAATAATTTGCCCTACATTTTCATCTGAATATTTCCCCCTAACATATTCAATCACTTCACCTCGTCTTTCAAAGCAAAAGTCCACATCAAAGTCTGGCATGGAAACACGTTCTGGGTTTAAAAAGCGTTCAAAAAGAAGATTATATTTTAATGGGTCTATGTCTGTAATGCCCATAGCATAAGCTATTATAGAACCTGCTCCAGAACCTCTACCTGGACCTACAGGAATATCATGATCTTTTGCCCATTTTATAAAGTCCCAAACGATCAAATAATATCCCACAAAGTCCATTTTCTTTATAATGGAAAGCTCGTAATCCACCCTTTCTTTCACTTGGCTTGTAACTACGCTATAACGTTTTTTAATTCCCTCATTAACTATGCTATCAATATATTCATCTTTATCTTTAAAATCTTTAGGAATTTGATAAATTGGTAAAATAGGTCCTAGTTTTGGAATCTCTAAATTGCAACTATCTGCAATGCGAATAGTATTTGTAATAAGCTCAGGATAGCCTGGAAAAAGTTTAGCCATTTCTTCCTTGCTTTTTATGTAAAACTCATCTCCATAAAACTTTAACCTATTTGGATCATTTCGTGTTCTTTTCATACCTATGCAAAGAAGAATGTCTTGGGACACTGCATCTTCTTTTAGTGCATAATGACAATCATTTGTTAAAACCATAGGGATTCCTAATCTTCTTGCTAATTGAATTAAAAGACGACTAGCTTTTTTCTCATCAGAAATGCCGTGATCAAACAACTCTATAAAATAATTTTCTTCTCCAAATATTGCCAAATATTGCCTTGCCACCTCTTCTGCTTCTTTCATCTTTCCTTCTAATAAAAGATAAGAAAGTTTTCCACCAATAGAGCCTGAAAGGCAAATTAAACCTTCCTTATGATTTTTTAAAAGCTTTTCATCAATACGTGGCTTATAATAAAGACCTTCTATATAAGCTTTGGAAGTTAAAAGCATTAAGTTTTTATAGCCTACTAAATCTTTTGCAAGCAAAACTAAGTGATAAAATTGTCTTGAATTTTGGTATTGCTTTTTTTCATTCATGCTAAATGGAGCAACATAAAAATCACAACCTATTATGGGCTTTATATTTTTTTCTTTACATGCCCTAAAAAATGTTAGTGCAGCAAACATATTACCATGATCTGTTAAGGCTACAGCTTTTTGCCCTAGTGATGAAACTCTTTCAACTATATTATTTATTGAAGCAGCCCCATAAAGAAGTGAATAATCTGAATGAACGTGAAGATGTACAAAGTCTTTTTCCATAAGAAAAAACATTATAAAAGGCGATAAAAAAATATACAAGGTATCACCATAAAATGGTGAGTGTAAATATACTTTTATAGCAATTTAATGTTATAATGCCCTATTTTTTAATAGTTTATAGCTAAATTCCAGTCTTGAAAATGAAAAAATTAACAAATATAATCGCTTAAGCAACCATTAACCTACAAAACCTCTATTTTAGGGAGAAACTTATAAATGTTTTCCATAATTAAAAACACAGCCTTTGAGTTAAAAGAGCGTTTTAAAACAATGCCTTTTATTTATATACTAATTTTTTCTTTTTCTTTATTAGTCTTTTTCTATGAAGATATACCACAAGCTTTTATTCCTACATTAATGTTATCAGGTGCAATTTGTTTCTTTCTTTCAGATTGTGCACTCTCATTAAAAAGAATAAAAAAAGTCATCTTAGCAATTATTACTTTTGCCTTTATGAGTGGAGTATATTATATATACCTTACCACTCTAAACAGAGCAATAGAAAAATCTTTATTTTTAGTAACATATCTTTACTTTTTTTCTTCTATAAATTTATATTTTCTATCCAAAAAACACTATTGTTTACAAATGAAGGCAAAAATTGTGCACATACTAATTTCTTTTGCCCTTTTTATTGCCACCTATATGTGTTTATATTTTAGCATCTTTTTTATCTATGCAATCTTTTCAAAAAGCTTTTCTTTTTTTTATCAAGATTGTTATGCTAGAAGAATAATAAACTCTCTTTCCTTTTTAATATTCTTTTCAATCTTTTCAATATACAAAAATACAGAAGACTATAAACATTCTAATTTTTTTATTTTTGTTTTTTCAAAATTCATTCCCATAATGCTTTTTTTCTTTCTATCACTACTTATCATTTACTTAGCTAAAATGACAATAGTTTTTGATTCAAACCTATACATTGAAGAATATAAATACGCAGCACCGTTATTTACATTTTTAGTTTTTATTCTCTTATTAATGATTCAAATAACAGAGAAAAACAATAAAGCTCTTAAACTCACCTTTGCCCTTTCCATTCTCTCTTCCATTTCACTTATAATTTTTTACATAAAATATCTTTCATATCCATATTTTATTCATTACGTTTTAATTTACTCTTTAATAGCAATATATTTTATTATCACACTTTTAAAAACAAAAAAAATAACACCTTTTGCAAGCTATCTAATTTTAGTAATTATTTTCATATACTACACACCGGTTATAGGGGCAATTCACTACGAAACCTTTTCTAAAGAAAAAGATTACATAATGGAAAGTCATATAACAACGTTTAATAATGAGCAAAAAAGAGAAGAGCAAGTGAAAAAAGAAAAAGAGAAAAATGTTCATTATGTTGCACCAAGCTTTTCTAAAGGTGAAAATGGTAACAATAACGCTTCATGGGTGATTAAAAATGAAAATTATAGTGATATAATTATTGACATGTGCCTTACCAAACATAATAAAGAAAATGAAAGTACAACATTTATATATGCAAATTATGAATTTAAACTTGCAAGCGAAGGAAAAGTTTTAATTGCTAAAAACAAAGATAAAAACGAAATAATAGGTGAGTTTGATCTATATAGCATTGCAAAGACTGAAGTAGAGAAAAAAAATAAAAAACAATTAATTACATTTGATACTAAAGATTTTAAACTAGTACTATCTCAATATTCATTTAACGCTTATATAAAAAGAGCAAACCTTAACGTATATATATACAAACACTAAAAAAATAAATAAAAAACAAATTAGGAGATTTAAATTATGAAAGAAATAACACTTGTAGACTATTTTAGTAAACACTTAAAAACCTTTGTAGAAGAAGCAAAGAATGAAAGCGAAGTAAGCCCAGAAAGTGTGTTAAAAGAAGGACACGAAAGGTCTAAAAAACTTCTATATTCTCTTATGGAAGACGTTTTAGAAGAAGGTTCTGCATTTTGCAATGCAGAGTGCGTTAAAGAGTTTTTAACTAAAGTTAAGGCAGGGAAAAAAGGCATAATACTAGCTGAGCATTATAGCAACTTTGATTTTCCAATGTTTGCATATCTACTAGAAAAAGCAATTCCTGAAGGAAAGGAGCTAATTGAAAGAACTTACGCTATTGCAGGAATAAAACTTAGCGAAGAAAATATATATATTTCAAGCTTAGCAGCTGCTTTTAATAGAATTTTTATCTACCCTAGCATTTCATTAGAGCACATTAAAGATGAAAAAATAAAAGCTATAGAAGAAAAAAAAGCAAGAGCTATAAACATAGCTTCTATGCGCACTATGGATAAGCTACGCACATCAGGACACCCAATTATGATATTTCCATCTGGCACTAGATATAGACCAGGGAAACCTGAAACAAAAAAAGGAAGAAGAGAAATTGATAGCTACATTAAATCTTCTGACATAATGATTCTTATTTCCATAAATGGAAATTGTCTTCGCATTTCACAAAATAACACAATGGAAGAAGACATAATTTGCAAAGATAAAATGATTATCACTTCAAGCCCTGTTTATGAATGCCTTTCTTTTAGAGAAAATGTTAAAACACAAATGCCAGATGCAAAAGATATTAAACAAGAGGTTGTGAATAAAGTGATGGAAATATTAGAAAACATGCATAATGAAGCTGAAAAGGGAAGGCTTTAATTAAATTAATAGTAGGAGAGGTAACAAATGAAAGAAATAGTTGAACTAAAGGTTAGAACTTATGAACTAGATTCTTATAATCATGTGAACAATGCTGTATATTTAAACTATCTTGAATATGCAAGAATGGAATATTTAAATAGAATAGGATTTGATTTTAAGAGTCTAACAGAAGAAGGCTATATGCTTTATGTAACACATGTAGACATAAAATATAAATTATCTGCCCGCCTTAATGAAACCTTGTTTATAGAAGTTGAGCACACAAAACTTGGCAAAGTTTCGGGCACTTTTCATCAAATTGTTAGAAACAAAGAAGGTCAAGTTTGTGCAGAAGCAGACGTTTCTTGGGGCTGTGTGAACAAAGAAGGAAGACCTACAAAAATGCCTGAAAAATATATTGTGGAAGGTCTAAAACCTTAAAAACAATATATAATCAAAAATAGTAATACATTTCTCTAATTAGCTAGCTAGAGTTTTAAAAAAAACTAGCTAGCTTTTTTTTAAAGTCTAGTAGAATATGTTCACACTCTATTACTAGAGTGCAAGGTGCACTATTAGAATAAATGCTGTGCGAAGTATGTAATACTCTTATATCACTTATAGTTAGAAATGGGATCATGTTTTAGCTAGAAATGATGCTATGTAATAACTAGAGTGCACCTTTAAACATTTAAGTAATAATGGGGCATTTCTAGCCACACTAGATCACGCCTTTTAGCTAGACGGAGACCTCCTTTTAGCTAGAGGGAAAGTTCCGTCTAGCTAGACGGAGGTCTCCCTCTAGCTAAAGCTATTGCATTAAGTGCATATCCATATAGTTTTTGTTTTAGTTTTAGAACTCCCCTTACAAATCTTATATTAAAAAAAGAAAATAGGACATTGAGATTTATCATCTATTTTGCTATAGTTAAGTATTTTAATAATATAAAGAAGATAATGGATTTTTAATTTTGTTAAAATATACAAGAAAGAGCGTTTTAGCCCTTTAATTTAGAGCTTGACATTTTACTATGTATTATGATATTGTTCCCCTTACCTATTATTTAGGTATGGGCCTATAGCTCAGTTGGTTAGAGCAGCGGACTCATAATCCGCGGGTCGCCGGTTCAAGTCCAGCTGGGCCCATTATCCTTTTAATATCTTCTTTATAATCTTAAAAAAATCAACACTTGAAAATTCTCTTTTAATATGTTACTATACTGTTTGATTATTGCAATAGTAAGGTGGAGGTTAATATGGCTGGGTTAACCCGCAAAAAGAATAACAAAGAAACTTCAGAAAATGAGGCATTACTAAAATTGGTAACATTCCAACTTGGGGCTGAGCTTTATGGTGTTGAAATAATGGATGTAGACCAAATTGTGCGCATTCAAGAAGTACGTCCTATCCCTAATGCTCCACACTATGTGGAAGGCATTTTTACGTTGCGCAGTGAAATTATTCCAATAATTTCTTTGCACAAAAGATTCCATATACAAAAGGCTGTTTTTGAAGATGAAGACGAGTCTCTAGGTGGTTTTGTTATTTTGAAAATAGAAGGTAACAAAATGGGAATTATAATTGATAGGATTGCTCGTGTTGTTGACGTAAAAAAAGAAGACATCCTACCACCACCTGAGGTAATTACAGGGATTGGAACTGAATATATTCATGGAGTTGTTAGAAGAGAGCATGGCTATTTAATTATTCTTGACATAAGAAAATTATTCAATTCTAAGGAACTGCAAAAACTTGCAAATGTAGCTTTATAATTGCATTCATTCTATGAAAATTCCTCTGTATAGTCCAACAATATGTCGCTCTGAAATGGAGGCAGTGCTTACTCGCATGGTGGAAGAGCGAGTTGGACCTGGTGAAGTTAATAAGGTGCTATCTAATAGTGCTTCTTTGTGCTTTGAAGGCTCTTATGCTGTTTCTTTTAGAAGCCCCCCAATTGCTTTAAATTACGCTTTCTCTAGTTTAAGCCTTTCACCTAACGCATCAGTTATACTCTCTGCCTTAGCTCCGTATTGGATATATAACGAAATAAAAAAACAAGGCTTAAATCCGATTATTGTTGACAGTGCACCTGATAGCATTTTTATGGATATGTCTAAACTCAAAGAAATAATTGAAAAAGCCTCTTTGATTATACTAGATGAACCATTAGGTTTTATGCCAGATGCTATAGAAGAATTTAAAGCTTTAGGATTACCAATCATAGAAGATATTTCGCAAAGCATTGGAGCAGAATTTTCAAGTTTTAAAGCAGGAAGTGTTGGAGACTTTGCTATTTTAGGACTAGAAGAACACGACCTTTTAACAGCTGGAGGAGGGGCCATACTCATTGCTAATAAAAAGGATGGGCAAGCCTCTCTTAAAAAACTATATGATTTAGCTTATAAAACAGACTTATTGCCAGATATAAATGCTAGCCTTGCACTTATGCAACTAAAGCAAAGCGAAAAAAACATAGGACTAAAAAAAGAGATATTAGATTTATATAACAAGGCGATTGCCCAAACAAAAAATAAAACTTTTAATATTGAAGAAAATGATAGGAGTCCTATATATTCTTTCCCTGTTATCTTCTCGTCTGGTACTAGAGAAATAGAAAAATTTGTTGGAAAAAAAGAGGTTGAAATAGAAAAAGCTTTTAAAGATTCTATTATTGCTAATCTAACTGAAATGCAAGAAATATATATTAATGCAACCTCTATGTTTTTTCGTACCTTTTTGTTTCCTTTATATCCTCGCTTGGGAAAGAAAAAAGCCATTCAAATTGCAAAAATATTATCTTCCCTGCCTTAGAAAAAAAATATTATGCTAAAAAATATTTTAATTGTTGTAAGTAAAGATAAAAAGGAAGTTTTTCCACTTTCAGAGAAAATAATTTCTTTTTTGAATAAAAAAGAAATTATTAACGATCTTTATATTTATGATGGCTTTTCTTATAACATAACAATAGAAAAAAAATATACCCATGCAATATGTCTTGGAGGCGATGGTACTGTTCTTTTCACAGCTCGCCTATGTGCCCCCTCTTCAATCCCAGTGCTTCCAATAAACTTCGGACGTTTTGGTTTTATTGCAAGTGTGGAGCCTTTAGATTGGGAAAAAGAGCTTATAAGGTTCATTTATGATGAAGCGCCAATATATAAAAGGCTACTATTACATGCACAAGTGAAACGAAAAGAAAAAACAATATTATCTTTTGAAGCATTAAATGATATTGTAGGCTCAGGTGCTAGCATTGGAAAACTAGTGAATTTAGAAATAGGCTTTAACGATGTTTCTTTTGGGTCATATAGAGGAGACGGAATTATTATTTCCACACCTACAGGTTCTACAGCTTATTCTGCAGCATCAGGTGGTCCTATTTTAGACCCAACAGTTTCAGCCTTTGTTTTAACACCAATGGCACCTTTTTCACTTTCTAACCGCCCTATTGTACTCCCCTCTTCTGGCACTATAAAAATGAAAATTCCTACATCTCGCCACACAAAAATATCACTAATAGCAGATGGACAGAAATTACTAGTTCTACAAAAAGACGACGTGGTTTATATTACAGAATCAAAATATAAAGCAAGCCTTGTAGAGTGTTCTCCTTTTAAGTTTTATTCAGCATTAAAAACCAAATTAGGCTGGCAAGGCTCTCTTTTATAACATTGCCTTATTTATAAAAATAACCCTCTATTGACATTTTATATTGTTTATGTTTTTATAGCCTTATATGTTATCTTTTCTTAACATGGCTAGCTATTTACAATTTTATTGTGCTCCTTGTTTAATGAATGAAAAGCCTGCAAATCTTTTTTCTATGCCTCTTTCTATCTACAAAGAAGGTTCAAAAGATAGAATGTTATTACAAAAAAAAGGATTTGTTTTAAAAACATTGTATGAAGCAAACAAAAACATACATCTTATTCTTTATTCAAAAAATCATGTAAAAGAAAATTTAGCACGCCTTGAAGTGAAAAAGGGTTTTTCTTTCTTTGGTTATAAAAATAATTTAAATACGGAAGAGTTAACTAATAAGCTTATTAAAAAAATGATTGCCTTTGGCAAAAAAGAAAACAAGGCTTTTTCCTTTCCACATGAAATAGGGCTTTTTTTAGGATATCCTTCAGAGGATGTGATGCAATATTACCTTAAAAAAGGAAAGGACTATATATTCTGTGGATATTGGAAGGTGTATACAAATCCAAATTTAGCAAAAATGAAGTTTAAAA
Organism: uncultured Treponema sp.; assembly: GCA_963545065.1. GTDB lineage: Bacteria > Spirochaetota > Spirochaetia > Treponematales > Treponemataceae > Treponema_B. The sequence goes on from CAUUIE010000029.1 coordinate 12,674, forward strand.
AATATGATGAATGTAGAGCTTATTGTTTGAAACAAGGCTCTTTATTAGGAATTAATGAATTATTAAGTGCTTAAAAAGATATCTTAAAAGTAGGATAGTCTTTGAGGAGGGATTTATGGCAAAGGTTGCTGTGGTTTATTGGAGTGGAACTGGTAATACGCAAATTATGGCAGAAGCTATTTTAGAAGGCTTAAAGAAAGGTGGAGCAGACGCAAGTCTTTTCACAGTGGGTGAATTTGATAAAGGCACTCTTTCTAGCTATGATAAAATTGCTTTTGGTTGTCCTGCTATGGGCTCAGAAGAGCTAGAACCAGATGAGTTTGAACCATTTTATGCTTCTATAGAAGGTGAATTAAGTGGCAAAAACATTGCTCTTTTTGGTTCTTACGAATGGGCAGATGGTGAATGGATGCAAACATGGCAAGATAGAGCAAAAGCTTGTGGTGCTAATGTTTTTGAAGAGAAAGGACTTATTATTTATGATAAACCAGATGATGAAGGCGTTGAAAAATGCAAAGCATTTGGTGAAAGGTTCGCTAAATAAAAAAACATTTAAGTATGTGTTAAATGTTTTATAGCTTATAAAAGCATTTTTTGTTATGCACTTTCCCTTAATTTACTAACACATAGTGGGATTAATGTGCCTGTATTAAACAGGCGACTTTTGAAACTTCAAAAGCTTGCCTGTTTTTTCTATACAAATTTTAAGAATGTTTTTGAAATTGAAACATGTTTTCATATGAATTGGCTATAAGAAATAGAAAAAAAACAAAGAGATAGCTATGTAAATGGAATAAACACTATAATAGCCTATTGATTTTTTCTTATTAATATAATAAAATACGCTACTATGTCTTTCCCTATAAAAGAACTAATTGAATATGAAGGTAATATATACGAACTCACTTGTGTGGCTTCTAGGCGTGCATATCAACTTGCAAAGTTAAATAAAGATTCTATTGAAAATAGCACAAATGATAAAGAAGTTTCTCTTGCTGCAAAACAGGTGTTTACCCACGAAGTAACTTTTGTGAAAGAAAAAAAGTAGTTATGTTTTATGGCAATACCCGTTTTTATACTTTTTGGACAAACAGCCGTAGGGAAAACAGAACTTCTTTCGAATCTTTTTTCTTCTAATTCTTATCATTCTTTGCTTGCAGGATGTGCAGAGGTTGTTAATGCAGATTCTGTTCAAGTTTATAAAAACACTTCTGTTTGTTCTGCAATGCCTGATGAAAAAACACTTTTAAATTTGCCACACCATTTAGTAAACTTTAAAGAGATGTTTGAAGAATTCTCTGTTTCAGATTTTGTAAATTTGGCAGATAAAATTATACCTTCCATCATAAAAAAAAAAGTCTTCCTGTTGTAGCAGGAGGTGCAGGCTTTTTCATTACTAATTTTATATATGGTCTACCCTCTACCCCAACTAGCAACCCTAAAACTAGAGAGTTACTTCAAGAAAGGTTAGAAAAAGAAGGAATTGACGTTCTTTTTAATGAATTAAAGAAAATAGACCCTGTAACGGCCCTTAAGCTAAACATAAATGATGAATATAGAATTTTACGGGCATTAGAAGTTTTTTTTGATTCTAACATGCCATTAAGTTCATATAATTTAAAAGGTGAGCCAAGAAAAGAATATAAATTCTTAACCATTTCTATAGAAAGAGATAGAAAAGAAACATATGAGAGAATAGAAAAAAGAGCAGATGAAATGAAACCTTTTTTACAAAATGAATTTATTAAGCTTTATAATTATTGTAAAGAAAAAGGAGTTAATCCGTCGTTTAATGAAGTACCTTTGTTTAAGTCTATTGGGTATAGAGAGTTTTTTGAAATTAATAAAAAAGAGCCATTTAATGCAGATATCAACAGTGTTATAAATTTGATTAAAAAACACACAAAACGATATGCTAAAAGGCAAGAAACTTTTTCTAATAAAATTCCAAATCTCATAAGAGTTAACACTGAAAATGATCACTGGTATGAAAAGCTTCATAAAGAAATAGTAATCTTTTATGAAGATAATATTATTAATTTTTAAGTTATGAAAAGTGAGGATATTAAAAATGCTTTTAACTTGTAAAGATTTGGTTAAACGCTACAAAGAAAAAACAGCACTTGATAAATTTAATCTTGAAGTAAAAGAAGGCGAAATATTAGGACTTTTAGGTCCAAACGGTTCTGGGAAAACTACAGCTATAAATTGCATGCTCTCTCTTTTAAAGTTTAATTCAGGTGAAATTACAATCTTTGGAGAAAAGATGACAGAAAATGCACTACATATTAAAAAAAGAATTGGGTTTGTGCCACAAGAAGTTTCTCTTTTTTACGCCTTTTCTGTTTATGAAAATATAGATTACTTTTCAAGCCTTTATGTAAATGATTCATCAAAAAGAAAAGCACTTGTGGAAGAAGCAATTGAGTTTACAGGTCTTTCAAATTACAAGAACTATATGGCAAAAAAACTTTCAGGGGGGCTTTTAAGAAGGTTAAATATTGCTTGTGGCATTGCACATAAACCTGAACTCATTTTTATGGATGAACCAACTGTTGCAGTGGATGCACAAAGTAGAGCCTTTATTCTTCAAGGAATAAAAGAACTTGCAAAAAAGGGAAGCACAATTATTTACACAACACATTATCTTGAAGAAGTAGAAGAGCTTTGTGATAGAATTGTAATTATTGATAATGGGCACGTAATTGCAAATGGAACACTTGATGAGCTACAAAACCTTAGTAACAAAAGCGAAAAAATTGTTGTTGAATTCATTGAAACAAAAGACGATTTAACTGAAAAGTTAAAACAAATTCCACATGTATTAGAAGTTACAAAACAACAAAAAGATTATGCAATTTCTTTTGAAAAATCCACTAATAATTTAAATGGACTTATCTCATTTATTAATGCCCAAAACTTGCATTACACAAAGCTTTATTCAGAAAAACCCAGTTTAAACGATGCATTTTTGGAACTTACAGGAAGGAGCTTGCGTGATAAATGATGTTTTTACGTTTATTAAAATATAATTTTATAGGAATGATTCGCTCAAAAAGCGGACTTTTTTGGACTATTGCTTATCCAATTCTTTTAGCTTCTTTATACATGGTGGCATTTTCTTCATTAATTAATTTTAAGCAAAAAAATATAAACATTGGGCTTTTAAAAGATAGCTCTGTAAAAAATATCTTAAGCTCTGTAAAAATATTTAATATAATAGAGCTTGAAAAAGAAAATGTTGACTCTGCATTGCAGAATAAAACAATTGAAGGCTTTATAGAAAACGATTTTTCATTACGCATTTCAAAAAATGGAATTAACCAAACAATTATAAAAAGTGTTATGGAGCAAATAAAACAAACAATAGCTCTAGGTGTTCCGTTTAATCCAGCTAGCTATAAGAAAAATTATGTAAAAAATATAAATGAAAAAAATGATGCTGTGATGATTTTGTTTTATTCTCTTTTAGCAATGACTTCTTTCTATGGCATGTTTGGCTCTCTTTTAATTCCTCTTTCAATGCAAGCAAATATTTCTTTGCTTGGAGCTCGCATTTCTGCAACTCCACTTAATAGATTTCTTGCATATCTTTCAGGTATTGTGTTTTATACAATATTTAACTTTGTTTGTAATATTATTTATTCATTATTTGTTCTTTATGTTTTAAAAATTCCTTTCATTACTAACGTAGGCTTAAGCCTTTTATTAGTTTTTATTGCAAACCTTTTTGGAGTTTCACTTGGTGTTTTTATTGGGTCATTGCCATTTGGAAATGAAGAGTCAAAAAGTATTTTTTGTGTTTTCTCTTCGCTTTTTCTTGCCTTTTTGTCAGGCATGATGAGTGTAGATATAAAAATAGCAATAGATAAAACCGTGCCAATTGTTAATAAAATTAATCCAATTGGGCTTTTAACTAACAATTTATATAATATCAATATATTAAATGAGGCAAGTTTACTAAGGCTTTTTATGGGTGTTTTCTTGAGTTTCATCCTTTTATTGCTAATTATAATTTTTGTAAACTCAAAAAAGGTGCAATATGAAAGTTTATAAAAATTTTTTAAAAGTTATGCTAACTAGAAAAATAACACTAATAACATATTTTGTTGTTTTTGTTGCAATTAGTTTTTCACTTTCAGTTAACACAAAAAATAGCACTCCTAATTTTAAAGAAAGCAAACTTAACCTTTACATTTTTGACAAAGATAATTCAGAGCTTTCAAAAGCATTAATTGCATATTTAAAAACAAAAAACAACGTTTTTGAAGAAAATGCAAAAAATGAAAGTGAAGAAGAAATATACAAAAAGATAAAAAGAGAAATTTCTTTAGGACAAATTGATTCAGGTCTTGTTATTAATAAAGGTCTTGAACAAAATTTACAAACAAGAAGTGAATATATAACCACTATAAACGATAGCCGTAGCCAATATTCAATTTATTCTGATATAGAAATAACAAAATTTTTACTTTTTGCAGAACAAGTGAAAAAAGCTTTAGGCACATTTGATTTTGAAAGGATTCAAAATGCCTTAAATGAAAAAATTACTGTGAATAAAATTGCAAAACAAGGAAACAAAAGTGTAATTACTTCGTTTAAATATTTTTTTAATCTCTTTGGATTTTTTTCTTTTTCAATGATTATAAATGTTGTAGGCTTTACAATCTTATTGCTTAAAAAACCAATCATTAAGATAAGGAATGATGTCTCCCCTATTTCTACTTTGCGGTTTTCCATTGAAAACTTTTTAGCAGAACTTACTGTTGTGTTTTTGTTTTCGTTTTTTGTTATTGGGCTTAACATTATTTTTAAGATAAAACATCTTGAAGGGGTGCCTTTGTTCTCTTACATTCTAAATTGTTGTGCATATGTTGCAACAATCTTAAGTATGACTTTCCTCTTAATTAATTTATTAAAAAAAGACTCAGTTTATGGAATTTTAGGAACAGTTTTGCCTTTGGCTCTAGCATTTATTTCAGGTATGTTTGTGCCTTTAGAATATGTCTCGCCTGTAGTTTTAAAAATTGCAAGATTTTTCCCAACATATTATTTTGTGCAAGCAAATGAATTTGCATTCACTTTTTTAAAAACAGACTGGCGAAATATTGGAATTGAAGTTTTATTTTTGCTACTATATCTTGCATTAGGCATTTATGTTGCAACAAAGAAAAGAACACAAAATGCAATTGAAAGTGAAGAAAAATAAAAACGCCTATAAAACATTATTCATAGCTTTTAGTTAACAAGCTATGAATAATGTTTAAAAGCTCAAGTAGACATTTAAGTTTTTAAAACTCGCTAGCACATCTTAAAAACTTAAAAAGCTTAAAAGCTGCACCAATAACAGTAATTAAAATAGCACTAATTAGCACTTTCTTAAAATAAACACTATAAAAGGCTAAAGCTTTTTTTATAAGCAAAATTTACTTTTTATACTTTATTGCAATACCTGTCATTACATAAGAGCGTGAATTATAAAGTCCACCAATAGCCCATGTTTCATAATCTACAGAAACATTAACCACATCATCTGCATCAAACTCATTTTTTGCTTTTTCATAAAGCTTATTATAAGCTGCTCCACCCCAAGAAATTAAACCAAACAAATTGTGCATTGTCCCTTTGTATACAACACGTCCTAAGATTTCATACTCTTTTGGTGCAAGCTTTACAGTAAAATCTGGATTTTTAACAGGGCGTGTATGTAAACACCCAGTATTCAAAAACATTGCCAAAAAACCCAGCAATAAAAAAGACAAAAGAGAAACTTTACACTTTTTTATCATATAAAACTCCTTAAAAATATTTTTACTTATGCTAAAATCTCGAGCTTTTAGCATATATAATTGCTATTAATTTTGAATAAAGATTATTGCATTGCAAAATGCAATAAGCAAATTTTTGAAAAAACAAAACATTCGTTTTAAATAATTGATTTAGTTTTAAGATAAAATATGAATTAGATAGGCATTCTATTAAAATAGAAAAATTTAAGAAGTTAGCAACTAATGCAGTTGCTTTATAGCCCTTAAAAAGGGTTAGAAAAAGCTTAAATGGCTTAAGGAGTATATGTTTATAATATACCCCCCCCCCGTTATTATATATACAAGATATTTATAAAAAATTGTTACGCTTTTCATAAGCTCCGTAATCATAGTATAATTTTTATATCTTTGTAAAGTAATAGCATCTTAAAAAAACTTAAATGATAATTTAATTTTTTAACATTTTGCATACTAAAACAATGGCACATTCAAAAAAAGTTCACAATTTAACACCATTAGCTTAAAGGAGTGCTCCGTTTAGCTATAAGGTGCTCTCCGTCTAGCTAGGGGGATCACGCCGTCTAGCTAGACGGAGCGATCTATTACGGCTAGAAATGCATATCTTACACGTACATGCTATGTGCACAACTCTTGCTAGAAACGATGGAGTGTTTTAGCTAGTGCTGTGCCTATAGTGCTAGCGTGTAGGTCTTTCATTTTTAGCCGTGTTATGAGGCGC
>CAUUIE010000030.1:0-19052 GCA_963545065.1 uncultured Treponema sp.
ATTAGTTTTCCTCTTAATTTAATCCCCGCTTACCTTAAATATATGCCTACTTTAATCTTTTTAAGTCTCATCTTCTTTAACTCCATAGATTTTATACACCAGTATGTCAATTTTATTGTCTAAAACTTTTATGCCGTTTTCTATCACTTGTTTATCTTGAGGCAACTTTGCTTCTTTTAGCTTTTGATGAAGAGTTAGTTCTTGCTTGGCATATTCTGTGAGGGCTTGCATGTCGGCAGGCGGAGCAATTGGTATTGGAAGATTGCGAATGTGTTCGGGGTAAATATTAAAATCACCTGCACGTTGTATTTCTAAAAGATGGGAAGCATACTTTGAATTTAAAATTGCTAAAAGATAATATAGATTGACTTTCTCTGATAGTCCTTCCATTTCTTCTCTTGAATGATGAGAATATCTTTTAACACTTATAGAATCATTATGAATTATTTGGTTTTCAATATTCAATGTAGCTTGCAAATTGCCAATTCTATTTATATATACTTTTGGAATGCAAAACCATTGTTCAAATGTAGCCCTACTTAATAATTTTGGACTTCTTTTAGTTCCATACTCAAGATAACGAATTCTGTTTATTGAATAGCGTGAACAATCTTTTGCTTCTATATATTTTTTGCAATGAATTTCATCATATATCTCGCTTATCAAATCATCCTTTTTAAACTTTCCTTTTGCTCTTTTTTCATCTGCATTCAACACCATACCAATACTTATAAAACAAAAATCTCCAAACACATGTAAATCTTTATGACGACTTGCGTCTTTATTTTCTTTTTCTAAGTTCCACACCCCAGTTTTTTCATCAATTACAAGCTCAGTTATTGGTTTTTCAAATGCAATTTCTATATTCTTTTCTTCATCTATGTGAGAGATAGCTACCCCCCCCCTTGAGAGTATCTTTCTTTATTATAGGTATGCAATTTGTTACAGTTGCATGTTGAAAAACTTTAGTCCCTTTTAGGTCAACTACTTCAAGCAAGTTATAGTTTTCTAAAATGAGGCGACGCATTTCAAAGCCGTAAGTTTGATTCGTAAACGGATATGGGATAATCGCACTATAGATGCCACCGTCTTTTAATACGTTCAAGCTTTTTTCAATAAATGCTATATAGACATCTGCTTTATGTTGCATAGCCTTATAATTACTTGAATTTTGCAAATACTCTCTTTGTAGTTTTAGTGTTTTATTTAATGATTGATTAGGATAACTCACATATGGCGGGTTTCCAATTACACAATCAAAACCACAAGATGCAAATATGCTCGCAAAACCATTTTCATCACGCCAGTCAAATGTATTTATCTCCCTCATTGCATCTAAGTCTTCAAATAAACTCACCTCTTTGCCTAGATAATAATCGCTTTCTACCAAAGCATTACCACATTTAATGTTCCACATAAGTGAAGGAAGGAGCTTTAAATCACTATGCTTAAATAGCTCTTGCCTACTATTTGCTTCTGCCCCTTCATCTTCCAGTAGCTTTAAATAAAGCGAAAGCTTTGCCACTTCAACCGCTTGCTCGTCTATGTCTAACCCGTAGATATTATTGAGGAGTATACTCTGCTTTTTTTCAATTGTTAGCTTATATCCCCCACCTATCGTTTGATAGATAGCTCCTTCTTTCAATGCTTTTTTTAAGTTTTTAGCTTTTGTGTAATAGTCCAAATGCCAATTCAAAAGATAAGAATAAGCCCCTACCAAAAAGCTCCCCGAGCCACAGGATGGGTCAATAATCCTCATCTTTTCCACTTCGCAAGGCGTTTTGTCTTTAATGCTAGAGCCAACAGTCCGCTCGACGATATATTTCACAATATATTCAGGAGTGTAATAAACACCTCCTGCTTTCTTCACTTCAGGCTTTTCTTCTATTATCGCTGTATGTCGCTCCCCTTTAACACCCCTAAAGCGAATTGTCTTTCCCAAAAACTTCTCGTAAATACTTCCCAATATTTCCACAGGCAAAATAGAAAACTCATAAGGACAATCAGGATAATAAAGCCCTTCTATTATGTTGGTAAAGACTTTGTCTTCAATAGTAAGTTCATCAAAAAATGGAAGCTTTGCGAAAAGCCCCGAATTGTATTTCGTGTTTGCTTTGTCAAAAAGATGAATAAGTGCCTTATATATAGAAGATTTTTGTTTGCATATTTGAAAAAGAGTACTATACTCTTCAATCCCCTTGTCTTCTGCTATCCTCAAAAAAATAATCCTATCTACTATCTTTTGCACCGATAAGTTAAGCTCATGTAGGCTTATTTTTGGATTATTCAAAGCTATATTCTTAGCTAAATCTTCCCTCCAGCTTTCAAGTGTTTTTAATAGCTCCTTATCAACTTCGCTACTCCCTTTCTTGCTCTTCTTTTCTTCAACATACCGGTCAAGCCTACCTTTCAAAATAGCTTCTTTGGAAAAGATGTTGTATAGAAAATCAAAATTTTTTAGATAATCTTCATACTTACAATAGAAAATACGGGCAACACTTGCATCATCAGTCTTACAAGGCTTAACACTTGTGTCATATACTGCAAACTCTTCAAAATTAGTTAGTATCGAAAGAGGAAGCTTCGCACTATATCCATAACGACGCACTTGAAAAGCTCCCTCACTCGCACTTTTCACCTTTACGCTTGGCTTCTTTGCCTCTACAAAAAACTTCTTTACACCCGCAAGTCGAAAGCTATAGTCAGGAGCTTTTTGCCTCCCATTTATGCACACCTTATCTTCTCGCACCACTTCCCGATACTGCTCAGCGTATCCTGCACTGTTATTTATGTCCCATTCTAGTATCTTAAAAAACTCATCTATAAAGTCAGTCCTTGTGTTAGCCTCGTCATATATGCCACTTTTATATTGCTTTTCATTCTCTCTAAACTTTTCACAAAGCTTTATTAAACTTTTTTCAAAATAACCATTCATAACTTCCTATTATATTATATTTCCTTAAAATATTCAAAATCCATCTAGTCCCTTTCTTTTTTAATCTCTCCCCTTTTTAAGACTTTTATTATAGTGTTTTTGTTTAGCTGGCTTTCGCTACTCTTTTTCCTTGATAGATTTTTAAAAGCCTCTAGTACTACAAAACTATTTGTATTATGATAATGTCATGGTTGACTTACATACACATTCCACTGCTTCAGATGGCACATATAGCCCGGCTGAATTAATACAAAAAGCATCGTCTCTACCTCTTAAAGCTATAGCTTTAACAGACCATGACACCCTTTCTGGCATTCAAGAAGCAAAAGAAGAGGCAAAAAGATGCAATATTATTTTTATTCCAGGTGTTGAAATAAGCATTGAATGGACTCACGGAGAGTGTCATCTTTTAGGGCTTGGTGTTGATGAAGATTGTGATGAGTTAAATAATCTTCTTTCAACATTAAGAAATGGAAGAATAGAAAGGGGACGCTTGATTGCGAAAAAACTAAATGAAGCAGGTTTTAACATAGACTATGATGAAATTTTAAAAGACTCTAATGGTGTTATTGGGCGCCCTCATTTTGCTTCTTACATGTTAAAGAAAAAAATAGTTAAGAGCATCCAAGAAGCATTTGATAAATATTTTGGCATTGCTCGCCCATTCTATATAGAAAACAAAAATGCAAATTTGCAAAGTGCATTAAATGCAATTAAAAAAGCCCATGGCATTTCTGTTTTAGCACACCCTATGTCGTTATACCGTTCATGGAAAAACCTTCCAAATATTATTTCTCAATTTAAAGAAATGGGGCTTTTAGGCATTGAAGCATGGCATCCTGGCACAAAGTATAATAATTGCAAGAGGCTAGAAAAACTTGGAATAAGTCTTTCTCTTATAATAACAGCAAGTAGCGATTTTCACGGGGAAAGGCGTAAAGACCGCCATCTTGGAAGAACATGTAATAACATAGTTATAGAAGACTCTTATTTTGAAAATTTAATTAATGGCGGATTAAAACTATAAGAAAGAGAACTTTTATAAAGTGGAACGTACATTTTTGTAAATGAATATTAAACATGCACTCTTTATTAAACAAAAAACACCTTCTTGCAATAAGCTAGAAGGCGTTTCTTATTAAAGAATAGGCTCTAGGTGTGCTTGGAAATGTCTTAAAATAGGTGGCTCCCAAATAATTCTGTAGCCAGGAACTTTATTAGCATGTTTTTTTATGTTGATTAAAGCTTCTGCCATTATGTCAATATGAGACTGAGTGTAAACACGGCGAGGAATTGCAAAACGAGTAAATTCAAAATCAGCCTTTAATTGTTCTTTAGTATCAGGATCATTTCCTAACATGTAAGAACCAATATCGCATGTTCTAATTCCTGCTTCAAGATATAATTCTATTGCTAAAGCTTGAGCTGGGAAGACTTTATAGTCTAAATGTGGAAGCATAGCTTTAGCATCAATAAAGACGCCATGTCCACCTACTGGAGCTTGATATGCAATTCCTGCATCATCTAAAAGACCTGCTAAATACTCCATTTGTCCTATTCTATATTTTAAATAATCTTCTTCCAATCCTTCATAAAGACCCACTGACATAGCTTCCAAGTCTCTTCCTGCTAATCCACCATATGTTATAAAGCCTTCAAAAGAAATACAATTTCCTTTAATTTTTTGATACAGCTCTCCATTATTTTTTATTCCAATAAGACCACCCATGTTTACTATTGCATCTTTTTTTGCACTCATTGTAAAAGAATCTGCATAGCTAAACATTTCACGAGTTATGTCTCTTATTGAAGAGTTTTTATATTTTTCTTCCCTCATTTTAACAAAATAAGCATTCTCTGCAAAACGTGCTGCATCAATATTTAATGGAATGCCATACTTTTTTGCAACTTCTGAAACTTCTTTCATGTTTTGCATAGAAACAGGTTGCCCACCTGCTGAGTTATTTGTTATTGTCATAACAATTAAAGCAACATTTTCTTTTCCATGCTTTTTAATTATCTCTTCTAGTTTTTTAACATCCATGTTTCCCTTAAAAGGTGCTCTCTTAGAAGGGTCTTTTGCTTCTTCTACAACACAATCTATGGCACGAGCTCCTGCTAACTCTACATGAGCTCTTGTTGTGTCAAAAAACATATTTGAAATTGCTACCTTCCCTTTTCCCATCATTAAAGGGAAAAGCACTTTTTCAGCTGCTCTTCCTTGGTGAACTGGTTGGATATATTCATAATTAAAAATATCTTTTCCTGCATCAACTAAGTTGTAATAGCTTTTTGCTCCTGCATATGCTTCGTCACCTTCTAGCACTCTACCCCATTGTGTGGAACTCATGGCGTTAGTGCCTGAATCTGTTAAAAGATCTATGTATACATCTTCTCCACGCAAGTTGAAAAGATTATAGTGAGCTGCTTTAATAAACTTCTCTCTTTCTTCTCGTGTTGTCATTTTAATCTTTTCTACCATTTTTATCCTAAATGGTTCTGCAACGTACTTAGTCATAAAACTCAAACTCTCCTTAACAATAATTAAAATATTAGATCATTACAAAAATAATGAACTTTTAAAGTATGTGTATTGTCTATTAAAAAAGATAAAATGACAAGAGGTAAAAGGAAATGTTAGACTAGCTTAAACGTCAAAAATCTTTTTGAATATCCTAAAAAGAAACATTTAATATAATGCAAATAACAAATTTAATTTTCCATAAATCTTATTTCTAATACTAGATTTATGTTGTAATTCTTCCCTTCTTCTATTTTAATGTTTCTCACCACTTCATAAGAATCTATTTTATATTTTATAAGATACTCCCCTTGTAAGACAGTAGCAGAAAAGGGGAGCTTTATTGGCACATCATCAAGATAAACTTCTGTATTGGGAGGTCCTTCAATATTTAAAACAGGCAAGATTGACTTTAAAAGAATATCTATATTTTCTATTTTACCCTTTTCTATCATACAAGAAATAACTTCACTTTTATAAAGGTGAGAATCTACTTGTATTTTGTGTTTTCCTGAAGGAAGCATAAGTGGTTTTGAAAAATCTTTAATATATTCATCATCTACACGAATGGAAATATTGGATTTTTCTTCCATTGTGTTTTCTACCTTAATGTTAAAATGTGCAATTTGAGACGGATATATTACATTAAATTTAATTCCGCCTATATCATGCAAAATTGGTTTTAGCTTTATATTGATTATTTTATCTTCATCTTTTTTCTCTGGCTTTGCCTTACCTTCAAAATAAATGAGTATTGGAGACGTTTTTTCATTTAACAAATATGGTAGATTTTTTATTGTTGCATCATTAAAACTTTTATTTTTTTCATCATAAAAAAACCTAAGTACTGAGCATTTTTTTTGTTGTAATATATCGCTAGTTATTTCTTTAGCCTTATATTTTTTCTCTCCTATTTTTGGCAATTCTTTTAATGAATATATAGAAAAAGAAATTGGATTTGGAACGCTTTGTAAAACTTCTATGTCTAATGCTTTTAAAAGATTAATCTGCTCTTCCATGTTGATTACAATAGCATTTTTAAGTTTTAATGAGCATTGCATAGAATTAAGATTAGCATTATTTAAACTAAAAATTGATGTAATATTGAATGAAACATATTCTGAAGAAAGAGGTAATAATGCCAAAGATAAAAAGAAATAAATAGCTAATTTTTTCATTTTACATTTTTTATGAATACTTGAGGGTCTGTTGCAATACCTTTCTCTCTTATTTCAAAATGAAGATGTGGACCTGTAGACATTCCTGTAGACCCAACTTTACCTATTATTGTACCAGCTTTAACAACTTGATTCAAGGTTACAAGCGTTTTGCTTAAATGCCCATATAAACTTTCTCTTCCATCATTGTGTTTTATTATAATGTAGTTTCCATAAACTTTGTTATACGTAACTTTCTTTACCTTCCCTGGAGCACACGCATACACAGGGGAGCCTGTTGGGGCTGCTAAGTCTATTCCAGGATGATATGAAGGCTTTCCTGTAAATGGACTAGGTCTTTTTCCAAAAGATGATGTTAAAATTCCACTATCAAGTGGGAAACGATATAAAGGATTTAAAAAATATGTCCAAGCGGTGCCGTCTAGTTGCCCATTTGGAATGCACAAAACTTTTCTATCTCCCTTTTTTAGTTTTATATTGACTTCAATTACTGGCACAGCCTCTTTTTCACACAAAGCTGCTTCAAGCTTTTCTAATGGGTTTTCAGGCATTTCAGGAAGATATATGCCAGGTGTTGTAGGAAGCAATATATAAGTGCCTACTAGGTTATCCTTTGGGCTTTGAATTCTATTTAGAGTGATAATTGCTGCATTATCAACACAACATCTTGCAATAATGCTAATTATATCCCATCCTTTTTCCACCCTGTACCTATAAAACTTTATTGGCACCTCATCTCCTATCTTTCCTTGTTTTATTGTTTTTCTTGCTATTTCAACATCTTCTGTGTATTGCTTAAATGTTACATCAGAAAAATTAAGTGTTTTTATTAATGGATAGTTTTCATACCTTTCGTTTGTAAATAGAAAAAAAGAATTAATAAAGATATAGTAGATTAAAAAAGCCCCTCTTTTTCTACGCAACACCTAGCTTAACTCCTCCCATTCTCTCACATTTTACTAGATTTTATTTGTTCATTCAAGGTTGATTTTGCGTTATTACTTAATTATTACTAATCTTTTATCGCAACAGATTTTAAACGCTAAATACCGTTATTTTTAGTAATTAAATAAAAAAGAGTAAAAGTAACAAAGCTACTTTAAAAACTACGTAGAATTACACGTCATTTCTAGCTATAAATGCACCTCATTTTTAGCTAGAAATAAAGCTATGTTTTAGCTAGTTGTAAACACGCTATTAAAGCATGTAAGACCTATATTTCTAGCCATATTAAATGGGCCCTTTTAGCTAATAGGATGCCTCCCGTTAGCTAAAAGGAGGTCTCCCATTAGCTAACGGGAGGTGTTCTTTTAGCTAAAAGGAAGCATCCTTTTTAAATAAAGACACGTATTATGTATATGTACTAAAATTTAGCTTATCTACCTTTTTTATAAACAATGGGACAGAAATTACTTATAATGAAAAATAATTTATTTTATTGTTACATATTCCACCTTGACAAAAGCTATAATTTATAGAAAAATTGATTACCATTATTTATTAAATTATTATCTACACTAGTTCTATATGTTTATGTGAGTTTTATGCGAAAAGATGATATTATTTTAGCACTTTCTAAGTGTTTTTTGCATCCTATATTTTTATCAGGTTTTGTGAGTTGGTTTTTAAGTCAGGCTCTAAAAACTATTGTAGCTGTACTATCAAAGTCTACAAAAGGATATAAAGATGTTCTTTCTCACCTTTTTTGGAAGACAGGCGGAATGCCGTCTAGTCATGCAGCACTAGTTTTTTCGCTTGTAGCATGCCTTGCAGTTAATAATGGAGTTACATCAGATATTTTTTTGTTTTCTCTTATAGTAGCCGTTATAACCGCTAGAGATGCTTTAGGAGTAAGACGTTCTAGTGGTTTACAAGCACGCACTCTTAACAATCTAGGTATGAAGTTTTCAGAACTCAATCCTGAGTTTAAATTTAAACCAATAAAAGAGATTCAAGGGCACACACCTGCTCAAGTAATTATAGGCTCAATATTAGGCACTGTAATAGGGCTCTTTTTTTCAAGTATGTTTCCATATCCAGTTTAAAATATTAAGGGTATCTTTTGAAATATATATTTGATAGATATAGCTTACTAGATGTCCTCTCGCCGTTTTTATTTTTAATTTCTTTAGCTACCGTGTTTTTTTTTCACTACTATATAAATAGCTATGTTTGGAAAGATTATCGCATTCTTTTTTTAAGTTCTAGCAAAAATATTGAAACTGTTATAAAAGCACTAGAAGAAAATGGCATAAAAGATTCCATAAATATAAACAGTTTTGAAAAACGTTTTAATAATGAAGAAAGAATTAGTAATCCATTCACCCTAAAAGAGTTATATGTTCAATGGTTTGAAAATGAAACAGATTCTCTTTTTTATATCTACATTCCAAGAAAACATTACATACCTTTTGCTTTTTTAAAAGATTTACACGATAGGCACATCCCTTTTCACCTTGAAGGAGACCTACACCTTTCTTATGTTAATCTTATATCCACTTTTATTCTTTTTATCTTTTTATTCTCTCTTTCTGCTAGACGTAGCCTTTTCTTTTTTACAGGCTTTCCTTTTTTATTTCTTTCATTTTTTATACACGGAAATCTAATACTTTCTAGTATTTTTTTAACTCTTATTTTTAATTTTTATATAATAGAAATACTGTTTATTCCCAGCCATTTAGATATAAAGCAAAGAAAAATGCGAATTAAAAAAAACATTCCTATTTTTGTAATTTTGATATTAGCAATTCTTTTAGTTTTGTTAGATACTTATCTTTCATATATTTATTTTACTCTTTCTTTAATTGCAAGTTTTTCTATAGGATATGTAATAGAAAAATTTAAATATCTTTTTGAAAAAGAAAAGGCTCTTAAAAGGGCTCATCCAAAAAGCATGTTCTTTCCTATGTCTTTTTCTTTTACAGAAAAAATATTGAATAAAGGCAAGTTGGTTTTTCTAATATTTATTATTGTTATTTCTAGCATTCCTTATTTATTGTTTAATTTTTATTGCTATTCTCCACTTCCTTTAAAATATTCTAATAATCTTTCTCTTCCTATGCCAAGTGCGTTTAATAGGATGTTAGATTTTTCATCTTCGTCTTTTAGTAATTGTGTGGAACATAAAAGTGGAGATTCACTTCCTGATTTAACAAACTATATAGGAGATAGTTGGGCTTACGAAGTGTTCCCATATGTTGAAGCTAATAACACTCTTTCAATGCCAAAAAAAGATGATGAGGTGGTTTTTCAAGACTTTTATAATGCAGGGGATGGAATGATAAAAGAAAAGCCACCTTTAGTTTTTAAATTTGATGATGATTTTATTAATAATAAACTTAAAAATATTGATAAAACTTCAATAGAAGCTTTATTATACAGTGAAGGTTCTTTCCTTTCAGCTTTTTATAATTTTAAATTTTTTCAAATTACAAGATATAACTTTATTGCAATCTCACTTTCTCTATTGTTTATGTTTGTTTCTTTAGTTATAATGATATTCGAAACAGTGTAAAAGTTTTGTTTTATGAGAAAAAGTAGATGAGTAGTGTTTTTAGACTTGGAACTTCAAATGAAGTGCTAGAAGCTAAGGAAAAGCATAGTGCATTCTTTGGAAATGCCTTTTTGCCACAAAAAGCTAATATTCCAATAGGTTATGCTTCACAAAAAGATATTTTCATTTTAGTTTCTAAAGGGATGAAAGTTCGTGAAGGACAGTTATTATCACGTGCAGATGCTTCTTCCCCTTTTTCTTATGTTCATTCTTCCATTCCAGGTGTTGTTACAGATTTTAAAGAATTTGAAATTATGCCGGGTAAAGTCTTAAAAACTGTTGAAGTAGCACTTGAAGGTTCTTTTGAGCTTTTAGGGCGTTTAAATAAAGAAAATGATTGGCATGTTTTTTCTTCCATTGAACTTTTTGATAAGATTGAAAAATCAGGAGTTTTAAATACATCTTCTAGGATATTGCATTCTCTTTCTTTTGAAATAAAAAGGGCAATGAATAAAGGTATTACTAGTCTTTCTACTACGTTTTTTGATTTTTATCCAACTCAAGCTCTTGATATTTTTTTAAGTGATTTATATATAAAAAAACTAATAGAAGGCACATTAATATTGGCACACACACTAGGGGCTAATACTATTACTTTTTTTCATAATATAAAAAAGAAAAATCTTCTTTTAGAATATGAAAATCTTATTAAAGAACTTTGTGGCAATGTCCCTTTTGAGTTAAAGAAGATAAAACCTTGCTATCCATTACATTTGCAACTAGGTAATACTTTCTTTGTAGATGCAAGCACAGCACTATATGCTTATGAAGCTATAGTAAATGAGTACCCTCTCACTTCTATTTATTTAACTATTCAAGGAAATGTTTTGTCAGAATCTAAGATATTTCATGCAAAAATTGGTACTCCTATAGGCTCCTTAATAGAAGAATGTGGTGGAATTAAAGAAATGCCAGAAGGGCTTATAATAAATGGTTTAACACATGGCTATGCTGTAAAAAATTTAGATTTGCCATTAAGCAAGGACATGAAGTCCATACATGTAGTTTCTAAAGAGATGTTAAATTTTTATGACAAAATGGATTGCATTAATTGTGGTAGATGTTTTCAAGCTTGCCCTTGTTGCATAGACCCAATTTCTGTCGTTAGAGCAATTAATAAAAATGCTGTTTGTGAAGAAGTTATAGCATCTATTAAAAGATGCGAAGCTTGTGCATGTTGTTCTATTGTCTGCCCTTCTCGTATTAATTTATCTCAAGCTATTATTTCTTATAAAGATGAGCATTTCCCTGAAAGTTAGTGTTTATAGGATTATAAGGAAAATATGAATTATGAAATTAACAAAAAGAAAAGATTTTTTTAGAGTGCCTCCATTTCTTCATACAAGTAGAAGTTGTAAGGCTATTAATTTAAGTCTTTTGCTTTTGCTTTTACCACAAATTGCTGTTTTGTTTTTGTATCATGAAATTTATGCAGTATTAAATATTTTTTCTTCTACTACTGCAACATTAATTTGCCAAAGTATTGTGTATTACAAGGAAAAAACTACTTTTAAGATTCCACTGGAAGCTTTGCTACAAGGGCTTTTTATTGGTTTTTTTATGCCAATTAATATGGGGTTCGGTTTTGTTTTTATATGTGCATTTTTAGGTTTTTCAATTACTAGAGTAATTTTTGGAAAATCTGGAAGGTGGGTTCATTCAACTACTATTATCTTACTAATAGCTTATATTTCATACCCTGACCTTTTTACCTTTACCCAAGCTACTAAAACACTCTCCGCTGAAGTTACACCTTTAAGCAATAGCCCATTTCCTTTTATTTCATTAGATGCTTACATCACCTCTTTTTTAAATTCTAATATATTAAATAATTTAGGCATTACATTGCCACAAGGTTATATTTCTCTTTTTTGGAATACTTCATCTTTAATTCCTGCTTGCAGATATAACCTTCTTACTATAATTGCTTCTATTATATTTTTGTCTTTTAAAATATATGACTATACAATATCTATTGTATTTATTTTTGTATATTCTTTTTTTGTTTATTGTTTTTCTAATATGAGTGAGGTCTCTTTTTTATCTGGTGATATTCTTTCCTCTATTATGGGTGGCGGTATTATGTTTATGGTGTTTTTTTTGCTTGGTGAACCTCATTCATTTCCAAAAACACCACTTTTTAAAATTATAGCAGGTGTTATTATGGCATTTGTTTCTTTTATTATATCAAAAGAACATGTTTCGTTTATCACATTATCCTTTGTTTCTATTATAATAAATATTATTAGCCCTTATATTGAAGAATTTGAAAAAGCTTTTAAAACCAAAAAGAAAGTTATTAACATAATTGGATAAACAATTGAATGTTTTAAGAAATAAAAAAGCCTCCTTATAAAAGGAGGCTTTAATTAGTAGTTATGTAATTTTTTTATTAATACATTCCCATTCCGCCCATGTCTCCTCCTTGAGGTGGCATCATAGGTTGTGGGTTTTTTTCAGGAAGGTCACAAATAGCACATTCTGTTGTAAGAAGAAGGCTTGCGATAGAAGCTGCATTTTGCAAAGCTGAACGTGTTACTTTTGCAGGATCTATAATACCTGCCTTAATCATATCCACCCATTCCATCTTTGCAGCATCAAAACCAATACCTTTTTTCTCTTCTTTTGCTTTTTCTGCAATAACAGCACCATCAAGCCCTGCATTTTCTGCAATTTGCCTCATAGGCTCTTCCAAAGCCCTTTTTACAATATTAAAGCCATGCTTTTCATCTTCAGATAAACCTTGCATATCAGCCGTTTTTAATGCATCAATAGCTCTAATCAAAGCAAGCCCACCGCCTGAAACAATACCTTCTTCAAGAGCAGCCCGTGTAGCAGAAAGAGCATCTTCTACTCTGTGCTTCTTTTCTTTCATTTCAACTTCAGTAATAGCACCAATTTTTATAACAGCAACCCCACCAGAGAGTTTTCCAAGTCTTTCTTTTAATTTTTCACTATCATATTCTGAATCTGTTGCTTTTAACTGAGATTGAATTTCTTTTACACGATTTTGAATATTTGTCTTATCTCCAGCTCCTTCAACAATTGTTGTGTTTTCTTTTCCAATTGTTACCTTTCCAGCTTGACCTAACATAGAAACTTGAGCTGCCTCTAGCTTTAAACCAACTTCTTCTGAAATAACTTGCCCGCCAGTTAAAATTGCAATGTCTTGCAACATCTCTTTTCTTCTATCTCCAAAGCCAGGAGCTTTAACAGCACAAGTTTTTAAAGCACCTCTAAGACTATTCACTACCAAAGTAGCCAAAGCCTCACCTTCTACATCTTCTGCAATAATAAGCAATGGTCTTTGTGTTTGGGCAATTTGTTCCAAAAGTGGAAGTAAATCTTTCATAGTAGAAATAGATTTATCATAAATTAAAATATATGGATTAGTGAAAACAGTTTCCATCCTGTCTCTATCGGTTATAAAATATGAAGAAATATAGCCACGGTCAAACTGCATACCCTCAACATAATCTGTTTTAGTCTCCATTGTTTGAGCTTCTCCAACATCTATAACGCCATCTTTTCCTACTTTATCAATTGCATCTGCAATTATTTTTCCAATTTCAACATCATTATTAGCAGAAACAGATGCCACATGAGAAACCTCTTCTGCTCCTTTTATTTCTTTAGCATTTTTCTTAATATCAGAGACAGCAATTGCTACAGCTTTATCAATGCCTCGTTTTAAACCTAGTGGAGTCATACCTGCTGCAACAGACTTTAAACCTTCTTTAACAATGGAATAAGCCAAAACTGTTGCAGTAGTGGTGCCATCACCTGCAACATCATTTGTTTTTGTTGCAACTTCTTTTAAAAGCTGAGCCCCCATATTTTCAACTTTATTTTCCAATTCAATCTCACGTGCCACGGAAACACCATCTTTTGTTACAGTAGGTGCTCCAAAACTTTTATCAATTAAAACATTACGTCCTTTAGGTCCTAGTGTCACTTTTACAGCATTAGAAAGCTGTTCCACCCCGGAAAGCAAGGCCTTTCTTGCTTCTTCATTAAATAATAATTGCTTAGCCATTTAAAAACTCCTTGAATTACTAAAATTATATATTTAAGCTAGTTAAATATTAAGATACACAAAATATAAAAATATTTCAATAAAAAAAGACTAAAGATAATGTTTTATCTCTAGTCTTTTAAAAAACACAAAATATAAAAATAGCTATTTTTCTTTTATAATCATCTCTTTAAGGTTATCCATCTCTTCTTGGATTTTTCTTGTTTCTTTATTGCTTTTATCAATATCATCTTTTAAAGAATTAATCCTTTTTTGATAACTTTTAATTCCTTCTTCACAATTTTCAATTACTTTGTTCATAGAATTTATTTTATCTAAAATATTTTGCTTTTTGGCATTCAAATTACAATAGTCAATATTTAATTTTATAGTAGATATTTCACATTTAATATTAGAAACTTCTAAAATATCTTGAGAATAAGACTTATATAATGCAAGATGCTCCATCTTCTCTTCAGGAAGCACTAAATTATCTTCTCCTATAAAAAAAGATAGAAATTCAATTGCAATATCTTTTAAAGTCTTTTCCACTTTTACATCTATATCTTTTACATTTTGACTTAAAATATTAATTTGTTTTTGATAAGAAATATTGTTACAAAGACTTTCCATTTTATCATTTAAAAAACTATTTTCTTCTTCAATATCAGAAAGCTTTGTATCTAATTCTTTTTTTGTATTTTCCAAATCTACTATTTTTGTATAAATATCTTTTAACTCTTGAGTTAATTCATCTTTTTCAAACAAAGATTTAGATAAAGTTTCAGCAAAAATATCTACAGCTTTTTTAGACAGCACTTTTTCTATATTCTTTTTTAAAAGAGATATTTTTAACTTATTACCTGCAATTTTCCTATTAAGATTGAATTTTGCAAGAAATCCTGCTTCCTTTTTGTCTTCAGTAAAAGTTTCATTAGAAGACATAATGTCTTGAATTTCTCTTTCAATTTCTTCTATTTCATTATAACCTTCCATTGCATAAAAAAAATTAGAGTTTTTTAAAGATTTATACAAAAGAAGTGAAAATTGTATCTTCATTTTAAGAATAGAGTTTTCATCTTCTTTAATAGATTTTCCAATTTGTTTTTTAAATTTAGAAAGTTCTATTAATCTTTCACGATCAGTTTTTATTTCAAGTATGTTATCTGTAGAAATTGCTCTTTCTTCCACTAATTTATGATAATTTAAAACCAATTCATCATTTATTGGTAAAGAAAATGCCTCATCATTATTAGGAATAGAATTTAATAACTTAGTTCCTAACTTTACATAAGAGACTAAAAGTTTATCATCACAATCATTTAACTTCTTTTTTAATAACGAAATATCTTTTTCAACATGTGCCATAACACCTCAAAGCCTCCAAAATATATTTTCTAACTTCTTTTTTAAGAATTAAAACAAAGGGTCAACATATAAGCTTTTTTGCATTTTTATGTAAATTTTCTAAGTCATAAAAATCTCTTGCCATTTTAGACATAAGATGAACTACTATTCCACCTATATCTATTAGCTTCCATTCAGAGCCCTCATCCCCCCCTCTTTTCCTATAGCATTGCTCAAGATTTAATGCTTTTATCTCTTTCACTAAACTATTTTCAAGTCCTGTAGCATGAGTGGGACTTAAAACAGTAGCTATAATAAAAAAATCAGTCCAAATATTGGTTTCTCGTAAATCTAACACAACAACATCACATGCTTTAGAATCAGATAAAAACTTTGCAATTTTTAATGCACCATTATAAAAATCTTTCTTTTCCACAAAAACCCCTATTTTTTATCACTAGATGTAACAAAATAACCATTAAAATCAGAGCCAATAATTAAAGTAAAATCAACACCAGCTTCTGTACCATAATATTCTTCACCTTTTGTAATTTCTGCAGTCTGTATATTAGAACATTGTATCACCTGAGAAACAATTTTTGCAATTGAAGGGTTTCCAATTCTATCAATTAACAATGTTTTTTTTACATCATTTTTTTCAGCATTACCTATTTGCACAACATCATAACCAAAACTAGAATATATCTCTGCAGTTGTTTTTGCTAAATTCTTAATTTCTGTTCCATTTAATATTTCCAAAGCATACACTCTTTCGAGAGAAGAACCATCTTCAGAAGCAAGAGTTGAAAGCGTTTGCCTAATAATTTCCTTTATTTGAAGTCCATCCCTAAAAGGAAACAACAACTCTTTACCATCCACTATTCTTATAGAACCCGTAACACGTTGAGGAGAAAGGCGTTCTAAATCTAGTCCGCTTAAAGAGCGAAACATTGTTTTTATTTCTTTGCTTGATAAATTAGATTTAAAAGATGATTCTATTACACTAAAATGCTTTGAATCAAACATAAAATCAGCTTCATCATTTAATTTTCTAAACAAAGCAATGAGAGCCTTTTGTTTTCTTAAAGAGGTATCTCCTTCATTATCATTTTCTGAAACATATAAAAGATAATCCAAAGCTTTCTCACCATCTAACAAAACAGAGCCTGAAGGTAAAAGTATTCTTTTCTCATCTTCAAAAACATCTACAGGAGATGGAATAAAAAGAGAAATACCCCCTAACATATCCACCATATAAGTGAAATCTTTCACTGATGTGGAAACATAAAAGGGTAAATTTACACCTGTTAATCTTTCAATCTTTTTTTTAAATGTCTCTATTCCTTTTTCTTTATAAAGAGCAGAAATACCGTCTGTTCTTCCTAACTCATCTAATATCATGCCAGTGTTGTTAGGAATATCAAACATAATTGCTCTTTTTGTTTTTGAATAAAAAGCAATGACATTGGTAGATATTGGAAAACCGTCCTTTTCTATTACAAAAAGAACTTTAAAAACTTCATCTTTTGAGCTTTGAGAATCTGAACTATCTTGAGTTATCCTAAAATAGAAAAAAACAGATGATGAGAGTAAGACCAAAATTATAACTATCAAGAAAAAACTATTTTTATAAAAAAAAGGCTCACTCATAGAATGTTTAATAAAAAGCAAAGGCTATAGAGACATTTTCCATAGCCTTAAAATTAATTTTTATGCAAAGTTTTTGCTATAACTATTTATAGTGTTTGCCATATCATCTAGGGAAACTTGCTTCATCACTCCCCCTAATTCCCATGCAACACGTGGCATTCCATACACAACAGAAGACGCTTCATCTTGCCCTAATGTCCTTGCCCCTTCTACATACATTTCTCTTAAAGCTTCAGCACCATCTTTTCCCATACCAGTCATAATAATACCTAAAGCATGGTTTTGATATTCTTTTGTAACAGACTCAAAAAGGACACCAACACTTGGTTTATGTCCATTTTTTGGTGGAGCATCTATTATGTGAGCTACAGTTGCAAGAGAGCGTCTTTCAATCACTAAATGTTTTCCACCAGGTGCTATTAAAATTCTTCCTTTCTTTACAACATCTCCTTCTGCCGCCTCTTTCACTTCCAATGGGCATATTTTGTTTAGAGATTTAGCAAACTCCTCTGTAAACCCTGCAGGCATGTGTTGCACTACAACAATGGGTTGCCCTAAATTTGCATCTAAGCCTGCAAACACTTGCCTTAAAGCATTAGGTCCCCCAGTTGAAATTCCTATGGCAATAATCTGTATGTTGCTAGGAGTGCGAACAGGGTTTGGCTTTTGAACTTCTATTTTACTACCAAAACTACTTGTAAAAGCAGGATGTGGTGTAGTAGCTACATCTTTTTGAAGCGATGAAACAGAAGAAGATGCAGAGGCAGAAGAGGATGAGCCTTTTTTCATTTTATACTTTCTTCCGTACACTAACAGCATACTAGAAAGTTGTTGTGCTACATCATTTATATTCACCTGATTAGAAGGTTTTGTAATAAAATCCACAGCTCCCATATCCAAGCAATCCATTGTAACACGTGCACCTTCAGTTGCAATACTAGAAAGCACTATTGTAGGAATCTTAATTCCTTTAGATTTTAATTCTTTTAAGAATTCAAGACCGTTCATTTCTGGCATTTCTATATCGAGCACAATCGCATCAGGATCAACTCGATCAAGTTTTTGCAAGGCAAAACGTCCGTTCATAGCTTTATCAGCTACTGTAAGACCCTCTGTAGCATCAACAATCTTACCTATTAAATTTCGCATCATAGACGAATCGTCAACAATCAAAACTCTAATATCATCCATAAATAAACCTCATTCTCCCCCTAATTAAAAATAAAACGCCACGTAATATATAAAACCCTCAATCTTATTTTTCAAGATTTAACCTTTTTTATAAAAACATGCCCACTGTGTTTTTAAAAACTGAAACTGTGTTTCCATACCAAACAGAGATTCAGAATGTCCAATAAACAAAAAGCCTTTCGGATTCATAGCCTTATAAAACCTATCAACAACTTCCTTTTGTGCTTTTTCATCAAAATAAATTAAAACATTCCTACAAAAAATAACATCAAAATCTGTCCTTTTTGATTCATGTTTTAAGTTGTGATAGTCAAACTTTACCATACTCATAATTGATTTTTTCACTTGATAACCTTCTGGCACCTTGTCAAAACAGCTATGTAAATATTCTTCAGGAATTCCTTGCACTTTTTGGTCATTATAAAAACCGCTTTGGGCTGTCATAAGACATTTTAAAGACAAGTCTGAAGCTAAAACATCACCTGTAAATCCTGGTGGCAAATGCTTACTTAGCACCATAGCAATAGTATAAGGCTCCTCCCCAGTAGAGCATCCTGCACTCCAAATACTAATCCTTTTTCTTCCACTATCTTTTTTAATTTTTATTAGTTCAGGAATAACATAGTTTTCTAATGCATCAAAATGAGGCTGATTTCTAAAAA
>CAUUIE010000031.1:0-19018 GCA_963545065.1 uncultured Treponema sp.
ATTTCGTGAAGGACCAAAACAAGAAAACTCAGTAGACGAGCCCATAGCAAGTTCATCCATGTTGACCCTGCCAACAAGCACGGCTCCCGCTTTTAAAAGACGCTCAATTACTGTAGCATTATATGGAGCAATATAGTTTTTTAAAAGATTACTACAGCATGTGCAAAGTTTGTCTTTAATAGAAATATTATCTTTTATTGCTATAGGAAGACCCAAAAGAGGAAGGTCTATTCCTTTGCTTCTCATTTCATCTCTTTTTTTTGCTTCTAATTCTGCATCTTCAAAGAATTCAAGAAAACCATGTAATGGAATAGGAGATTTTTCATCTTTTTCATATTCTTTTTTAAGTGCAATAACTATATCACAGGATGTTATTTTTTTATTGTTGAGTGCATTTTTTAACTCAACTAAATTCATTTTACAAATATCCATCATCATTTTCCTTTACTAAAAAAGATTAAAATAATATTTACTAAAGGCTCTTTTTAAAATCGCTAAAAATAATATTCAAAAGATAAGCATTAAGATTCAAGTACTTTTGGAGTTCTAAAATAGCCATCCATAAACTCACTATTCATCACTTTTAAACTATGGGTATCAACATATGCTTTATCAGAGGCAACCCTCAAATCGTTTTCAGAATGAGAAGAATAATTATCATCTAAAATCTTTTCATCTTTAAATTTTTCTAGCTCTTCAAAATAGGAAACAATATTAGAAATTTGCTTTTTAAGTGTTTCTTTTTCCGCCCCTACAAGTTCAATCCTAGAAATATATAAAAGAGTGTCAAAACTTTTTTCATCAATATTCAGTTTATTCATATACAAAAATCTCAAATTATTTTATGTTAAGCAATTCTAGTTCAAAAATCAAAAAAGCGTTTGGAGGAATCACATTGCCAGCACCTTTCGCTCCATATGCTAATTGAGGCGGAATTATAATGGTGCGTTGCTCACCAACTTTCATGCGACTAGATTGGGTATCAAAACCTTTTATTACACGCCCCATACCTGCTTCAAAAGTTAGTGGCTCATGCATATCTGAATCGTCAAATACCTTACCATCCATTAAATATCCCTTATATTTCATTGTAAGCTCTTGACCTTTTTTTGGAAGTGCACCTTTTCCTTCTTTGGTAATAAAAAAATAAACCCCATCATCGTCTTCTTTTGCTTTAGGCCATTTTTCTTTTATTGTTTTCATAGCAATAGATATAGCCTCTTCCATATCTTTTTGTGCCCTTTCTTCAAGCTTTGAAACATAAGATTTAAAAGTGTCTTCATCAGTTTTAAAGTTTTTAGCCAAATCACCAATGCGTAGTATTTTAATAGATTTTATCTTATCATCTTGGACTATAGCATTTACAACATTTTGTCCTTCCACCACTTTTCCAAAAACAGTATGTTTACCATCAAGCCAAGGAGTTGCAACATGAGTTATAAAAAATTGTGAACCATTGGTTCCAGGTCCTGCATTTGCCATAGAAAGCACACCGGGACCTTCGTGCTTTAATGAAGGAACAAACTCATCAGGAAAATCATATCCTGGTCCTCCTGTGCCTGTCCCTAAAGGGCAACCACCTTGAATCATAAAGTCATTAATAACACGATGGAATTTTAAACCATCATAATAGGGCTTCCCTTTGCAAACAGCAAACTTCCCTTCAGCAAGACCTACAAAATTGCACACCGTCATAGGAGTTTTATCAAAAAACAAATTTAAAACAATTTTTCCTCTATCTGTCTCAATAACAGCATAAAGACCACTAGGCAATTGCTTATATTCTGCCTTATTAGAATTACTAGCTTTTGCTACCATATCCTCCATAACATCCCCCTTAGCAAAAAGTTCAGGATTCAATACTATAGCAACTAAAGATGCTGTTGCTATCAAAATAATTGCACTAGAAAGCACAAAAATAACAGTTTTTTTAAATTTCATAGAGCCACCTTCTTTTTTTTTCTCGCTCATACATAAACCTCAACACTTTTTTTAATGCTAAAATCTATATTATTCATTATATTTTTCTAAAAACCAACTACACACTGCTTCAAGACGATTTAAAAATGAATTTTTAATTTTTTGCTCAATTCCCAATACTTTTTTAATATTTGCTTTAGTATTAGCATAAATAAGTATATAATCCCCCAAGTCGTAAATTAAAAGAAGAGTAGTAAATTCCTGCTTTTCTATAAGCTTAAAAGAATAATAATAAATTGGTTCTACATTTCCAATCACACATGCTGTGCCATTTTCTTCTTGAAAATAACGATATTCATAAATATTTTTACCAAAAGTACTATCTTTTTGAAGTACAAATATTGAATTTCCATCTTTTATTTTATCTATTGGGTCTTTTATTCTTGTGTATTTAAACTTATTTTTTTTCATCTCTACTCTTGAAACAGCATATGAATCTTTATAAAGTAATCTATTCTTTTTTCGGCTAGAAGAATAATATTGTAAACCTTTTAACTCAGAAACAGAAGATAATATTTTAAGAATGTTTTTAGTTTTGTCTTTTCCACCTTTCTTAAAAAAATATAAAGCTTGTAAATCAAAAATAGCATTCTTTAGTTTACTTTCCTTTTGAATGCGAGAAAGTAAGGTAGAGTTAAATAAAATATCATCCCCTTCCTTATAATTTCCATATCTTATACACAGTAATTTTCCGTTTTTTACAATATCTTTAGTTTGATGTGGCACAATCTCAGCAAGTTTTTCTATTAGGCTAGCATCTCCTTGAGAAGAAAGAGTGAAGCAGAGAAAAGTTAAGAAAAAGATGAAAAAATACTTCACATTTTACCTTAAACTAACGCGCACGCGTCTATAAGCTCCCTCACCTTCACTTTTTGTTTCAATATCATGAATATCATTTAATGTTGTGTGTATAAGTCTTCTTTCATATGGATTCATTGGCTCAAGCAAAATTGAACGCTTAGAAAGAGATACTTTATCTGCAGTTTCATATGCTAGCCTAACAAGAGACTCTTCACGCCTAACTCTATAATTTTCACAATCTATTAAAATTCTAATATGCGGGAAGCCTTTGTTTGATATAAAAGTGTTAGATAAAAGTTGCAAAGCATCAAGATTTTTTCCATGTTTTCCAATAACTATAGGAGAATCTATAGAAGAAAGGTGGACTACAATATTTTTCTTTTCAAGTGAAATGTTTTCTATCCTTGCATCATAACCTAATTTTTCAATTACATTTAATATAAAATCTGATAATATTTCTTTGCATTCTGCCATATCTTGATTAAATTCTCTAGAATCTTCATCTTGATAAGACTGCTCATAATTTTCTACTTTTACATCATTGGATAGCACATGAACTCTAATTTTCACAAAGCCTTTTTTAAACAATGAACTTTTTTGAATTTCTAATATCTCTACATCAAATTGATCTTTTTCCAATCCTAGTGCAGAAACAGCATTATCTATTGCTTCATTTTCTGTTTTTCCCTCAAACTCATAAACCATATGTTCCTCCAACAATCAATAGTTTTATCTAAACTATTGAAATGTACCTTATGTTTAATTAATAAAAATTACCTTGCCTTTTTCTTTATCTCTTCATTATCTAATGCTTTGTTTATTATAATTTGTTGTATTAACATCAAAATATTAGAAGCCGTCCAAAAAAGTAATAAGCCAGACGGTGCATTATAAAATATAAAAAAGAAAAAAAGTGGCATAAAATAAAGCATAATTCGCATAGAAGGATTACTACTATCTTGAGGTCCCGCTTGTGTTACTTTACCAAAAACCAATTGTGAAGCTACATATATTATAGGAAGTATGCGTAAATCAGTCCAACCTAGTAGTGGGAGTGCATAACCAAATTTCCAAACACTATCTCCTGAAGAAAGGTCAGGAATCCAACCTGGAATAAAGCTTGCACCTCTAAATTCAAAATAATTATTAAAAAGAGCAAACATTGCAAACAAAAAAGGAATTTGAATAAGCATTGGAAGACATCCAGAAAGTGGGCTATATCCTGCCTCTTGATAAAGACGAGTCATTTCTGTGTTCAACCTTTGGGGATTTCCCTTATGTTTTTGTTGAATCTCTTTTATTTTTGGTTGCATTTCTTGCATTTTCCTTGTTGCTTTACTACTTTTCTTTGTTAATGGGAAAAACAAAAGCCTCATTAAAAGAGTCATTATCAAAATACTAATACCCCAGTTTCCACTAATTTTGTTAATATTCTCTAATAAAAATTTAAGCAACATTTCAAGAGGCCACAAAATGCCCCCACTTGCAGCAATAGCATTCACCTGCACATCACTAAGACCGTAAACATTATTTGCACTGACGTTATATTTACTCAAGAATTTATCAGAATTAGGTCCTATATAAACCCTGTACACATCTATTCGTTTATTTTTTTCAAGCAAAGGAGCATTTATAAATATTTGTGAATTATAAAGAGGCACATCATCTCTATGAAGCATGGAAAAGGTGGTATATTGAATTGGTTTTTCAGGAAGAACTGCAAGAGCAAAATATTTTCCAGATATTGCAACCCATTTAGATGGATTGTTTTCATTCTTTTCTTCACCTTCTTTTATAGAAACATTTTTCATAGAGCCATCAGCAAAAAATGAAAATTTTCTATATTCATAACGATCACCACTCACCCAGTCTGGTCCTATTTGAGCAGGAGTCCTAAGACTATAGGTTAAGTTTTCTATATTATTCTTTGCCCCCGTCACAAGAGATTCCATGCTGATGGTTAAAGAGAACATATAGTCATCATTAAAAAACTCATATTCTTTAACAATTCTAAAGTCCGCATCACTATTTGAAGCAGAAACACCATCGCTTTTCTCATCTTTAACACTAGTAATAAATGCTATTGCCTTGCCATTTTTTGTTGTACGTTCTTTCACTTCAAAAAGACCTTCAAAAGAAGGGGCAACGCCTCCACTTAACGAAAGTGAAAACGCCCTATTCTCTGCTGTAGCATTTTTAACCATTTCAACCCCAGCCTCGCCTGAAGTCTCCTTATACTCTTTTAGTCTATAAGAAAGAATATCCCCACCTTTATTTGTAAAAGTAACTTTAACTAGTGGTGTTTCTAATGTGTATTGTTTTTCTAAAAGGTCATTAGCATTAATAGACTTGAAGCTGTTTTTGCTAGCCCCCATTCTATAGATAGGAGTAGCATCTAGGCTTTCATTACTGATCTTATTACTAGAAGTAGTAGCTTTCTCTTCTTTAACTTCTTCAACCGGGAAAAATTTATATTGAATATACATAGATATAAATATAACCAACGTAGATAAAACTATAGCTAATACAGTATTTTTCTTCATTTTTTCCTCATAACACAACTTTTAAGAAGACCTAAAAAACGCTATTAAAAAAAAAGACTCGCATAAGGTCAATTGCGTTGTATTTATTTTTTTATAACTTAAAAACTAACATCTTAAGGAACAGGGTCATATCCTCCTTTATGAAGAGGATGACACTTGAGTAGGCGCTTAAGCGAAAGATAACAACCTTTAATAGCACCATGCTTTTTTATGGATTCTAAAGCATATGTAGAGCAAGATGGGTAAAACCTGCAAACAGGGCGAAAATGTGGCGATATCGCTTTTTTATAAAAGAGTATCATACCAATTAATATAAGGTTTATAATTTTAGAAAAAAACTTAATTAATTTCATTTATTAATTAATCGTTCATAACTTTTAATAACTGCAAGAGGGTGCATATTCTATTTTGCCAAACATCAAATGAATAACTATATTTTGATACCAAAAGAACAAAATCAAAACTTTTCTTTAAAGAATTCTTATTAAACCTATAAATCTCTTTAGAAACACGACGCACTCTATTTCGTTCCACAGCATTACCAAAACCATGTTTAAAAGTGCACAAAAACCTATTTTCACCTACATTATTTGACAAAACGAACAACGTAGCCCCTTCAACAGATGCTCTACTTCCTTTTTTAAAAACCGTTTGAATTACAAACCCATCAGAAAGCCTTTCCATTTTAGAAATCGAAAATTCTTTTCTTTTAGTATGGCTTTTTCTCATCAGATGCACTAAGCTTTTTTCTGCCCTTTGCTCTACGTCTCGACAAAATAATACGACCACCTCTCGTCTTCATTAACGCACGAAACCCAAAGCGTCTCAAGCGTTTCACTCTGCTTGGCTGAAATGTCCGTTTCATAAATGATGGCTCCTTAAACTTATCTTAATGAAAGCTTAATCTACACTTAAATTTTAGAAGATTAAATGCTTTTTTATAATGTAATTTGCATAATTTAATTATTATTAAGGGTCGATTATAGTGTGATGCTTTATAAAAGTCAATATCAATTTTTAAATTAATCAATCTAAAACAGTATCATAAACATGAAAATTAACATCATATCCCCACATAATAGCTAGAATACAAATAAAAATGTATTATATAATGCTTTGTGCATTTAATTAAATTAGGAGAAAACCTTTTATGGAAAAAATAAAATTATTTTGGCAAAAAACAATAAGCGATTGCTTAAACAAAATGGGTAATAAAAACATTTCTATAAGTGATGTTTCAATAGAAACACCACCAAAAGAAGAGCTAGGAGATATAGCAGTTCCACTTTTTCCATTTAGCAAAATATTTAAAACCTCTCCAAATAAAATAGCTACAGCCTTAATAAAAGAGCTTGAAAATAATAATGAGTTAAAAAACCAAGCTTCTTTTAAAATAGTAGGTCCATATCTTAACATCTTTTTAGATAAGAAAAGTGTTACTAAATCTGTAATAGAACAAATTTTGTACGATGGAGAAAATTATGGAAAATCTAATATATTAAAAAACAAAAGAATTATGGTTGAATTTTCGGGTCCAAACACAAATAAGCCCTTACATTTAGGTCATCTTAGAAATGATGTTATAGGAGAAAGCATTTGTCGCGTTTTCACTTTTTGTGGTGCAGATGTATATAGAGTGAATATCATAAATAATAGGGGCGTTCATATTTGCAAATCTATGTTTGCATACAAAAAATTAGCAACAGGCAAAACTCCAGAAAGTGAAAAAATTAAAAGCGATCATTTTGTTGGTAACTTATATGTTGCTTTTCATAATTATCAAAAAGAGCATCCTGAAGCAGAGCAAGAAATTAAAAACATGTTAAAAGAATGGGAAGAAGGGAAAAATCAAGAACTCATGCAGTTATGGAAGCTTATGAATGATTGGGCACTAAAAGGAATGGAAGAAACTTATAAAAGAACAAATATTTGTTTTGATAAGCTATATTTTGAAAGTGAAACTTATCTTAAAGGAAAAGATGAAGTGCTTGAAGGTTTAAAATCAGGCGTGTTTTATAAAAAAGATGACTGTTCTATTGCAGTAGATTTAAACCCAATAGGCATAGAAAACGAAAAGATTTTAATTAGAAAGGATGGCACTTCTTTATATATCACTCAAGATATAGGAACTGCAATTTTTAGACATAAAGATTGGAATTTTGATAGAATGATTTATGTAGTTGCAAATGAACAGGAACATCATTTTAAGGTGTTATTTTATATCCTAAAACTTTTAGGATATGAGTGGGCAGCTGATATGCACCATTTATCTTATGGCATGGTAAATTTGCCTGAAGGAAAGATGAAAAGCAGGGAGGGAACTGTAGTAGATGCAGACAATCTATTAGACATTTTGCATAATGAAGCAAAAAAAGAAATATTAGAAAAAGGAAGAAAAGACGTAATAAAAGATATTGAAGATACTTCTGAAAAAATTGCACTTGCTGCCCTTCATTATTTCTTACTACAAGTGAGCCCTAAAAAAGACATGCTTTTTGATCCAAAGAAAAGTTTATCTTTTAATGGAAACACAGGTCCATACTTGCAATATATGGGCTCTCGCCTTTCATCTTTGCTTGAAAAAGCTAGCACTTTTAGTTATGACTTAAAAAACATTGATTTCAATCTTTTGCAAGATGATACTGAATGGTCTTTAGTAAAAGTGCTTTCCATGTTTCCCGAAAAGATAGAAAAAGCATCACAAGATATGGATATTAGTATAATCACATCATACCTTTATGAACTTTCTAAAACATTTAGTAAGTTTTACCATGATTGCCAAATTATTACTAATGATGATAAGTCTCTTACCATTGCAAGACTTTCATTATGCAAGGCATCTTTGATTGTTCTAAAAAATGCTATGAATCTTTGTGTCTTGCCATTTTTGGAAGCTATGTAAATCCATTAAGTTATAATAAACAAAGTTTATTCTATAGCTTTTCCTTAATTATTTGTGCAAAAAAGTAATTTCTCGCTTTTCATTTAAAAAGGTATAGTTTTTAGTATCCTTTTGCTTGTAGGGATACCCTTGAAAAGGTTACTAAAGACTATAATTTCACTCTTTTAAATCTTAAGTCTCATAAATCTAGCTATTTTTATATAATTTTGTTACACTCCTCTTATCTTTTAGTTAAAAGGACATTAAGTGAATTTCTTTTTATTAGATAATTATGATTCATTTGTCTATAATCTTGCATCCTATATTTTAGAACTTAATTGCACTGTTATAGTAAGAAAACCAGAAGAAATTACAATTAAAGAAATAAAAGAATTAAATATTGAAGGCATAATTATCTCACCAGGACCTGGAAAACCCATTGATGCTATTTTTGCTTTAGAAGTGTTAGATTTTTTTAAGGGAACACTCCCTATTTTAGGTGTTTGTTTAGGGCATCAAGTGATATGCCATTATTTTGGTTCTTTAGTGGAAAAAGGGAAGAAACCTATGCATGGAAAAATTTCTAAAATAGAACATAATGGCAAAAATCTTTTTGAAGGCATTAAAAGCCCACTTAATGTCACTCGCTACCATTCTTTATGTGTAACCCCCACTCACCTTTCTAAAGAATTAACGTGTGATGCCTTGTCAGATGATAAAGTTGTTATGGCAGCATCTCACTCTAACATGCCAATATATGGCTTACAGTTTCATCCTGAAGCACTTCTTACAGAAAATGGAAAAACAATGATTTCTAATTTTATAAAAATATGTAATAAGTGGAAAGAAACGCATATATAATGAGGAATAAATGCAGATAGAAGAAATAAAGGTCCATAAACCAATACACCAAATCTTTAATCATTTTAAAGACTATGAAAATGCTGTTTTTTTAGACTCTTCTTTAAAAGGAGAATTAGGCGTTTTTTCCATTATAGGGCTATATCCATATTTATGTGTAACTAAAAAAGATAAGACAACAAAAATAAATGGAGCTAATAGTTCGGTACCTTTTGAGCTTTTTATAAAACAGTATTTAAACGAAAATAAGAGTATTAATAAAACTCATCTCCCTATTGTAAGCGGAGCAATTGGTTATTTTTCGTATGACTATAGTATGAAAATGCTTTTTAATTCCAAGCATAAAGATAGGTTAGATGTTGTGGATGCTCTTTTATGTTTTTATGACGTTTTCATAATAGAAGAACATAAAACAAATAAATTATATATTGTGGCAAATGGAAAGATAAAAGATGAAAAAACAACAATAGAGAAAATAAAAAATGCAATCTTAAACGATGTTAATCAAAAACCAAGTGTCTTAAAAAAAGAGAATATAAAAATAATAGAAGATTTTTCTAAAGAAGATTACATGAAAGCAATAGATAAAATGATTTTTCACATTATAGAAGGAGATATCTATGTTGTTAATATGACAGAACAATTTAGAGTTTTATCTAACAAACCTCCATATGATGTTTTTACTACTTTAAGAAAGATAAGCCCTAGCCCTTTTGGCTCTTATATGAATTATGGAAGTTTTAAGATAATTTGTTCGTCACCTGAAAGATTTATTAAAATAAAAGATGGGTTTATTACAACAAGACCAATTAAAGGAACTAGGAAAAGAGGAGAAACAGAAGATGAAGATAAAAAATTAAAACTAGAATTAGAAAATTCAGAAAAAGATAAGTCTGAACTTCTTATGATAGTAGACTTAGAAAGAAACGATCTTAATAAAATATGTGTGCCAGGTTCTGTGGTTGTAAAAGACCTTTTTCATTGCGAAACTTATTCTCAAGTTTTTCACCTTGTAGCTCAAGTTTCAGGGAAATTGCAAGATGATAAAGATATTATGGATGCACTTTTTGCTATGTTTCCAGGAGGCTCTATAACAGGAACACCTAAATTAAGTGCTATGAAGTTGATAGACAAAATAGAAAACTCTCTAAGGAATATTTACACAGGAACTATAGGGTATGTAGGGCTTGATGGTTCATGCGATTTAAATATTGTTATTCGCACGGCAATTTTTCAAAATGGAATGTATCACATAGGGGCAGGGGGTGGCATTACTTTTGAATCAGATAAAGAGGCTGAACATGAAGAAGTTTTACAAAAAGCTCATGCACTTTTTGCTTCAATTAAATAATTTTTATGCTCTTTGATGATGGTTATCAATTTGGCATAGGTGCGTTTGAAACTATTGCTGTGCAAAACAAAATTCCTATTCTTTTAGAAAAGCATTTAAAACGTTTAAATAATAGCT
Source organism: uncultured Treponema sp. (assembly GCA_963545065.1). Classification (GTDB taxonomy): domain Bacteria; phylum Spirochaetota; class Spirochaetia; order Treponematales; family Treponemataceae; genus Treponema_B. The sequence goes on from CAUUIE010000031.1 coordinate 10,535, forward strand.
TGTCATTTTTAAAAATAGATAAGATAATAGATAAGAAAATAGTATTAGACTACGTTGAAAACATAAAAAAACAAAATTATGCTTTAAAAATCATTGTATCAGAAAAAAACACTATAATAAAAACTAGGGCTAACCCTTATATAAATAGTAAATTATATGAAAGTGGTTTTAATTTAAAATATAGTAGCATTTTAAAAAATGAAACATCTCCTTTTTCTTATCATAAAACTTTAAATTATGCTGAAAATATACTAGAAAAAAGAAAAGCTAAAATAGAAAATGTAGACGATTTTATATTTATAAACACAAAAGGTTTTATTTCTGAAGGTTCGGTGTGTAACATCTTTTTTATAAACAATGAAAAAATATACACACCTTCTATATCTTCTGGTATTTTACCCGGCATTGTGAGAGCCTATTTATGTGAATCTTATAACATAGAAGAAAAAGAAATTTCTCCTAGCAATGTAGAAGAAATGGAAGAATGCTTTGTTACTAATTCACTTATGGGCATAATGCCCGTTAAAAGGCTTGGAGATATAGAGTTTATAAAGCATACACTTACAAAAATATTAATGCAAAACTATACTTCTTTTATAGAAAACTACTCTAAAACCACTAAGACTTAATAAGGAACATTATATAAAGATGATGCTCCTTTAATTATTAAACATCTAAGTTAGCATATACTGCATTTTCTTCAATAAATTTTCTTCTAGGCTCTACTTCTTCTCCCATAAGAGTACTAAAGATTCTATCAGCTTCCACAGCATCTGGCATAGTAACTTTCATCATTTTTCTTTTTGCAGGATCCATTGTTGTATCCCAAAGCTGTGTGCCATCCATTTCACCTAAACCTTTGTAGCGTTGCACTGCCACATTTCCTTTGTTTTCAATCTTTTTTAATATTGCCTCTCTTTCTGCATCATCATAAACATACCATTCTTTTTTACCTTGAGAAACCTTATATAGTGGAGGCATAGCTAAATACACATATCCACCTTCAATTAACTGTGGCATATATCTAAAAAAGAAAGTTAGAAGAAGAGTTCTAATGTGGGAGCCATCAACATCAGCATCTGCCATTATTATAACTTTATGATAGCGTATTTTTTCTATATTAAAGTCTTCTCCAATACCTGTGCCAAGTGTTGCAATTATTGGTTGCAATTTTTCATTTGAAATAACTTTGTCTAATCTAGTTTTTTCAACATTAAGCATTTTACCCCATAGTGGCAAAATTGCTTGTGTTTTACTATCTCTGCCCTTCTTTGCAGAACCACCTGCAGAGTCTCCCTCAACAATATAAACCTCACAAAGTTCTGGTTCTTTCATAGAACAATCTGCAAGTTTTCCTGGTAAGCCAAAGCTATCCATTCCGCTTTTACGTCTTGTAGCCTCTTTCGCTTTGCGTGCTGCAATTCTTGCAGTAGCTTCGGCAACACACTTTTCTAATATTTTTTCTATTGTTTGTGGATTTTGTTCAAAATAAAGGGTAAGCTTTTCTGTTAAGATACTGTCTACTATGCCTCGCACTTCACTATTCCCAAGCTTTGTTTTTGTCTGCCCTTCAAACTGTGGCTCTGGAACTTTCGTTGAAATAATAGCTGTAAGACCTGCTCTCACATCTTCTCCTGCTAGTTTTTCTTCCTTTTCTATTTTCTTTAGTAGCTTAGGACTTTTCTTTAAGAATTCATTCATCACTTTAGTAATTGCATGCTTAAATCCTTCTAAATGTGAACCACCTTCGTGGGTGTTTATGTCGTTTACAAAAGTTAAAATGTTTTCGTTATATCCATCGTTATATTGTAATGCAACTTCACATACAACATCGTTTTTCTCACTTTCTATAAAAATAGGCTCTTTTGGTAACACCTGCTTGGATTCATTTAAATAGCTAACAAAATGCGAAATTCCACCTTCAAAAGCAAATGTTACCTCTTTTGGAGTGCTTAAACGTTCATCCCTTAAGATAATAGAAATAGTGCTATTTAAAAAAGCTAACTCTCTTAAGCGAGAAGAAAGTACGTCAAAATTATATGTTGTAGTTTCTTGGAAAATAGAAGGGTCTGCAGCCCATCTTACTATTGTGCCACGTTTAGAAGAAGAGCTTATCTTTTTCACAGGAACGGTAAGTTCCCCTAGCTCAAATTTGGCGTAATATTCACCGCCATCTCTAAAAACTCTTGCTTCAAGCCATGTTGAAAGAGCGTTTACAACAGACACCCCTACACCATGAAGTCCACCTGAAACCTTATATGAACCTTTGTCAAATTTTCCTCCTGCATGAAGACGTGTCATTACAAGCTCCAAAGCACTCACTCCTTCTTCAGAGTGGACATCCACAGGAATACCGCGACCATTGTCTTCCACACGAACAATGTTCCCGCTTTCAAGCACTACAACTATTTTGTTGCAAAAACCTGCCATCGCTTCATCAATACAGTTATCCACCACTTCATAGACGAGATGATGGAGCCCATTTGGACCTGTAGAACCTATATACATACCAGGTCTTTTTCTAACAGCTTCTAGCCCTTTTAGTACGGTTATATTACTAGCAGAATAATTAGATTGTGTCATAGGCTAATGATTCTAACATTACAAAAAATAAAGGTAAATAGGGTATAGCCCATTAGAGATGAAAAAATAGTGAATTATGTCTTTGAAACTACTATAGCACTACCTTATTAAAGGTTAAACAAAAGTGCAAAACATTACTTACAATATCAAATGCCTAATAACGTGCATTAAAAGGTTTTATTTCTAGCTAGAAATAACACATGTTTCTAGCTAGAAATGAAGCCATATAATAACTAAAGTTACATGTTAAGTATTTAAGTAATAATAGTGTGTTTCTAGCCACACTCGATCGCTCCGATTAGCTAAAGGATGAGCTCCGTCTAGCTAGAAGGAGGTGTCCCGTTAGCTAAAAGGAGGCGTCCTTTTAGCTAAAATATTTTTTCTGACGTACTTCATATATCATATTACCTTTTTCCGTGGTAACATCAAACGTAGCCAATAGGATTATAAACTTATATTTTAAGATTACGATTTTCTAATTTCTTTACTGATTTTGTTACAACTTCAGTGTGTGCTAATAATGAATACATACATAATAAAATTATGTTAAAATATAGTTTTGGAGGGGCTATGTCTATATTTGATTTTTTTCATAAAGATAATGTTTCATGTTTACTTGATTCTATTCATCCAGACATAAAGGGTCTTATTTGGGTTAAAAATGGAAAGCATAAAAACTATGATGATGAAAATAATGAAAGCTTTAAAACAAGGCGGTTAAAGGCATCAGGTTTTCATTATAATGTGAGTTTAGAATCAGGTATTTATCGTGAAATGATAGGTTACAATGCAGACGGCTCTCAGAATAAAGTAATAGAAGATATGAGTGAAGAACCAAGTCTTATTGACGTATTCTTACCATTTTCCAAACCTAAAGATAATGTGGCACCTCTTTTTTACTCACCGTCTTATAAAATTTTAACACCTGAGCAGCGTTGGACTTATTTAGAGTTTTTGAAAAATCCATATGATAATATAGTGGATATTGGCTATGTTTTTCTTCTATATTATGGTCTTGAGCGTCATCTATTGCTTGGTGAAAAAGAGCGTGCTCAAAAGGTAATTTTAAAGTTAAGGGACGTGCATGAAGATAAGGTTTTTCAACAATACTCTGCCAAAGCAATAATTTTATCTAACATGCAAGATGAGAATGTTGAAAACATTAAGAAATTTTTAATTTCGTTGGATAAAGAGCATGAGTTTTTATTTTCTAATAACTTATATCTATTTTGTGCGTATCTTTTTGATATTCCTTTAAGTTCAAAAGATATAATAAGAATGTCAAAAACATTTGGTTTTACTAATCAAAATTATATAAAAAAGCCCTTAAAATTTTTTATAAGCATTTAGATGATGTGTTAGCAAAAAGGAAAGAGGAAAACGTAGTGAGAATACGTGAATATGTAGATATAGATGAGTTTAAAAACTTACCTCTTGCCGAAGAATTCATTTTTATTAATAGAACTCTCCTTGATTTAACTATTTCTATTGTTCAAGTCTGTGATCATCCTAAGCTAAAAGAGGAAGTAAAAGCACTTTTGCAAGAAGCACATGATGAAACAAAGAAAGAGCTTTCAGTTTTAAGAAAAGAAGGAATTATAAAATCTGAAGTGCGTAAAGTGCCAAAAAAAATAGAGTTTGATGCTGAAGTAATAGAAAAGGCATTTAAAGAGTATAAGGAAAAGATAGCAGGGTTTGATGAGTTTGAAGGAATGAAAAATTTTGATGAATGTTTTTTAAAATATAGCAATATGCTACAAGAAGGTTTAGAACTAGAAAAAATAGATATTTAAAAAGCTATAACAAAGTATTTAGAGATTCTAGCAAGCACCACACCTACAGGGAGCACATACTGGGAAAGACCTATGATCTTACTAGAGAAAATAAAAATGTTTGATAAGGCTCTTTTTATTTGTAATAGAGCCTCAGTTATTTCTGTAATGCCATATGTGAGAATGGGCGATTTTAAAGTGAGGCATGCTAGACTAAAAGAAAAACTCACAAGTAGTAAATCGTGATTTTATTATTACGCTTAAACATTAATGGAAAGCTTTGCCTTTGTCTTCTTAAATTGACTAATTGTTAATTTAATGATAAAATAAAGCTCTTAAATACGTTTGTTCGTATGAAATTTATTTTAGGAGGAGAATTCAAGTGAAACTCGAATTAGGGATAATTCCCATTGAAGACATGAAGTTTGCTAGTAAAACTTCTGTTAATGGCAAGTGCCTAGAGATTAATAAAGAAGAACTTATTGCTCTTATTAAGGAAGATCCACTTGTTGTTAGTGTTGAGCTTGACATCGCAAAACCAGGAGAAAGCGTTCGCATAATTCCTGTTAAGGATGTTTTAGAGCCAAGATGCAAAGTGTCTGGTACAGGAAAAATCTTTCCTGGATTCTTTACAGGTGAGGAAGCAACTGTTGGAGAAGGACGCACACATGTTTTGAAAGGTGCTGCAGTGGTTACAACAGGAACTGTTGTAGGATTCCAAGAAGGTATTATTGATATGAGTGGTCCTGGTGCAGAATACACTCCTTTCTCTAAGACTGTGAATTTAGTTGTTAATTGTAAGGTTCAAGATGATGTTACAAGAGCAATTAAAGAAAAAACATTGCGCTTGATGGGTTTAAAAACAGCTAGATATTTAGGAGAGGCAGGTCGCGATGCAAAACCAGCTTCTGTAGAAACATATGAGACAAAGCCATTTATAGAGCAAGCTCAGCAATATCCTAACTTGCCAAAAGTTGGCTATATCTATATGTTGCAAAGTCAAGGTCTTTTGCACGACACATATTATTATGGTGTTGACGTTAAGCAAATATTGCCTACAATTATGTATCCAACAGAAGCATTTGATGGTGCTATTACATCTGGTAACTGCGTTTCTGCTTGCGATAAAAACCCAACATATGTTCACCAAAATAGTCCAATTATCCATGAGCTATATGCAAGACATGGTAAAGACATCAACTTTATGGGTGCTGTAATCACTAACGAAAACGTAACTCTTGCAGACAAAGAGAGGTCTTCTTATCTTGCTTGTAAATTGGCAAAACAATTAGGTTGTGATGCTGTAGTTATTTCTGAGGAAGGTTTTGGAAATCCAGATGCTGACCTTATTATGAATTGCAGAAAGAGTGAAGATCTTGGCATGAAAACTGTTTTAGTAACAGACGAATATGCAGGTCAAGACGGTGCAAGTCAATCTTTGGCAGATGCACATCCAAAAGCAAATGCTGTAGTTTCTAATGCAAATGCAAATGCTGTTATAAAACTACCTAAAATGAATAAGGTAATAGGAGATGCAAAACAAGCTAATGTTATTGCAGGTGGTTGGGAAGGAAGTTTACATGCAGATGGTAGTATAGAAGCTGAGTTACAAGTTATTACAGGGGCTACAAATGAGTTAGGCTTCTGGAATCTCTCTGCTAGAGGAATATAGGAGGAAAGAAAATGGGAAAAGTTATTGTACATTATATCAACCAATTCTTTGCTCAAAAGGGTGGAGAAGAGGCTGCAGATTATAAGATTGAAGTTGTAGACGGAGCTTTAGGACCTGGCGTAGGACTTAAAGCTGGTATTGGAGATGCAGGAGACATAGTTAAAACTATTGTCTGCGGAGATAACTATTTTAATGAACACGAAGCAGAGTGTACTGAGTTTGTTAAGAAAGTGCTTCAAGATACAAAAGCAGACCTTTTAATCTCAGGTCCTGGCTTTAATGCAGGTCGTTATGGCATGGCTTGTGGTGGTACTTGTAAGGTTGCTGCAGGAATGAAAATTCCAGCTGTTACAGGTCTTTATGAAGAAAACCCAGGCTATGACATGTTCAAGAACTTTGCATATGTTGTAAAGACTACAAACAATGCAGCAGGGGCTAGACAAGCATTGCCTACAATGGCAAAAATTGCAAAAAAAATATTAAAAGGTGAAGCAGTTGGAAGTCCTGAAGAAGAAGGTCTTTTACCAAGTGGATTGCGAAAGAATTTCTTTGCAAATGAAAGGGGTGCAAAGAGAGCAGTCGACATGCTTATTAAAAAGATTAAAGGGGACGCCTTTGTAACAGAGTATCCAATGCCTGTCTTTGACAGAGTTGAACCTTTTGCACCTGTTACAGACATGAAGAAAGCTACAATTGCTTTGGTAACATCTGGTGGTGTAGTTCCTAAAGGAAACCCAGACCATATTGAAGCATCTAATGCTTCTCACTATGGGGAATACACAATAGATAATATGGCAGAGACAGCACATGGTGGTTATGACCCAACATACTGTAATGAAAACCCAAACAGAGTTTTGCCTGTAGATGTGTTAAAAGACATGGAAAAAGAAGGTCTTATTGGAAAATTGCACAATAAGTATTACACAACTGTAGGTAACGGTACTGCTGTGAAAAGTGCAAAGAAATTTGCAACAGAGATTGCACAAAAATTAAAGAACGATGGCGTTACTGCTGTTATTCTAACCTCCACCTGAGGCACATGTACTCGTTGCGGTGCAACGATGGTAAAAGAAATTGAAAGGGTTATGCCTGTAGTACACATTGCTACAGTTGTTCCTATTTCTAAAACAGTTGGTGCTAATAGAATAGTACCGGCAATTGCTATTCCTCACCCACTTGGAGATCCAAAAGCTACTCCAGAAGATGAGAAAAAGCTTAGACGAAAATTAGTTGAAAAAGCGTTGAATGCTTTGCAAACACCAGTAAAAGAGCAGACTGTGTTTTAATGCTTAATTGATGTAACAACAGGATTGTATTAAAAGCCCTAAGGTGTTCTTAATTTAAGAATGCTTTAGGGCTTTTTTATTTAAAAAATAAAAAATATGAGGTTTTTTAAGTGTTTATTATGAATAAAAAATTAGGTGTTTTGATTCTAGTTTTTATTGCTTTAGTACAGTTTCTTGTAGCAGAAGATTTTGAAAGTAAAATTGATGAAGATGAAAAGAAAATTGCAGAGTATATGAAAAAGGCAAATCCTGCAACAGATTTTACTTATGATTTGGATTCTGAAGGTACTGGAATCATTATTACTAAATATATCGGTAAGAGTTCTAAAGTTGTAATACCATATATTATAGAAGATTTACCAGTAGTCGAAGTTGGAGAGAATGTATTTGATTCCTTCTGGCGTGAAGGTGATGCTATAAAATCTATAATCTTTCCAGATTCTGTGCATACTATTGGGAAAGATTGTTGCAAAGATTGTGATATGTTAGAAATAGTAACATTGCCAAAGATCTTAAAAAAGATTCCAGAATCTATGTTTTTTTCATGTAATTCATTAAAAACGATTATTATTCCAGAAACTGTAGAAGAAATCGACAATTGTGCTTTTTTAGGTTCAGGTATAGAAAGTATAAATATTCCTGATAGTGTTATAATTATAGGTTATGCTGTATTTTCTCTATGTAGAGAGTTAAAAACAGTCAGCATAGGTAGTGGTATAAAACTAATATGGGAAGAAGCATTTAAAGACTGTTCTAGCTTAACAGCTGTGAACATTAATGTCGAACATTTATCTACTGATAACCATTATTATAATGGGGAAACCTATTACGGTGGTTATGGTAAAAATGTGTTTTTAGGATGTTCTAGCTTAAGCATAAAAGAAAAACAAAAATTGAGGAAAACAGGATATAAAGATAGGTTTTAGTAGAAGACACAATAGCTCTTTTAGAACATATTTAAGGATATGAGAAAAATCTAAAAGATGGATATCATTAAGTAGGATAGAACCATCACATATACTTAGGCTCTTGACTCTTCCTCTCAATAAAGGAGATGCTAGTCAAGAGCCTTAGTTTATACATGAACCCCATATTGTTCAAAAACCCATAGCTGTTTACTTTCTACCATCTTTTCTAAATATTTTTCTTTAACTTCTTCTAAAAAGTCTTT
>CAUUIE010000032.1:0-19012 GCA_963545065.1 uncultured Treponema sp.
AAGTGTTATTTAGTATAATTGATTGGATTGACGCAATAGCTCAAACTGCTTGCATAGTTTTGTTGTTCCACTTATTTGTGTTTCAGCTATATTTAATTCCTTCAGAGTCTATGGTGCCTACTTTTATGATTGGGGATAAAGTGATGGGCATTAAATGTAATTATGGACCTACCTTTCCACTTTCAAGTTTTAGGTTTCCTCAAATTAAAAAGTATAAAAGAGGAGATGTTGTTATTATAAGGAATCCAAATTACGAAAAAGACGAAAATAACGATCTTAAATTTTTTGTCTCTCAGTTAGTTCAGCTTTTAACGCTAACAATGGTTAATCCAAATTTGGATGATAGTGGAAAGCCTAAGGTTGACCCTCTTGTTAAACGTATTGTTGCATGCTCTGATGAAAAAGTTATGTTAGTTGATGGCGTTTTATACATAAAGAAAAAGGGAGATGAAGAGTGGAAAGTTCAAGATGAATCTTCTTATGCTGTTTGGAATTTAGATACATTGTCCCCATCTTTGTTAAAGTACGTTAAAGATAATAAAATAGGTAGTAAGGTTTTAAATATGCTAGAAGATATAGAAGAAAGGCGAAAAAATTTAGATGCAAGCAAAGCATTAAATGAGGCAAAAGATATTGTTGAAAAAATGAAAGAAATGAAGGCGAATTTTAGTGCTTCTAATGTTCCTTTAGCTTCTTCAACAAATATGAAAGAAATTATAAAAAAAGAGGAACTTTCGATTGAAAATATTGTTCAAAATGATATAGAAATTGCTTCTAAGATTTTAAGTGAAGAATGTGGCATTGAATGGTTTTCCTCTTTTATGACAGACTGGGCAAATGAATGGGAAGCTAAAAATGAAAAAGCGACACTTTATGAAAAATGTTTTGCTAATCTTAATGTTTTAATTAAGATTAGTGTTGGCAATCTTTTACTTTGCAATGCAAAGCCTTTGTCAGAAAATATTCTTCCAATGCAATTTTCAGAAAATGATGAGAAAATTAAATATCTAAATGATCTAAAAAATTATTATTATTATCTAGCATTTTCAGGGCAACGCAATTTAAATGAGTTTCCAAGAGGGGAAGGTAATTATATTCCTAAAGATTCTTTTTTTATGATGGGTGATAATCGGTTTAATTCCACAGATATGAGGCACGGTTATAAATTCTATAAAACTGAAGTGGACAAAAATGATTCTTTTTCTATTCGCTACATTACAAATATTGAACCAAAGTATATTAAAGAAGAAAGATTACTAGGGCAACCTACTTTCATCTTTTGGCCACATGGAAGAATTGGTAAGGTTAAGTAAAACAAAAAAAGGGTTTTAAGCCTTAAAGGCATAAAACCCTTTTTTTGTTTTAAGCGTTTATTGCATTTTCACTTTTTAATTCTTTTCTAAATATATTCATTACTAAGAACATTGATAATATGAGGGTAACTCCGTCTACAACTGGCATAGAAAGCCAGACCCCTTTAGCACCTAAGAACATAGATATAATGATACAAGCTGGCACAAAGAATATAAATTGTCTTCCAATTGCAAGAATGCCTGCAAACTTTGCTTTGCCCAATGCTTGAAAAAGCGTGATGTTTAAAACTAAAATAGGCAACACAGGGAAAATAGAAAATGCAACCATAGCATTAAGTTTACCTTTTGCAACTAACGCTGCATCTGTAATAAAAAGCGAAAGAATTCCTTCAGGTGAGATAAAGAAGGCAAACCATGCAATTAAAGCAAGAAAAATTCCAAAACCATAAAAATAGAACGTACCTTTTTTAACACGATCTAATAGACCTGCACCAAAATTTGTTCCAATAAATGGTTGAAATCCTTGAGAAAGCCCCCAAAGAGGAATAAATGCTAACATCATGTATCTAAAAAAGCCACCCATTAAGACAACTTCCTCATCACCTCCATATTTTTTTAATGTGGAATACATTACGGCTTGCTGAATTAGTGCCAATATTTGCATAAACATTGCAGAAACACCAATAGCAAATGTTTCGCTCACTATGCTTTTTTCCAATCTAAAACGATGGAAGGTAACACTCTTATTTGCAAAAAGTATATAAAAGAAAGACATAAAGGCAAAAACCACTTGTGAAATAACTGTAGCAATAGCAGCACCTTCAAGACCTTGTTTTAGAACTATAACAAACACTGCATCTAAAACAATGTTTAAGACTGCTCCAAAACACATAATTACCATTGCAGTAACTAATTTCCCTTCTCCGCGTAGCACCATATTAGAAGCTTGACCAAAGTTCACAAATATAGAAGCTAAATACACAATTCTTAAATATTTAGTGCCTAATATGTGCATATCCCCTTCTGCCCCTATAATGGTTAAAAAATATGGAGCAAATATATAGCCAATAATAGTAGGAATTAAAGAAAGGAGAATGCTTAAAATCAAAACATTATCCATTATTGAATCTATTGTTTTTTGGTCTTTTCTACCAATAGCACGAGAAAGCACTGAAGCAGAGCCAATGCCTAATAATACTGCAATACCATTATTAATTAGGGTAAAAGTATATGCCATGCTTATTGCACCTAATGCAAGTTTTCCGTCAGGGGAATATCTACCAACAAATATTGCATCCACAAAACTGTATAAACTAATGATTAACATTCCCACAATGCCTGGAATTCCAAGCTTTAACATAAGAGAAAATATGTTTCCTTTTATTATCTCTTCCCTTTTATCTTTCATAAAACATCTCCTAAAAATATAGAATATATTACAATATATTACAAAAACTATAACATCCCCCCCCCCGATTTCAATAGATTTTAAAGACAGAACATCAAAATGACCTTATTATTTCGTTAGATAATTTTCTTGCAATGCTATCACACTCAAAAACTGCTTCAATGCTTTTTGCCTTCATGCTCCAATCATACTGTAATGTAGATTCCACAACTTTATTAATCTCAAGAAAGCCTATTTTCTTTTTCATAAAATGAGAAACTGCCACCTCGTTACTTGCGTTAAAAGCAATTGGATATGCCACTCCTTTTTCTGCAACTTGAAAACCTAAATTGAGTAATGGAAAATCTTTATATCTTGGTGGTGAGAAATGAAAAGAAAAGGGAGCATTAAAGTCTAGTGGCTTTAAGTATTGCGGGACATTATTAGGAAACATTAAAGCTCCAAAAATAGGGGCTCTCATATCAGGGGGGGAACACTGGGCATATATAGTGCCACCTTTTGTTTCTACCATTGAATGGACTATGCTTTCTTTATGAATTGTAACTATTATATTACTAGGTTCTAAAGAAAATAATTTTGTAGCTTCAATTACTTCTAATGCTTTGTTTGCAAGAGTTGCAGAGTCTATAGTAATCTTTTTTCCCATGTTCCAAGTGGGGTGGTTAAAGCATTCTTCAAGGGTAACTTTACTTAATTTGTTAGATGGAATATCTCTAAAAGCCCCCCCTGAAGCAGTTATTATTATTTTATCTATTTTTTCTTTTTTTAGCATGTTTAAAAGGCTAAAAATTGCCCAATGCTCTGAGTCCACAGGAATAATTTTTGCTTTGTTTTTTTTAGCTATTTTTTTTAAAATGTCATAAGCTAACACAATACTTTCTTTATTTGCAAGTGCTAAGTTAATTCCCATATTTAGACCAACAAAAGAAGGGAGCAAACCTTGTGAAGTAGAGATTCCATTTAAGATAATATCTGGCTCAGTTTTTTCAAAAAACTCTTTAAAAGAGCTTATTGCTGTATTTATGTTTTTAAGATGCAATGTGCAAAGAGAAAGTGCATTAGGAAAGTCTTTTTTTATAGCATTATATAAAGGTGCATTATTATGATAAGAAAAACCTACAAGATCAAAGTGTTCAAAATGACGTGTTATAATATCAAGTGCACTTTTACCAATTGAGCCCGTAGCTCCTAATAAAACTACACGTTTTTTCATAATTTCTAATTAAATGCTAAAAAAGAGAGAAAAAAAGTGTAATATACTTCCTGCCATAACAAAAAGATGCCATACAAAATGCATCCATTTATATTTTTTCATTGCATAAAAGACACATCCCAAAGTATAGGCTAGCCCACCTGAAACTAAAAGGATAAAACTTCTATAGGGCAAAACAAGTTTAACAGGACGAATCATATATATAACAAGCCATCCCATTATTATGTATGTAATTACAGAAAGAAGCCTAACTTTGCTACCAAATATCGCATAAAACACAATACCCACAATAGCAATTGCCCACACAGTTGACAAAAGCCATACTGCCTGTTTACTGTGCAATGGTCCCATACAAAAACCAGTGTATGTGCCCGAAATTAAAATATAAATAGAAATATGGTCAAACTTGCCAAACACTTTTTTTGCACCCAATGGCAAAGCGTGATATAACGTGGAAAATAAATATAAAATAATTAAAGAAGAACCAAAAAGAGTGAAGCCTACAACATATAATGCCTTATAGTTTTCAGGTGCATATATTGCAGCTCTTACAATAAGAAGAACCAAGCCTGCAATAGCAAGACCTGCTCCCACACCATGAGTTATGGCATTTCCAATTTCTTCACCTATAGTATATTGTCTTTTGATAGTTTTTTCATTTTTATTTTCCATATGTTTTCCTAAATATCCCCCTAATAAGCCAAATTTATTTTAATTATTTTCTTAATGTCCATCTTTATGCACTTCAAAAACTTTCACAGCTTCATTTAATGCTGTTATAGTAACAATAGAATCTTCTTGAAGATAATAAGGTAACTGAAAATTGCCACCAAAATGTTGTAACAAAACAAGGGATTCTCTCACGTTGTCAGGATTAAGCACATCACAAGAAATCTCTACCTTATTTGGATATTTAGGAAGTTCCACATCATAAATTCCAAAAACTGAAGTGCCGTCCATAGGTTCGCTAATGGTGAGTTCTATAGTGGAATAAGGAGGCACACTATCACCTTGCTTAAGGGTTTGGCTTAAAACGCTTGGCGTATCTGTATCAGCTCTTCCACCTTTAGAAAAGGTAAAAATTAATTGTGTGGAACTCATGGTGTTATACAAAGTTTTTAAATCCATGCCAACAAAATTTGGAATTTGAATAAGCTCTGCTTCATTTCCCATGCTTACAACAAATTCAATTTCTATAGTGGAACTAATTTCTGTTCCATAAGGTGGATTTTGTGCTAAAATAGTGCCTTCAGGGGAATCATCTACTTTATACATATAAGGCTCTTTTATGATGAGAAGTTTTTTTGAGTTAGATGTAAAAATAGATGCAAAAAGTTGTTCCACATCTTTTATATTTTTGCCAACATAGTTATCAACTTTTTCTATAACTGTTCCACGACTCACAACTAAAGTAACCCTTCTTCCAGCTTTTACAACAGAACCTGCAGAAGGCTTTTGGCTTAATACTCTGCCTCTTTCAGTTGGATCATCTGAAAATCTCAATTGTAGTCTGGGATAAAGCTCTTTTGCTTGGAGCTCAATAAGAGCATCTTCAAGAGTATTTCCTTCCACACTTGGCACCAATACTTGATCTTCAGTCTTTAAGTTTACAAAAAAAACCACAATAGAAACTAAGACAACAATAAAAAGCATTATAATTGATGTTATGATAATGACAACGCCGTTGTCTTCTATTTTTTTGTTTAAGCCCATCTTTTTATCTCTCCTAGAGAATATCTTTAATACATCAAAGTGAAACGTTTTTAAAAATAGATGATAATATGTAGGAAGAGCCATTTAAAAAATCTTTCCACATAAGCACCTTCTTTGTTTCCCACTGTAATTTGGTAATGCACAAAATACCTTTACCAGTTTCTACCAAAATACCTTCTTTTAAATCTTTACCAAGCACTGCACCAAAAGTGCCTTTTAGTTCTATTTCTTTTTTTCCATTATAAACGTGTACTTCTATAATATTTAACTTTTTTCCATTACAAAAAGTATAAGTGCAAGGCCATGAACTAAAGGCGTTAACTTGGCATTCAATTTCTTTTGCTTCCTTACTCCAATCAATAAGACCATCACTTTTTTTCAATAAATGGCAATATGTAGCATCCGATTCATTTTGAACTTTTGCATGTTTAAGATAAGAATCAAAATCATCTAAAACTTTTTTTAGCAAAGAAACAGACATGTTAGCAACTTTACCCGACAACACCATGTTTGTTGTCTCCCCTTTTTCTATTCTAAAAGGCTCTTGTAATAAAATCTCTCCTGAATCTACTTTTTCTCTAATAGTTTGTATAGAAACGCCACTTTCAGCCTCACCTTTTAATATGCTAGATGAAACAGGTGATGGACCCCTTAATTTTGGCAAAAGAGATGGGTGAATATTGATTCCTCCCTTTTTAAAGATGGCAATAAACTCTTTAGAAAATATTTTCCCATATGCAAAAGAAATAAGCAAATCAGGTTTTAAATTTGAAAGTGAAAAAACAAAGTCATCATCTAGTTTTTCGGGAGCAAATATAGGAAAGCTTTCAGATATTTTTTCTTCCTTTTTTAATAACATAGCATAATTAAAAATAGGAGAATTCTTAACTTCCATTTTTCTACCTTGTTTTCTTGGTGGTGCTGTGATTATAGCAATAAGACTATGATTATTAACAAGAAAATCAAGCGTAGGGATAGTAAAGTCTGGAGTGCCCGCAAAGACTATATTAAGCATGAGTTTTTTTTGCCTTTGTAATTATTTTTTCAAACTTTTCAATAGCTTTTTCTTTTTTATCTTCTTCCAACCTATCCAAAAACAAAACTCCATTTAGGTGGTCATATTCATGTTGAATTACACGAGCCAAAAGACCTTCTGCTTTAATTATTTGCTTTCTTCCTGTTAAATCCATATATTGCAAAGTAACATCCTTAGGTCTTGCAACTTTTTCATATATTTTAGGAATGCTAAGACAACCTTCTTCCATAACGCAAAACTTTTCAGATGTGCCTATTATTTCAGGATTTATAAAAACCATTCCTTCATCTTCTTCTTCAAGAAGAACAATAAAAAGTCTAATATTTTTTCCAACTTGTGGGGCTGCAAGACCTATGCCATTACTTTCTCTAAGGGTTATAAACATTTCTGCAACTAATTTTTTAATTTCTTCATCCACTTTCAAGACGGGGCTAGAAACATTTCTTAATACATCATTCCCCATTTTCAATATTTCCATAATATCCATTTTACAAAATAAAGGGTGATAGGTCAATCATTTATCTACTAAATTAAATATTTTTAATTTTCTAAAATACATATTAATTTCAAAGATTACGGATTGATTTTTTTTAACAATAATCGCATTATTTAATCTCTAGGGGAAACTTATGAATGACATAAAAGATGAAATGAATGAAAAAGGCCTAATAAAAGTTCCTATTGATAGTGGAAAAGATAGCCCATATAGAAAAGTTGCAAAGTTTTTATTTTTAATTGGAGCAAATGAAGCAAGCCGTGTTTTAAAAAGCTTACCAGCTGACCAAATTGATAAAATTATAAAAGAACTTGTAACTATAAGAACTATTGGCAAAGAAGAAGCAGAAAAGATATTAAAAGAGTTTTCAAATCTTTATAATTTAGCAAAGGTTAATTTAGGTGGAATAGACACTGCTCGCAATATCTTAGAAAAAGCATTTGGAAAAGAAAAAGCAAATAAGATTATAGAAAACAGTGTTCCAGAAGTTAAAAAGGCAAATTTTGATTACTTAAAAGACATAGATAATGAAACTTTATCTGTTTTGTTAGACGGAGAAATGATTTCAACAAAGGCTTTAATTCTTTCACAATTACCAGCAAAACAAGTGGCAAAATATATTGCAACAAGCAAAGAAAAAAAAGAAATTATTAAAGCAATGCTAGAAATAAAAAGGGTGAGTGGAGACATTCTTTTTGAAATAAGTGAAGCAATGCAAAAGAAAATGAGTAGAATAAAAACTTCTTCAAATTCTATAGATGGCAAAGCTTCTCTTATTAACATTTTACGCTCTCTTGATTATAAAGCAGGAGAAGATATTATTTCTAGCATAGAAGAAGATGATACAGAGCTTGCAAATGAGCTAAAAATGAGCATTTTTACAATTGAAGACATTATAAACATTCCAGATTTCCAAATGCAAAAGTTTTTATTTTCGTTTGAAGATGACTTCCTTGTTAAACTAATTCATGCAAAAAATGAGGCTTTTAGAAAAAAGATATTGTCTAATCTTTCTGAAGGAAGAGGGCATAGAATAGAAGAAGAAGAAAAAATGCAAGACGTTTTCTTAAAAAAAGATATAAAAGACACAACAAACACGTTTATGCAAAAAATAAGAGAGGCACAAGGAAAAGGTGAAATTGAAATATTACGTGGAGATGATGCCGATTGGGTTTAAAAGCTTCAATATTATATATTAATTAACATTAAACTTACTAAACAATTATTTAAAACACTGTATATGGAATTATTTCTTTTATATTTATATAAAGCTCCACTTCTGCTTTAAAAAGACCTGAAGTGCAAAAAAGACGTGGAGAGCTTTTTATAAGTACCTCTCCTACAATTTCTTTTGGTTTATTTTTTATTTGTTTTTTTGCATATTTCATAATTGCATTTTTTATAGCATTTGTATAAGCTTCTTTAACGCCTTTTGTTTCTTCTTTTCGCTTCCCTTCCCCTACCCCTTTTATGGTTTTATATTTTAAAGAAAGCCAGCTTGAATGCCTTTCCACTTCATAAATAGAAAGTGGATATTCTGCCCATGAATATACATATGGATATTTAATTTTAACCTCTTTTATAGTTATTAATTCTTTTCTTATTTTAGAGTTTTCAATTGGAATAATTTGAAACACTTCTTTTACATCTCTCCCCTTATCACTTGGGGTATAAGAAAATTTCCAGCCATAAGCCATTCCTAAAAGCAAAAATGAAGACGTCTTTTCTAATGCATCCTTTGGTGGCAAAAAGGGAGAACCTTCATCTTCTTTCATTGTGCCAGGCTGCCCCTCTAAAAACACCCATATAGGCATTCTTATAATTCTTGCTTCGTCTTCAGTATTTCCAGAATAATATTCTGGAAAAATTAAAAAAGGAATAAACAAAAAAAATATAAACAAAAAAAAGGATTTTTTCATATCATAAAACTATCTTTTTTTAGGCTAATGCAAAGTCCATTTGCTCTCTAAATGCTTCTATAATTTTTGGAATAAGCTCTTGATATGGAAGAGATACATATGCCCCTGATGCCATCTTATGACCGCCCCCATCAAATTGTTTTGCTATACGGCTTACATCAACTTTACTAAAAGAGCGAAAACCTATTGAGCAATGATTTTTATCTTCTTCTTTTATTATCACTATTGCTTCCACATTCTTTATTGCTTGAATAAGCATATACAAAGTGTCTGTATCGCGACATTCAGAACCAAATTCTTTCATATCTTCATATGTTTGATACGAAAGAGCAAGAGCTCCATTATAATGCAATGTGAGCCTTTGAAGCGAAAGACCAATTAAACGCCTTGATTCAATTGACTTATTTCCATTAATTTGAGAAAAAATAATTTTAGGGCTCACCCCTTTAGCAACAAGACGCGAAACATGCAAAAAAGTTTCTTCGCTTTTTTCATCTAAATGTCTAAAAAAACCTGTGTCAGTAGATATGCCAAATAACAAAAAATAAGCCTCTTCTTTTGTAACCTCTTTTGCAATACATTCTATAACGTCTTGCACTAAAATAGCTGCTGCTGGAGCTTCTGGCACTATAAAAAAACTAGGCGAGCTTGATGTATTTGTAGCATGATGATCTATAATAGCAATTGGCAAGTCTTTTATTTGTTCTTCTATGCTCCCAGTGCGGTCTATGGACGAACAATCTACAATTATCACGCCTACATTTTCATCATTTTTTACATCATAAGGCAAAGCATTACCAAACAAAGGAGCATATTGTGATATCTCTGTCCTTTTAAAAGGACCTGCCGAAAGGAGTATAGGCACCTTTCCTATACGCTTTATAAAAAGAGAAAGGGCTAAACTACTTCCTATACAGTCTCCATCTGGTTCTTTATGCCCTACTATCACAAATGTAGAATATTTATTTATAAAATCTATTAGACCTTTTGGAACAAGAAAAGAATTATTTGGCACAACTACACCTCCACATTTTAAGAATGCAATCTAATACATTTTTAATAAAAGGTGAATTTGTAAAAGAAAAATAAAACGTTAAAGCAGATCGTCCTATAATTAACAAAAGGACGATCCATGAATAATATGACTAGAATTTTATTTCTAAACTTTCATTAGAAAATTTGTCGTTATATTCTGCAGGATTAGAAATGAACCCCCAAACTGGATGCTGTGGGTTATTAATAGGTAATGAAACTTTAACAAATTCAAACTTCCCATTTTTCACAAAAACAGACATATAAGGACTGATTCTTGAATTAATTTTTTTTACTTCGCCCCTTCCATCTTTTGGAGAAAACCATTTATGTGGTATAAAAGCTTCTGCTGTTTGAAGATTTGGTTTTCTATAAATTATATAATATCCCTCATTGTGTTGGTACGCTTTAAGAATAGGGAAATTCATATAATATAGCTCTGCCTCCTCTACTTTTTGAGAATGAAGAGGGAGAGTAACAAACACTGTTATAATTAAAACAACTAGATAAAAGAAAGACCTTTTCATAAAATCACCCCTTGGCAATAATTTAAACTTTGCACCCTTATGCAATGCCTTATTATACAATTATTACTTATGTGTTTCAACTACTTTTTTTAAGGTAGTGGCAATTGTAAAATAATAACGTTTTATGATTTTACATAACAGAACATTTTTTTTAAAAATTTGAACATTGATATAAAGATTAAACACATGCGGCGAACTGGACTTGAACCAGCACACCCGTGAAGGCATCAGCACCTCAAGCTGACGTGTCTACCATTCCACCACCGCCGCTTAATGAATAAGCCTTATGCATAATACACAAGACTCACCCAAAAAGTCTAACAAATTTTCAATAAAAAGTCAACTTAACTATAAAGGCATGCAATCTAGTATAACTAAAACACAAGACCATTTTTTTTAATAAAAACAAACAAAATAAGTTTTCAAAAATTAAAAGTGGTTTTAATTACAAAACAAATATTTTGCTTTTTTGTAAATGCCTATAGCAAGGCTTGACATTTTCATCTTTCTACTATTATATAGCTATAGGCAAGGCATGTAATGCATAACATAAGAAGAGAATTAAGAAGTTTTAAATCAATAGGTGGCATGTTAAATTCCCATATTCTCCAATACCTGTTCTGCTAAAAATATACTTTTTTTTATTTTTGGGAGCATCTTAAATGAACGACTCTTTTAAAAACTTTTTGGCTAAAAAGAACATTGAAGTCTCAGCAAAACGCTACTTTATCGATGCTATGAGTGCAATGGCAATGGGGCTTTTTTCTTCTCTTTTAGTAGGCACCATACTAAACAGCATAGGTTTTAAACTTAACATTCCTTTTTTAACCAAAACCGTCTGGCCTATTTGTCGCGATATGACAGGAGCTGCAATCGGCATAGCCATAGCTCATTCGCTAAAGGCTCATACATTTGTGCTTTTTTCAGCAACAATAGTAGGTTTTGCAGGAAATAAGCTTGGAGGACCTGTAGGTGCCTTTGTTGCAACTATAATCAGCACAGAGCTTGGAAAAATAGTTTCAAGAGAAACAAAGATAGACTTAATCGTTACCCCAATAGTAACAATTATTTCTGGCACTATAATTGCAACATTGCTAGGCCCTGGAATCTCTTCGTTTATGACATGGCTTGGAAAGCTAATCATGGAAGCTACTACTTTCCAACCATTTTGGATGGGGGTTACGGTCTCGGTGCTAGTAGGTGTTATTCTTACCTTGCCTATAAGCAGTGCTGCAATCTGTATGATGCTTTCACTTGCAGGGCTTGCAGGAGGAGCTGCAACCGTAGGCTGTGCAACTCAGATGATAGGCTTTGCAGTTATGAGCTATCGGGATAACGGACTTGGAGGAAGTTTTGCCGTTGGCATAGGAACAAGTATGCTCCACATGCCTAATATAATTAAAAATCCTAGAATATGGATACCGCCAATCTTGACATCTGCTATTTTGGGGCCTTTGTCTACCATTATTTTTAAAATGGAAAACATTCCTATTGGTTCAGGCATGGGAACATGTGGTCTTGCAGGTCAAGTAGGCACCATTATGGCAATGGAAGCTATAGGAAGAGGTGGTTTAGACACATATTTCGCCATTCTTCTTTTACATTTCATCTTACCTTCTGTTTTAACTCTTTTTTTTACCTTTATTTTAAGAAAAATAAATTGGATTAAGAAAGGAGATTTAAAGCTTAACCTTTAAAATAACTTAAAGAAAACCTAGTAGACTCCCATTCATTCAATTGTTTCATCTATAAGTCTCTTTAACCTTTACGTGCCATATTTTAAGTTTGTTTATTACCTTATCTATTCTAGCAATGTGTTTTAAAATAATTACTTAAAGCACAATTCAAACCTGATTTTTTTAATGCTTTTCTAGTGCACCCTAATAATAGTTACCTTAAATATGTAATACTGAAATTAGCTTTTCTAATAAAACCTATTCTTTTATACATTTCTATAGCAGCTTTATTTTTCACTTTCACAAACAATGCCACATGTTTTTTCTCTATTTTATAAATATGGCTTAATAAAGACGAAAGCACATAAGTCCCTATCCCACATCTTCTATAATGTGCAAGTGTGTAAACTCCTCCTATTTGCCAAAAATTAATGCCTTTTGCATTGGTATTAGCTTTTGCAATGGGAACGTCTTTTAAAAGAGCAATATACATAGTTTCATTTTTTAATATTTTTTCTAAGTTGATTAAGCTAAAAGCTTTTGGATAGGCTTTAGCATTTTCTAAAATCTCTTCTTTTTCATATCCTACTTGAAGGTTAAGTAAAGAATCTTTATCACTAATTTTAGCTTTTCTAATTTTAATGTCTTCAATGTACGTGCAAGGCTTTATAGGACGAAAAGAAAAGTCGATGCATTTAGTCATCAATATATATGCTACAATTTTTTCAAAACAAATATTTGGTTTGCCCTTTAAGTAGTTTTTTAAATTTATTTGAAATGAAGATTCTCCCATCATGGCAAAAACAAAAGAAAAATCAAACAACTTTAATATAAGTTCATACATTTCTTCATTATGGGAAGGAAGACAATACACAAAAAATTTATGTTTATTAATAGCGGCAAGTCCAATAATTTTTTTATCTAAATAAAAAACATGTGCATTGTTTAAATAGTTCCCAGTATTATTAAAAAACAAATTCTTTTCTTCAATTAAAAAGCTTAAAAGATTTATTGAAATCTCTTCATACTGCAAGCAAAAAGATATAGCCTTATTTATATTTGCTCTTGTAATGCTTTGTGCACATATCATAAAATTTATTTTACATAATTTAGTGGCATAGCACCTTTAGGAATAAAATCTCCTGCAATTGCAGAAAAAGCTGCCATAAAAGAAAAAGGCGAATTGCTATATATTGCTATTACATTTTTCTCTTCTGGCATATGTTGTAAAAGCGTTGGAGACATGGCAGAGACAATAATATATTGTTTTTTTGGAAAGGTAGCTTTTAAATCTTGAAATATGTTTAATGCTTGGTGATCATCCAAACAAAATATTATAGTTTTGGCATTTCTACTTGCTTCAAAACATTCTGTGAAATTTGAAAGCCTAGCGTTTTTAAAACGATTTTTTCCAGCTTCTAAAAAAAGATTATTTGAAGAAACAATTAAAAGTGAATCTTTTAAAAACTCATCAACATATTCTACCATTCCTCTAACAATTGTTACAGAGCGTGCTGCCATACCAACAAAAAAATCTTTTGCATCTTCATTATTTAGAGCATTAGGTATCTCCTCTATGTTTGGAAAAATAGGAACATGATTTTTACCTCTAAAATATTCTATTTTTAGAATTAAAAGACGCTTAGCTGAACTTTTTACTAAAAAATGAAAATCTTCATTAGTTCTCATTAACTTAATATTATGTAGCCACACCTCTTCATTTAATAATGGAGTTTTAGAAGATTCTATTAAATTATTTCCTGCTTCAATAGCCTTTTGCACTGCAACAGCAAGACCTCCTGCATATCCTGTAGCTCCTGTCATCATTATATCATCTGTTATAATAATGCCATTAAAACCTAATTCACCCCTTAAAAGCTCATTCAATATTTTTCGAGAAAAAGTAGCAGGCTCACCTTGTGTCACTAAAGAAGAGTAATTAATATGTGCAGTCATTATTGCAGGAAGCCCTTCATCAATTAAAGCTTGAAAAGGAACAAGCTCTCTATTAAACAAAACTTCCTTTGTTGCATCTATTTTAGGAAGACGACCATGACTATCTTGTGCCGTATCTCCATGACCTGGAAAGTGCTTCGCCGTAGAAAGAACGCCTGCATCTTTTGCACCTTTCATAAAAGCTACAGCAAGCTTTGCAGTAGGAATAGGAGATTCTCCAAAAGAACGAATGCCAATCACAGAAGAACCATAATTTGTATATAAATCCACCGTTGGAGCAAAATTTAAATTAATGCCTAATGCCCTTAATTCCATAGAAATATAATAGCCTGTTTTATAAGCATCATACGGAAGTCTTGTAGCACCAAGTGCTAAATTCCCTGGAGTGTGAAGAGCAAGCCCTTTAACATGACGCACAAGACCACCTTCTTGGTCTGTTGCCACAAATAGTGGAATGCCAAAACGCCCTAATGCTGCTTTTTTTTGCAATAAATGTATTGCTTTTCCTAGCTTTACAGAATCTTTTGTGTTCCACCCAAAAACTTTTACATTTCCAAGTCCTCTTTTAGTAATCCAATCAATAAGTAATTTATCTGGTTCCTCCCCCTTCCATCCAAACATAAATATTTGTGAAAGGAGTTCTTCATCTGTCATTTCATTCACAATATTTTCTGCCAAAACATTTGCAGCCTCATCATCATAAAAGTTAGGCAAAGCATGAATATTAAAAGATTTAAATATTAAAACCGCAATAAAAAAATTAATTAAAACATATTTATTAATCACTTTTTTCATAATAGTTAAGCATTATAAGCAATTTATTTAACAATATTAAAGGGGGGATTAAATATATTGCCGTAAAGTTTATAGTTGCAAAACAATATATTTTTATTATAGACTCATAAAGAGGTGTAATAATGAAAAAAAGACACATTTTTTTATTAGTACTTGCTTTTCTTTCTTTTTTTGTTATAAACGGCATGCAAACATTAAATGCAGAAGTTCTAAAAGGAGCAAAGCCAAATGCAAAAGTTTTAGTGCTATATTTTTCTAGGGTTGGAGAGCAGTATAAAATTGGAAAAACAGAGGTAGGAAATACTTCGATAATTGCAAACATAATTGCACAATATTTAAAAGCTGATATTGAAGAGATAAAGCCTACGTCCCCTTATCCCTCATCTTATGAAGAATGCTCTGATATAGCTTTAATGGAGCAAGAAACTAAAGCACGCCCTAGCATTATTCCACTTTCTAAAAAAGTGCAAAATTATGACATAATTTTTTTAGGTTACCCAATTTGGTGGACAGATTTTCCTATGATAATCTATACTATTCTTGAAAACAATAATTTTGCAGGGAAAACAATCATTCCTTTTTGCACACATGAAGGTAGTGCAGCTGCAAAAACTGTTGAACACATAAAAAAAGTAGCTCCAAAAGCTAACGTTTTAAAAGCTTTAGCAATAAAAGGAGAGGTGGCACAAAACAAAAGAGATGAAGCAAAAAAAATTACAATTGAATGGCTTAAAAAAATAGAACTAAAATAATTGTATTACAAGGCATAATTTTTATGAAAATGTTATTAATTTCTGATGGACATGGTGCTATAGACAATCTAAAAGCTATTAAAAATATTGCAAGTAAAGTAGATGCAGTTTTATTTGCAGGAGACTTTGCAGCTTTTAATAAAGCAGAAACAGGACTACCTTTTTTAAAAGAACTAAAAACAATACATAAAAATGTTTATTCTGTGCTTGGCAATTGTGATAAACCTTCATTTATTGAAGAATTAATAAAAAACAATATAAATGTGCAAGCTTCAAAACAATATTTTAAAGAATTTACTATCATGGGTTCTGGAGGAGCATCTAAATTCACTGGAGCAACACCAAATGAGCGTACTGATGAAGATTTAGCCAAAGACATTACAAATAGTTATGAAAAAAACGAATGCGAAAATCTTATCATTATAACACATAATCCTCCCCATGGTGTAAAAGTTGATAAAGTTGCTCCTTTAATACATGTCGGTTCAAAATTAATTCGCAAATTCATAGAAAACGCTCAGCCAATCATTGCAATTTCTGGGCACATTCACGAAGCATATGGAATAGATGCAATAGGAAAAACAGTGATAGTAAACCCTGGAGCTTTATGTAACGGGCGTTATGCAATAGCAGAAATTATAAAAGAAGAAAATGAATATAAAACAAAAGTAAAACTAAAAACTATCTAAGACTTAAAAATTAAAAAAGGCATTGTATAACTACAATGCCTTTTTTAATGCTTAATTAATCAACTAAACTTGAAAAAAACCTTTATAAGCCTTATAAGCCATATATAAATCAGCCTTACTTGCAAGTTCAAAAGGTCCGTGCATAGAAAGAACAGGAACACCACAATCTACCACCTCTGTTCCATATTTTGCTAAAATATATGCAATTGTGCCTCCACCGCCCGCATCAATCATGCCAAGCTCAGAGGTTTGCCACACAACATCATTTTTATCAAAGACTTCCCTAACATATTGTAAAAACTCAGGATTTGCATCATTAGAGCCACCCTTTCCACCAGAACCTGTGTACTTATTTATGCAAATTCCGTTTCCCATATAAGCTGCATTCATTTTTTCAAAAACAGAAGGGAAAGCGGGGTCAAAACCTGCAGAAACATCAGCAGAAAGCATTCTAGAACTAGCCAAAGCGTGACGAACATCTACATCCCTATAATCTTTTCTTGTAGAAAGAAGGTCTGCTACCATGTTTTCAAAATAATAAGCTTGCATACCAGTATTTCCAACAGAGCCAATTTCCTCTTTATCTGCAAAAAGAGCTGCTGCAGTAATAGAAGGATTTTTTATATCAAGAATTGCTTTTAATGTTGTATATGCACAAATACGGTCATCGTGTCCGTGTGCTGCTATCATAGAACCATCAATGCCAACGCTACGGGCCTTGCCTGCAGGAACAATTTCTAACTCTGCAACACGAAAATCCTCTTCTGTTATTTGATACTTTTGATTTAATATCTTTAAAACATTTTCTTTTATAATATTTTCTTTCTTTTCATCTTTTTTCTCTGCCTTTCCATTTTTACTAGGCTTCATATGCCCAATAACTACATTAAGTTGCTCGCCAGTAATTGCTTCTGCCATTGTTTCTTGCAATTGCTTTCTTGAAAGGTGAATTAAAAGATCGTTTATAAAAAACACAGGGTCTTTTTCATCTTCACCAATACATATTTCAACCTTCTCTCCACCTTTTCTAAAAACAACGCCATGAATAGCAAGAGGAATTGTAGTCCATTGATATTTTTTCACACCACCGTAATAATGTGTTTTTAAAAAAGCGACACCTGCATCTTCATATAAAGGATTTTGCTTAACATCAAGGCGAGGGCTATCGATATGTGCTCCTATAATATTCATTCCATCGGTCATATCTTCGCCTATCACCATCATAACAACAGATTTATCTTTATGATTTAGATATACCTTATCGCCTTTTTTCACTTCACCTTTTTCAAGAATGTCATAAAGATTTTTAAAACCATGCTTTTTTGCTGCTTCAATTATTTGTTTTGCACACTCACGCTCTGTTTTTCCATGATTTAGAAAATCTAAATAATCATTAGAAAGAGCATCAAGAGCTTCCATGTCCTCATCTTTCAAAACTTCCCAAGCAGATTTTTGCTTATAACACAAGTCCATATTTTCCTCCTAATATAATGGAACATCTTTTTAAGATTAAACTATTATAGACGTTTATAGACGTTGCAATTCTCTTATTTTCTCTTGAACGCCAGGATAGCTAGGGGAAAGACGTGCAACTTGTCTATACGTTTCTAAAGCTGCTCTTTTCCCTACTTGACTTTCTTTATCCAACGCATTTTCTCTTGCTTTTGCAAGTTTAAACCACCAAAGCACATTTCTTGGACTTTGCTTTAATGCCATTGAATAAGCAACATCTGCCTTGTTATATTTTTTTTGCAATTCGTAAATCTCACCAATTAAAAAATATGCATCTCCTAATCTATAGCCTTGATACGAATCTACATATTGTTCAAGATTTCTTAACGCAAGAGAATATTTTCCAAGATAGAAATAAGCCTCTCCTATCGTTTCTATAATCCTATTATCAGGTGCAATTTTTAGTGCTTCCTTGCAATATTTTACCACATCATCATAACGCTTTAATCTTGAAAGAGACCATGTGCAAACAGCATAAGAATTTAATTTTTGAATGTTTGTTTGATTTAAGGTTAATTCTTGTAAACATATTTCTATGGCCTTTTTATAATCTGCTTCTGCCTCCACTACTCTCCCTGCTCTTTCTAAACTTAAAGCCCTGTTATATGGCACCATAGCGTCTAACCTTGCTTGAGAAGAAAGAGAAAATATTGAAAATAGTGTAAAAAAAGAACACAAGTGTAATTTTTTCATGCAAGAACCCCTTAAAGCCCCATTTATTTTAATAGGGTTTATTCAACTAAATTATATAGATAATAAAGGAAATCGGTAAATTTCACACTACATATTATAAAAAAATGAAAGCTATTATTCAATAACGCTTTTAAGAATGATAAAGAAAGCTGTTTAAGAAAAAAATAACACCACTATAGAAGAAAGATGTAAAAACGTGTTTAATTTCCCTCACTAAAATGAAAGTTATTAGCACTCACAGTTTGTCCTTTTTCCTAAACTTCTTACGGGTAAGTTCCACTT
>CAUUIE010000033.1:0-18945 GCA_963545065.1 uncultured Treponema sp.
TAAGATGATGAAAGGAATCAGGTGGCTTTTTTAGAGAAAAAGATTATATAAGATACCCCCTTGAAGTGCTATATTTTCTTAAAGTGGGCGAGTCTCTTTTTAGCAATAAATGCCTTTCCCTTCCTTGCGGAAAAAAGACTTCTTTTCTAACGGTAGGTGGGTCTTTTTTTAACAATAAACGCTTTTCATTTCTAGCAGGAGACGAGCACGACAACACAAATTATTTGGTGGGCTTTTTTTAAGAGGGCACAGCCCCTTTTTTAACAATAAAGCCTCACCATTTCTTGCAGGAAACAATACTAACAACGCAAATTATTTGGCGAACTTTTTTTAAGGGGGCATAGCCCTTTTTCTAGCGGGTTTTAGGGAAAGGGTTTAAATAAAAATATTTAAGAAACAGCACAATATAATAAAAAAATGGCTACCCATTGAATCTTATAAGCATTCATATTATTATATTAGTTTCACTATGGGGGATTATAAATGAATAAAGCCAAATATCTTGTTTTCATTTTTCTTATTTTTTCATCAATTGCTTTATTTGCTGACTCTAAAGTTTCAAGCAAAAATACAGAGGAGACCCAAGCAAAAGAAGTTAAAAATGATTTTTTAGCATTTAAATATCTTTCTGCAGCCATTGCAGTCGGCATCGCTTGTATTGCAGGTGGCTTTGCTGTAGGAAAGATTGGAGCTGCTGCTATGGGGGCAATGAGTGAAAAACCTGAAGTGTCAGGGAAAGCAATTCCTTTTGTAGGTCTTGCAGAAGGTATTTGTCTTTGGGGCTTTTTGGTGGCATTGCTTATTCTTCTTCTTTAAGATAAAAAAAATGACATATTGTATAATTGCAGAAAGAGAGCTTGTTGTAGCTTTTTCTCTTGTGGGGGTGAAAGGTTTTATAGCAACTTCAAGAGATGAGGCTTTGCTCCATTTTAATGTTATAACAGGGCAAAAAAGTGATAAAGACTCTTTATTAACTTTAGATTTACAAGAAGTAAAGATTTTAATAATTAGCGAGCAGGTAAGTGAATATCTTTCTAGCGAAGTAGCTGAGTGGCAAATGATGGGTAGATATCCATTAATTGTAGAAATTCCTTGTTTACAAGGAACTATGTATGGAAAAAAATCTTTGCAAGATGCTATAAAAGAAGCTGTTGGTGTTAATATTTGATAAGTTAAGAGTTTTATATGGAAGTTTTAAATTCAACGGATGTAATAGGCGAAGAAATAAAGGAAGAGGCACGGAAGAAAGCTGAACGCGTTTTAAGTGCTGCAAATATTGAAATTGAGCGTTTAAGATGTGAAGGAGATAAAAAGCTTGCAAAGCTAAAAAGTGAGTTAGATTCGCTTTATAAAGAAAAGATAAAAAAATATAAAGATTCAGTTTTTATAACATTACCATTACAGAAATGGAAAAAAAGAATGTTTTTTATGGAAACTGAGCTAAACAATGCTTTAGAAAATTACTTTACCTCTTTAGATGTAGAAAAACGTCTTACAATAATCAAAGCTATGTTAGAAAAGTTTAAAAGCATTATTTTAAATAAATCTATTATAGTAAAATATTCAAAGTTTGAAAAACCTGCAGTGCTTAAATTAGTTATGGACTCTTTTACAGAATGCACTATAAAAGAGTGCAAAGAAGCAACAAAAAGCGAAATGAATCTTATAGGCGTTTTTGAAGGCATTATAATAGAAGATGTTGAAAATACATTTATATGTAAAGCAGGTATTGAACAGGCAAAAAAGGATGTGTTTGATAAGATTAAAGATGAGGCTAGAAAAGCATTGTTTGGGGGAGCTTTAATTTGAGTAAGACTTGTAAAGGGCAAATTGTAAAAATTTTAGGTCCTATAGTTTATGCAAATGGAATGAACTCATGTGGCTTATATGATGTTGTAGAAGTTGGAAAAGAAAAGCTAACAGGTGAGATTATTAAACTTGAAAAGGATATGGCAACTATTCAAGTTTATGAAGATGATACAGGCCTTCATGTAGGGGATGAAGTTATTTCTTTTTTAAGACCTCTTTCTATAAGGTTAGGACCAGGTCTTTTAGGAAATATTTATGACGGCATTCAAAGACCTCTTTCAAACCTTTTTCTAAAATATGGGCATTTTCTAAAATCAGGTGAGGATGCAAGCCCATTAGATGATAAAAAAACGTGGCATTTTGTTCCTGAATGCTATAGTTTACCAATACATGCAGTGCATGGCATCTTGTTAGGAATGGTGCAAGAAACTCCATCTATTAAACACAAGATAATGATACCCCCACACATTAAAGGTAAAACAATTACTTTTTTAGCAAAGGAAGGAGATTACACTATTGAAGATGTAATTGCAAAAACTGATTTAGATGAAGCTATATATATGGCTCATTATTGGCCTTTAAGAAGTGCAAGACCGTTTGAAAAAAAGCTTACAGCAACACAACCACTTTTAACAGGAACAAGAGTGATAGATGTTTTTTTCCCTATTGCAAAAGGTGGCACCTCTTGCATTCCAGGAGGCTTTGGTACGGGGAAAACTATGACGCAACATGCAATTGCTAAATGGTGCAATGCAGATATTATTGTTTATATTGGTTGTGGAGAGCGTGGAAATGAAATGACTGACGTTTTAAACGAATTTCCTGCCCTAATAGACCCTAGAACAGGAAGGTCTTTAATGGAGCGCACTATATTAATTGCAAATACTTCTAATATGCCGGTAGCAGCACGCGAAATGTCTTTGTATTCTGGAGTAACAATTGCAGAATATTATAGAGATATGGGGCTTGATGTGGCAATTATGGCAGACTCTACTAGTAGATGGGCAGAAGCATTACGTGAGCTTTCAGGACGCATGGAGGAGATGCCTGCAGAAGAAGGCTTTCCCGCGTATTTACCAACACGGTTAGCAGAATTTTATGAAAGAGCAGGTTTAGTAGAAACGTTTGAAGGTAATAAGGGATCAGTTTCTATTATTGGAGCAGTATCCCCTCCAGGTGGAGACTTTTCTGAGCCTGTAACGGGGCACACAAAAAGATTTGTTCGTTGCTTTTGGGGCTTAGATAGAGAGCTTGCAAATAGTAGGCATTATCCCGCTATTAGTTGGATTTCTTCATACTCTGAGTATGTTGAACAGATAAAAGAATGGTGGAACACTTTTGATAGTGAATGGGAAAATGTGCGAGCAAAAGCTTTAAGTATTCTAAAAAGAGAAGAGAAATTGCAACAAATAGTGCATTTAATTGGAGAAGATGCACTGCCTGATACAGATAGAATGGTTTTAATATGTTGCGATATGATTAAACAAGGTTTTTTGCAACAAAATTCATTTGATGATATTGATATGTTTTGTGAGCCACATAAACAAGTGGCTATTATTATTACAATTCTTGAATTTTATAGAAGAGCGTCTTTATGTATTAAAAACGGATGCCCTCTTTATAAGATTTTGAATATGAAAGTGCGTGAACAAATTATAAGAATGAAAAGTGTTTATAAAAATGGTGACACAGAAGGCATGAAAGTACTAAAAGAAAAGATGACAGAAGAATTTGATGAGCTTTCTAATATGTATAGAAAGTTTGATTTATAAATAAGCTAATTATCCTTATACAATTATCTATTGATTTGCATATTCTTCTATGTTATCTGAAAGATGTTCTAGGATTATTCCTGCCTGTTTGAACATTTCAATTGTATCTTTTGCATCATGA
The DNA here is from genome assembly GCA_963545065.1 of uncultured Treponema sp. Taxonomy (GTDB): domain Bacteria; phylum Spirochaetota; class Spirochaetia; order Treponematales; family Treponemataceae; genus Treponema_B. Next base: position 3,703 of record CAUUIE010000033.1, read on the forward strand.
TACCTTTTTTCTGCCACAACGCGCACAATGCCAGAACTAATTATTAGCATTGCACAAGTTCTACATGGAGTCATTTTGCAATATAGCGTGCCCCCATCAATTGATATGCCACGCTTTGCAGCTTGGCATATTGCATTTTGTTCTGCATGAACTGTGCGAACACAATGTTTTGTAACAGTGCCATCTTCATGTCTTACATCTCTAAAAAGATGACCTACATCATCACAATGAGGCAACCCTGGAGGAGAGCCTACATAGCCTGTAACTAAAAGATGGTGGTCTTTAGCAATTACACAACCAGAACGCCCTCTATCGCATGTTGCCCTTTTTGCAATGGCTTTGCACACTTCCATAAAGTATTCATCCCAACTGGGTCTTTCATATTTTGTTTTTAACATATAATCTCAAATAACTTATCTTTGATAATTCGTTTTTTACACCATCTTCTCTTTTAATTGCCAAGTTCATCTTTTGTTTCAAGATATGTATTATTTATAAAAAACTTAGCATATTCCACATATGCCCAAGGAGCATATATACCAAACGTAAGCACTGTTACCAAAACTTGAATGAATATAAAACCTGCTCCTTGATTAAGAGGTTTTTTAAACATAAAGTGCCCTGTAATAACATCGTTTTCTTTTTCTACTATCCTAGAAACAAAATATTCATAAATAGAAATTAGATAAACCCCAACATAAAACCCAAATGTTATTAAAAGCAAGATAGACTGCCCTAGATAAAACATGATAGCACTAGCAATATCAATATTTAATGTATATGTAACATTTTTATTAGAATGGTTATAAGAAATGTTAATAATCCAGTTAATTGTGAAAACTTGTAATGCTACTGCAAAGGCTAAAATAGCAAAAAATATAAGCACTATTATTGGTATGAATATAAGAAGCAGTATATAATTAGAAATATTGGCAATGGCTACTATTGCAATAGTAAACAAAAGAGCTAAAAAAAAGATTATGATAATAGAAACTAGAAAAAATAAAAAAAGTTTTGAAGCTTTGCTTAAAAAGCTAAAGCTCCCCTCTCCTTCATATTCTATGCTGTTTACAAGCCTATCAATTATTGCTTTGTATGCCCATGGAATGTAAATGCCAAGTGTGAATATACATAAAATGATGTTAGCAAGTGCTAATGCAAAAAATGAATTATAATCTAGTTTTGTAGAAAAGTTTTTATCACCACATGATAGTGTGTTCACTAATAATAATATTGCTTTAGTATAAGCTGCTGTAATTAAAAAAGACATAATTAATGATTGCACAAATAAAGAGCCTAGACTTATTAAAGCTATTACCATAGGATCACCTATAAGAAAAGTGAAAGGTGTCCTTATAAAGCCTATAACAATGTTCATAAACATGGCAGCTAAATAAAAGGGTAACCAGCCTTGAGTACTAAAATTGGTGTGAAACCTCTTTTGCATAAAAACTCCTAAAAATATTATCTAAATATACATATTAAACAATATACCAAAATCGGTTAAAAAAATAATAAACTAAAAAGTGGTGCTAAGCATTATATAAAATAATCAATAAATATGTTAGATGCTTTAAAAAAATCAATTTCTTTTTTTATTTGAATTGTCATTTTCATAAATGGGTATTTAATTATTAAAGGAGTGTTGTAACTTACGCCTAATTCAAAAAAGACTATTTTTTCCATTATATAAGTTTTTATAAAATTATCATATCGCTTATTGGCTTTATGAAAGCAATCATCTTCTACAAACTTATAGTCAATCCTTAAGTTCATTGTCATAGGCTGTTTGCAAATTGGGCAATATTGAATAAGAGAGGAAGGAATCTTCATATCTTTTTGCTCAAAAACCATTTTTTTAATCTTTCACCAGAATAAGAAAATCCTCACGCTAAAGACATGCCAGTTCCTATGCCTACTTAATATGGCATTATCTTTTTTAAATATTCTTTTACTGTTTCCACTGCAATTAAGGTATGAATTGCTTTCAATACATGTATGGCATGGAATAAAACATGCCTAGTAAATCTTCATTACAAGAATTCAAAATGGCATCCACTTTTAGCTCTGTTATATCCCCTTTCCTTAAATATATATTTTTTTGTAATTCTTCTACTTAAGTTATAGTCAACAATTCCTTTCTTTTGTATTTCTTCTTTTAAATATTCATCTTGTATTTTTATAAACTATGCATGGATATGAAAGGGGGATGAACATTGAAAAGATATCTTAATAGCACTTTTCACTCTTCTTTTGTTTTTAAAACTTTATAATTACTATTTTCTTTTATTAGTTCTAAAATAAGATGTTCTCTTCTTTCTTGCCTTGTCATTTTAATAATTGATAACTAAAAATAGAGTGTCTTTGAGTGTATACAAAAACACTTTATAGTTTAAAACAAATTAACAGGTTTTTCTTCATTTTCTATTTCTAAAGCTTTTTTTCTCTTTTGAGAAGGCACTCCCCCGTCTTGAGCCATTGCTTTAAAAGCCTCTTTCATTTGCACTTCATCTTTATCTTCTACATTTACAAAGCTTGAAACATAAGGGCGACCAGGAAATAGTTTTTCTCTTAATTTTTTTTCCACATTTAATGTTATATCTAAATTCTTTTCTAAGAATTCAACAGCATTGTTTTTGCCTTGCCCAATCTTATCATTTTCAAAAGCATACCAAGAACCACTTTTTTCTATAATATCATATTTCACTGCACAATCTAAAAGACTACTAAATGCAGAGATGCCTTTACCAAAAAGTATTTCTAATTCTGCTTTTCTAAAAGGTGGTGCCATTTTATTTTTTACCACTTTTACTTTTACTCTATTTCCCCACGCCTCATCATCACCTTTACTTAAAGTCTCCACTTTTCTAACATCAAGACGAACAGAAGCATAAAACTTTAATGCATTTCCACCAGTAGTTGTTTCTGGACTTCCAAACATAACACCGATTTTCATTCTAATTTGGTTTATAAAAATTATTATGCAATTAGATTTACTAATTATAGAAGTTAATTTTCGTAATGCTTGGCTCATAAGACGTGCTTGTAGCCCCATATGAGACTCCCCCATAAGACCATCAATTTCTGCTCTTGGAGTAAGGGCGGCAACAGAATCTATTACAATAATATCTACTGCACCAGATCTGACTAAGCTTTCTGCAATCTCCAAAGCTTGCTCTCCTGCATCAGGCTGAGATACCCATAACTCATCAATATTCACACCTAGAGCCTTTGCATATTGAGGGTCTAAAGCATGTTCTGCATCTATAAAAGCAGCAATTCCTCCCATCTTTTGAGACTCTGCTACAGCATGTAGTGCAAGTGTTGTTTTACCAGAAGATTCAGGTCCAAATATTTCTATAATACGTCCTTTTGGATAACCTCCAACGCCTAAAGCTTCATCAAGCAAAATACTACCAGATGGTATTACTTCAACATTTCCAACAGCTGGATTGTCCCCTAGTTTCATTAAAGAGCCCTTTCCAAATTGTTTTTCTATTTGAATGCGAGCCACTTCTAAAGCTTTTGTTTTATCATTTTCAATGTTATCCAAAAGATTTTCTTCTTTTCCTTTCACTTAATTTATATCTCCTTATAAAGCGTTATTTATATCTAACTCAACATTACCATCCACCTGAAGCTCCCCCGCCTCCAAAGCTCCCACCACCACCTGAAAAACTACTGCCACTTGAATGATGATCATCATTATAAAAGAAACTAGTAATATCACTTTTTCTTTTTTTACCATATCTATTTTTATAGCCAAACAACTGTGTGAATGTAATAAAAGGCCAAAAAAAGTCCCATCCTCTCCCGCGTTTAGAAAACATAAAAAATAAAAACAAAATAAAAAAGAGCCAGTTAATTTGTATTTTATTGCTTTTTTTAGGTTTTATTTTGTTTTTTATTTCTTTTATAAGACTTTCGTCCTTTAAAGCATAAGCTTTTATTGCAACTAAAGCTTCATTAATACCTTTATAGTAATTACCATTTTTAAATGATGGAGCAATTATATTTTTAATAATTCTAGCAGAAATAGCATCTGTTAAATCTTTTTCAAGACCATAACCGACTTCAATGCGTATTTTTTTATCATTCAAAGATATTAATAAAAGAACACCTGAATCTTTTTCTTTATCTCCAAGCTTCCATTTTTCCACTACTTTCATAGAATACTCTTCTATTGATTCTCCTTCTAAACTAGGAAGGGTTAAAAGAGCTATTTGCACTTTGGAAGTATTATCTACGTCATTTAAAAAAGATTGTAAATTTTCACTTTCTTCTTTAGACAATAAATTTGCATAATCATTTATAGTTCCTTTTAACTTAGGAACATCAAGGGCAAAAAGATTAAAAGCAAGAATAAAGGTGAGAAAAATTGTGTAAACTTTTTTCATTATTTATTCCTCCAATAAAACTAAACCATCAGGATACTCATTTAGTTTAGATTCATTAGGTGGAAAATATTTTGAAAGAAGTTTTCCACAAAGAGTTATACCATCAATAAACGCTTCTTTTGGCTTTCCGTTTTTTAAATGAGATGTCATTGTCTCACATATTAAATCCCATTCTTTTTGCTCAACTTTACAAGCTATTCCAGAATCAGCAATAACAAACACACGTCGCTCCAAAATAGAAACAAAAATTAAAACACCCGATCTATTACTGGTTTTATAAATGCCAGACTCAACAAAATGTCTAATAGCTCTGTTATACACTCGTTTATCTTTAACATTTTTAGGAATTATTAAACGATCAATAGAAGGGAGATTTGCAATAGCAAAAAAAAATAATGTTATTGGAATTATGAAAATATATATATATGAAACAAAGGAATGAACAGAAAACTCCCAAAAGTGTGATGATAATATTTCGTATAATTCATTGGAAAACAAACTTATGATAAAAAGGATAAAAAAACTTAAAATCATTGCAAAAAATGCTTCTACAAAAGAATAGCTATCGCTTTGAAAAATTGTTGCTATTGCTATCTCACCATTTGTCTTAGCCTCAGCTTCTTTCACAGCCTCCATAATATGAGAAAGATCTGAATCATCCATTCCTATTTTTTTTAAAAGCTTTAACCTATTCATTTAAAAATTTACCTTTGGTGCTGTTGATGCCCCCTCATCTGCTTTAAAATATGGCTTTTCTCTAAACCCTGACATATTTGCTACAATAGATGCTGGAAACAATCTAATAGAAGTGTTGTATGAAATACAGGCATCATTATACCTTTTTCTTTCTACAGCAATTCTATTTTCTGTTCCTTCAAGTTGGCTTTGCAAATCTCTAAAATTTTCATTTGCTTTTAAAGCTGGATAAGATTCACTAATCATTAAAAGACGCTGTAATGAAGAAGAAATTTCTCCTTGCACCTTTTGAAAACGCTCAAACGCTTGTGGATCATTTAAGACATCATTAGATATATTTACCACACCACCTGCTTTAGAACGAGCTTCTACTACTTTAGTTAGAACTTCGTCTTCATGTTTTGCATATCCTTTTACTGTTTGCACTAAATTTGGAATAAGATCTAGCCTTCTTTGGTACACATTTTCTACTTGAGCCCAAGCAGCTTTCACACTTTCTTCTCCATTTACAAATTTATTATAGTTACCTGCAAAAAAGCTATATATTGCAAACACACATACTGCTAAAATGCCTAAAACAATTAATAATGTTTTTGTTGTCTTTCCCATAGTTTCCTCTCTAACGCTTAGAGTTTAGTTTAACAAAAAATAAAATAATATAAAAGATAGCAATATGGTAGAAAAATATTATCTGTTTCTTTTTCCTTCTGTTACATATTTAGACTTATAAAGAACCCATTGTTTTGCATTATTTTTTGTCTCTTGACTAATTATTTTTCTACCAATGGATGTAGTAGGTGTTATATGATAGTGCACTGCATCTTTTATATTTGGAGATGGAGTCCAAACGCCACTTTCAAACGCTTTTATTGCAGCATTTTCAATATTCTCAGACGCCCAATCTTCATCATCTATTTTTGTATCACAATAAAGCACAGCATCTTGAACGTTGCCACTTTCTTCTATAACAATAGCATTATTCTTTCGTCTAGGTAATGTCTTATGCTTTCCCCAAAAATCACGTGCAGAAAAGGTTGCACCAACTCCTTTAGAAATAATTCCCCTCTCTTTTTCATCTTGAGACCTTTCATCAAAACATCGCCAATGATAGACTATGATTTCGCCTTTTTCCACATAAGCATTAGGAAAGGTGTAATGTGGCTCTTCTTTAGAGCCTACGTTTAAAATTTTAATCCCACTCAAATTTCCTTCTTTTACTACAATCATTTCTATAAATTCTGATTTTGGCTTTTTTGAATATAATGGTCTTACTTCAGAAATTTTAAGTATACAAGGATTGGTATTTACCCCAACAAACTGAAGATTAAACATTAAGGAATTGCCCCATTTGTCTTTTACCTCACCTTTAATATAAAATGTTTTACCTATTTCTATTTTTTCTCCTTCCTCTATAGAAACTAAAAAATCTTTTTCGTTGTTTTCATTTTGTTTTTTTACACTACAAGGAAGCTCTTTCGTTTCTTCTTCATCATAAAAGGCAGTACAAACAATATCTTTTATGTTTTTATCAAAATTCAAAAAAATATTATTTTTTTTATCTTGTGAATAATTAGCAAGTTTTACATTTTCAATTTCTCCTTGAAAGAGGCTAACGAAACGTGGCATGTTATCTACACTAGTGCAAGAAAAAAATGAAAAAGAAATAAATAAAAAAAGGAAAGTATTAAATAAAGATTTCATAAAATATACCTCTAAAAGAAGATATATTATTTTTTATAATCTTTTTGGCTTATTTGAAATTAAAAAGATAAAGAAATTTATTTATAATTTATAAAGTCTCTATAAGAATAAGAGCAGTATAAAAGCTAAAAATTAGCATTTTTAAAAAATGCAGTTATGTGTGTATATATTTTTCTATTTCCTTAAATTCTTTAAGATATAAACTATATGGTATGTTTGAAGGAAGTTCCCAATTTGCAAATGAAAAACCGGTAACGTTTGGACATTCAGGTGCACAATTTCTTTTAAACTGATTTGCAAAAAATCTTTTATAAAATAACTTCAACTGTTCCACTATAACTTTTTCAGAATATGTGTATCCAAAAGCTTTTATAGTAAGATATAGCACTTTTTTTAGAGAATAATGATTTTGAAAGATGTGATATATAAAAAAATCATGTAACTCATAAGAGCCTAAAAGGCTTTCTGTCTTTTGGACAATGTTTCCATCCTTATGTGGAAGAAGCTCAGGAGAAATTGGTGTTTCTAATACAGAGGTAATAATAGCTTTAAAAGATGATTCATCTTCTTTCTTTATAACAAAAAACTTTGGATTTTTAATTGCATATTCTAAAAATAATCTTAATACTGTTTTTGGAATAGACCCCAAAATATTATACATAGACATATGGTCGCCGGCGTATGTAGAAAAACCTAAAGCAATTTCTGAAATATCAGATGAACCTATAAAAATTGCACCAAGCATATTTGCCTTATCCATAAGCACTTGGCTTCTTTCCCTAGCTTGTGCATTTTCAAATGTAACATCATAATTATTACTATCTTGACCAATGTCTCTAAAATGTTGCAACACTGAGTCTTTTATATCAATTTCCTCTATATTACAACCTAAAAGATTACACAAAGAAAGAGCATTTTGTTTGGTTTTCTCTGTAGTTCCAAAACATGGTAAACTAAAAGCATAAATATTTTTTCTATCTTTTTCAGTCTTAAAACACCCTATCAAAAAAAGTAGAGCTACAGTAGAATCAATACCACCAGAGACACCAAGCACACATTTTTCAATCCCTATGCTTTTAAGATGATACCTTATTGCTTTTGTTTCTATACTAAAAAGACATTCTATATATTTATTTATTTTTTCATCAGATGGATTTTCAAAAGAAGAAATAAAGGGAAGCCTTGAAACGCTACCATAATCATATCCATAGTGAGAATCAATATCAGCTGTTATTTCTAATATATTTTTTCGTCCTTCCTTTCGTGTTTTACAAATATGCTCTATATCTAGCGAAACATCTACATAAGCATATTCAAGTCCATTTTTTTCATTCACTATAGATTTTTCACTTATACATTTTCCATCTTCAAAAACTGCTACTTCATTTGAATATATCCAATGATGGTCGTTTTCTGTATATGATCTTCCAGAAAATACAATAGCATTACCATATACTTTTGAAAAACTTTTACACACTTCGTTTTGACTAAAATAATTTTGCAAAATAAAAGGAGAAGAAGAAAACAGTAAGCAAATATCATAAAAAGAGGCTTCACTAATTAAATTATCAGTCAAAAAACCTACTTTAAGAATTTTCTGCCACTCTATCTCACCAGTCATATTTAAGTTTAACAAAATATTTGAACCAAATGGAACTTCTATAAATTTATTGTATGTATTAGATTTATCTTCTAATAAAATAGACTCTGCCTCACCTTCATATCTTTTAAATCCCTTATATGAATATTCATTTGGAGGTAACACATTTACACAAAGAATGTTTTCATGTTGTATTACAACAATACAATTATATAAAAAACTTTCCACTTTAAGTGGCAAGCCAACACACACAATAGAAGTCGAGTATATATTTTTAACTAGCCAAAACAACGCTTCTAGTGTTGTTTCAATAAAAGATTCATCAAAAAAAAGAGAAGCACAACTACTACCTGTAAGGCAAAGTTCTTGAAAGATTATTATTTCATTACGTCTGTCATAGCTATTTACAAATGACACAATTCTTCTAGCATTCTCAAAAGGGTTTCCTAAAACAACATCAATAGAAACAGCTTTAACATTTAAAGAAAAAAAGCTTTTCTTTAAAACATCTTGCAAACTATCCATTTTTCTTTAGTTTATTTTTATAAAAGAGAAAAGCACAGGCTAAAAAAGATAACAACATCATTATAAGACATAGAATATGCCCCATAGAAAGATTGGCAAAAGATTCAAATATATATATATTCTCACTTCCAGAAGGAGAGATTATATAGCCAATATCAAAATCAGGTTGCCTAAAATACTCAATTATAAATCTAAAAAAGCCATATCCAAAAGCATATAAACATGTAATAAAACCATTAAATGGCTTTTTCTTTCTAATAAAAAAGAGGATTAAGCCCAACACGACACCTTCAAAAATAGCTTCATACAGTTGGCTTGGATGACGAGGTAAATTGACCAATAAAGCACCTTCTTGAACCTTTATGCCAAGCTCCTCTGTGAATGCCTTTACCCAAGGAATATTAACATCAAACCTTTCAGTAAATGGAACTTGTGGAAAAACCATACCAATTGAACTTTTTGTAATACGCCCATAAAGTTCTCCATTTGCAAAATTTCCAAACCTTCCAAAAGTATAACCAAAAGGTATAGCCATAGCCATTAAATCCGAAATAGCTAAAAAATCATATTTATATTTTTTGCACCACAAAAGTACCCCAACAAAACCACCAACAAATCCACCATGATAGGACATGCCTTGAAAACCAGTAAAATGAAATTCCCCTCCTACATCGCTAAAAGGCAAAAAAATTAAGTGTAGGTGTTTAAAATAATATTCACTGTCATACAAAAGAGTTCCAAAAAGTCTAGCTCCTATTAAAAGCCCTATAATACCAAACATAAATAAATTAGAAATATCATCACTTGTCATATCTTTTGATTGCTTACATACTGTCTTGAGCTCTTTCCTTTTAACTTGATATTTAAAAAAAAGAAAAGCTACAAAAAAAGCAACCAAATACATAAAACCATACCATCTAAGATATTTAAAACCTGGAATTACTTCAGGATGAAGCCAAGAAGGATAATCAATATATAAAAGCATAAAACCTCTTTAAAAACTTAGATTTGCTCTTCTATCGGAATTGAAACAATGTTTCCATGTATTTCATCAAATTTAAATTCCACTTTAGATTGCTTTTCAAATACTTCAAAATAACGCCCATGACTTTCTAGGACTACACCGGGATATATAGTGCCTAAAACCTTTATTGAAGACGGAATATGAAATTCAAAGTTTTCTTTTAAATTAAAGATTTTTAATTGTAATGCAGAATTTCTTTTTATAAGTTTAACTTTTTGCTTTCGCGTATCGTCTATTACTTCACTTGAAAGACCTCCCATCTTTAGCTTTTCATCAAACTCTTTTATTAAACGAGTATTTTCTTGAATTTCTTTTTCGTGTACTTCAATTGCATCTTTTATTAAATAATCTTGCCCAAAAGATATTACTGTTCTAATAGTTTTTTCTGCTCCTAAATTTTGAACTACACAACCTCTAGCCGCATGAATACTGCCTCCAACAAGAACTCCATGATGCCCTTGCACTGAAAGAAGCCCATTGGTTTTAACCACACACATAAAACAATACTCATCAACTGTTACATTGCCACCTGCAAAAACTTTGGCACCTTCACAAAAACCTACAAACATACTGCTTTTAGACCAAAGTGTGCCTCGTCCTCTTCCTTTCATACCACCTTTAAGGCGTAAAATACTTTCAGAATATAATAAGCAAATAGCAGCATCCCCATTACAAGTAAGATTCCCTTTAGCTTTAACTGTTACTTCATCCCCAACATCTCCTGTTATAACAATATCTCCCGGGAAAGAAATCTTTTCATTAGCTTTGTTAATACTTCCTTCAATAGTACGAGTAGATGCAATGGAAAGTTTTTCATCAATAAAGCTCAACTCTCCTGAAATGTTAGCATAAAACTTTGTTACATTTCCCTCTTCTTCTATTTTGATTGAATCATCAAAAGTAGGAAGTGGAAACTCATGCACTGCCTTTTGTTTTATGACTTTTCCAAAAACATCCTTTCCTTCCTGCCCTTTGCTTAACTTAGTACCTTCAAGGAGAAGGTCTCCTGCTTGCACTGTTGCAACAGTTGCATCCTCACTAAAAACAATCTTCCAATCCAAAAGATATGAGCCAGGTCCTATAGGATCAACACCTTTTAGAAGTGGATACTCCGTTTGCTCATATCGTTTTGCATGTTTTATTGCATCTTCTATTTTATCTTCAGAAGTAACTTCCAAAAGACCTGCATCATTTAAAGCAGTTTTTATTAATGCTACAGATAAAAGTTCTCCAGCCCCTGCACCATTTTCTAATATTAAAACAGCATTCATCTTATCTTTACTAACAACAGCTTTCACTTTTGCATTTTTATAAGGAATAATTCTCATCCTTATGTTTTGTCCTTCAGTTTTAGTAATTAAGATACCTGTGGTATTTGCCCTAAACTCATCTCCTAACTGAACTATATTCCTACTATCCAACACAAACGGCATATTACCAGGTAAGCCTTCTACTTTATTTCCATAAACATCAATACCTGCCTCACCTGGTTCTGCTTGAGAAATTTCATAGATAACACTATCTTTTTCCACATATGCCATCTGCTCTGCTTGAGAAAGTGGAAATTCTAAATCTTCATCTGGATCTTCTTCTCCTTCCTTTCTAAGCTTTGGATCGTGCAATCTATCTGTTATACGAGTAATTTCATGTTCTTGTAAAACTGTAAAATGGGGAATTAACGTTCTATCTTTACCTCTTTTAGGAGCTACACCTGTTTTAATAATAGTTTCTATCTCCATCGCAGGAGAAGCATCAAACTGAACTAAAAGTGGATTGATATCTTGCATATTCAAATCTTTAATTTTTGAATTTTGCAAGGAACGTAAAATTATATTAAATGGCAATGTTTGGGAGATATCATAAGCTTTTCTCACATATAATTTTGCAGAAAGTTTATCAATAGAAACTATCACCCTAACATCAAAATTAGGATCTAGTTGCAAAAGCAAAGGAGCAGGAATATCTGAAGAATGACTTTCTTCCTTTATATACTCTGCTATTTTTTCTTTTGAAATAATAGACCTTATATCTATTCCTTTTTTTTTGATTTCAAGATATATATCTTCTATATTTAGTTTTTCATCTTCTATGCTAGAAGAAAATACCAAATACCATTTATTAACATCTTCATTCTTTTCTATAGACCAATTCACACTAGGCATTTAAGATTTTAAACCTCCCATTTCAAATATATCTTATTTTACTTTATAATTTAAAACCTTGCTCGGCTGCTTTTTTAATTTTATGCTTTAAAAGCATATTTTCTTTTTTAAGAATTGAAATTTCAAATTGTTGTGTTTTCACCATTTCAGCCAGATCTCCAGAGGTAAGAGCATCTCCACCAACTAATTCTGTAATATAATCCATACGATTTTTAAAATCAAACTCTGCCTCTGCTTCAGCATTTTCAAATGTTTCATCGGAAAAGGAAGAAAAATCATTCATATCAAAGTTTGAATCTATTTCTGAAGCTTGCAATTTCTCTGCTATTCTATATATCGCTTGAGAGACCATGGATTGAGGTTTATAAATCACAACAGGAAGCCTTGAAGAAAGGGAAACATCTTGAATTGCATCTCTATACACTACGCCTAAATGCTCTAAATCTATGTCCAAGTATTGCCTACAGGACCTTCTAATTTTTAATGCCTTATCTGCATCTTTTGGCTCTACTATCATATTCATTATTAATCGTGGTTTAAACTTTTCAAGACGGCGCAAAAAAGTTTCGGCATGTTGCGGATCTATATCTTTTAACTTTTCTGTTATTTTTGGAATATACATCATCTGCATAGATGATGTATCCTTTTTAAGGTCTTCTAAATATACATTACCTTTTGATTTTGAAGGAAAAGAACCTTGCATCATCCTAAAAACAATATTTTTTAAAAACACATATGCATCTAGTGTAGCCGTAACAGATGGAGTGGTAACTACTATGCCACGTGCAGAAAGTAAAAAGAAATCCAAAATACCTGCATGTGTACCTGCTCCCAAATCTATAATTAAAAAGTCAGCATTTAACTTTGCAAATTCTTTTACCAGCAAATTTCTTTGCACCGCTTTTAACGCAGCAAATCCAGGTATTTCAGAGTCTCCCGGAATAAAAAACAAATTCTTATACTGAGTTTCTATTACAATCTCTTCAAATTTAGAAGGTTTGGTTAAAAAAGTTCCAATACCTTTTTTTGCTCCATATTCGCCTAATATAAGATGCAAGTTGGAAGCACCTAAATCCATATCTACTAAATACGTTTTTTTTCCTGATTGAGATAAAGCAATAGCTAAATTAGCTGCCATTAAGCTCTTTCCAACACCACCTTTGCCACCTGCAACAGGTATTATTTGCACAGCTTTACCCCCCTGAATAATGAAAAGAATAGCATCATAACATCAATAAAAAGGAAAAAAAACACATATTTTCCTATAGTCTTTGAATGAAAAAATACTTCATCCTTTTTAATAATTTCCACTAAAAAAAGCATACTGGAAAGTATCGACAAAAACTTTACAAGTGAGATCGTTTTTAAATTCCTAAAATTATACCTCTCCCCTATAATTAACGTAAACCAAAGAATGGGAGAAATAGAAAAAAAAGCTATGATTATATTAAAGTATAAAGACAACATATTTTCATTTTCAAACATAATAAATGAAAAATAGAAAGCCCTTATACTATCTAATATCAATGCTAAAACATAAAAACTCAAAACAAAAAAATGTTTCATAATTCAATCATATAGTGTATGTAATATCTATACTAAGGTCAAGAGTGTAAATATTTAGAATAGATGGCTTTTAAATAAAGTAATAAAATCAATTTATCTTACACAGTAAGACATTAAAAAAATACTCATCAAAAAATTAAAATTGTTTTATAAACCAGATGAGTCCTATATTATCTAATCCTACTAGCAAAATATAGTATATTTTGCTATCATGTCGTTCACTATTGAGTATAGAAATAGGATTAGGAGTTTAGTTATGGGCATTCGTGGAGAGCTTTACACAGAACAAATAAAAGTGGAAAACAGGACATATTTTTTTAATGTAAAAGAAAACTCAAAAGGAGATGTATTTTTACAAGTTGTAGAAAGTAAACCTTCAGAAGGACAAGGCTTTAATAGACATTCTGTTGTAATATTTGAAGATGAACTCCAGAATTTCTTACAAGGTCTTGATAGGTGTATAGATTTTATAGAAAAGAATAAAACTAAAAAATTTAAAGAAATAATGAAAAAACGTGAAGCAAATAAAAACAAAATTGAAGAGTCCTGGAAGAAAGTTAAAGTATCCACACATAAAGAAAGCAAATCAAATAACAAAAAACGTATAATCATCAAGAAACATTAATCTTGCATCAATAATTAATTCTGATCCAATTTTAAATCAAAAAAACATTTTGAAAATTTTCATAAAGTTGCTTGTTTAATTCTTGTGTATTTATTTTCCTTAAAAGAGATGTATAATTAGAAACTATTTTTATATCACAAGGTTTAGAATAATTTTCATCTTTAAGCTTCATATACGGGGCATCAGTTTCTGTTAAAAGGTGTTTTAATTCAAACTTGCTTGCCATTTCTATTTGCGATTTTTGTCCTCTTAACAAGGCTTTACCAATACAAAAATAAGCATTTATTTTTCTTTTTAATATTGAAGTAGCTTCTAAAAAACTGCCTGCCCAACCATGAAAGATAACAGCTTTTATTTTTTTTAAAGATAAAGTAGATTTAAAAATAAGATGTAAAGCATGCCTACAATGAATTATTATTGGCATATCATATTTAATTGCTAATTCAAGCTGAATATTCCAAACCTCTTTTTGTTGTTCTATAGTTAAGCGATTTTTATCATCAAAAAGATCAAAACCACACTCACCTATAGCTACAATTTTTTTTAATTTTAATAATTTTTCTAAAAATGGAATCTCTAATAGTGAAGGAGCTTGAGGATGAATACCAAAAGAATGAAAGGGATGCACGTTAGAATTAAGTAAATTACAAATCGCCTCTTGCTTAGTGAATCTAATTTCTTCATTAGATGAGGTACAAAAAATCACTTCTAGATTGTCATATGCTAAAAGCAATTCTTCTTTTGTAAAATTATCTTTTTTATAAAGTTTTTCAAGATAATCTAACAAATGATTATGAGAATCTACAAACACTCCCCTCTCCTTTTGTTTTTATATAATCACCTCAAGTTCTTTTACACCTTAAACTTAGACACTTCCATAACAAGGGAGGCGATGCTTTCTTTGTTTTTTTGAGTAATCTCTGCAACCTCTTGCACAGCATTACTAA
>CAUUIE010000034.1:0-18658 GCA_963545065.1 uncultured Treponema sp.
AAGAGGTGGTCGTCTTTCTATTTGGGGGGTGAATTATATAATTAAAAGGTATGGCATTTTAATGCCTCAAATGAAAAAACTTTCCCCTCATTCTTTTAGACATAGTTTTGCAACAACACTTATTACTTGTGGAGCTGATATAAGGATAGTTCAAGAACTTTTAGGGCATGAATGTATTTCTACAACTCAAATATATACTCATATTACAGAAAAGAGTTTGTATGAGCTTTATAAAAAAGCTCATCCACATTCATAAAAAATTATAATTATTAAGCTTGGTTTATAGGCTTTTCATTTTTGGAGGAAGTTATGAAAGGGAAAAGGATACGGTCAACTACAGTGCTTGCAATAAAAAAAGACGGTGAAGTGGCTATGGCAGGAGATGGGCAGGTTACTTTAGGTGAAACTGTAATGAAAGGGAATGCAAAGAAAGTGAGACGCCTTTATGATGGTAAAGTACTTGCAGGCTTTGCAGGTGCAACTGCCGATGCTTTTACATTATTTGAAAAATTTGAAACAAAACTAAAGGAATATTCAGGAGATATAACGCGTTCTGCGGTTGAACTTGCAAAAGAATGGCGTATGGATAAAATGTTAAAAAATTTGCAAGCAGTTCTTTTAGTTGCAGATAAAAATGTTATTTTGTTTATCTCTGGTAATGGAGATGTTATAGAACCTGAAGAAGATGTAATTGCTATAGGTTCTGGTGGAAATTATGCATATGCTTCAGCTCTTGCATTGCTTAAAAATAGCAATTTAAGTGCAAAAGATATAGCTAAAGAAAGTTTATTAATTGCTAGTAAGATATGCATTTACACAAATAGTAATATTATTGTGGAGGAATTATAATGAATTTGAAATTGAACGACTTAACTCCAAAACAAATTGTGGAGGAACTTGATAAGTATATAATTGGGCAAGCAAAAGCAAAAAGAGCTGTTGCTGTTGCGATAAGAAATAGAAGTAGGCGTCTTCATTTACCGGAAGATATAAGAGATGAGATTTCTCCTAAAAATATTTTAATGATAGGACCTACAGGTGTAGGGAAGACTGAAATTTCTCGTCGTCTTGCAAAAATGTCTGGGGCTCCTTTTTTAAAAGTTGAAGCGACAAAATATACTGAAGTAGGATATGTAGGACGTGATGTGGAATCTATGATTAGAGATCTCACTGCTGTAGGATATTCTATTGTTAAATCTGAAATGCAGGAAGAAGTGCGTGCTAAGGCAGAAAAAAGTACTGAAGAAGTGCTTCTTGATCTTCTTCTTCCATCTGAGAAGGCTAAGCATTTAGGTAATACTGATGATGAAAATTCTACAGATGATACTTCTCTTGCTCCAGTAGAAGATGAAATGACAACCAGAGAAAAATTTCGTAAAATGCTGATTAATGGAGAATTAGAAGATAGAATTGTTGAAGTGAAAAGTGATAGATCTTCAAATGCTCCTTCTTTTGAATTTTTTGCAGGTGGTTCTAATATAGAAGACATTGAAATAGCAATGAATAATATTACAAATATGATGATGGGAGGAAAAAGAACTAAGCGAAAAAGCGTTACCATTAAAGAAGCTAGACAGATTATATTGTCTGATCAACTTGATAAAATGGTAGACAATGATAAAATTACAGAGCAAGCAAAATATAGAGTGGAGCAGATGGGAATTATCTTTATTGATGAAATAGATAAAGTAGCATCTAAAGCTGATCATCATAATATAGATATTTCTAGGGAAGGCGTTCAGCGAGATATTTTGCCAATTGTAGAAGGTTCTAAAGTGAATACAAAGCTTGGTGTTATAGATACGAGCCACATTTTATTTATTGCAGCTGGTGCTTTCAACGTTTCTAAACCAAGTGATTTAATTCCTGAATTTCAAGGGCGTTTCCCTTTAAGAGTGGAACTTGAATCTTTACATGCTAAAGAGTTTAAAAAAATCTTAACTGAACCTAAGAACTCGCTTACAAAGCAGTACTCTGCTCTTTTAAATACTGAAGGGGTGAAAATAACCTTTACTGATGATGCGATAGAAAGAATGAGTGCTCTTGCAGAAGAACTTAATGCAAAAATGGAAAACATTGGTGCAAGGCGTCTTCATACTATTATAGAAATGTTACTTGAAGAAATTTCTTTTAACGCTAGCGAAATGCAAGGCAAGGAAGTGAAAATTGATATTTCTTATGTGGATGAAAGACTGAAAAGCATTGTTCAAGATAGGGATTTATCAAGATATATATTATAATTTATATTTGTTTTCCATATATTTTATAGCTTTCAGCATTACTTTTTTAGTATGTTGAAGGCTATTATTATCTATTAATACTAATAAATCTATTAATTTTTCATTAAGGATATTTTTATTTTGCCGATAGAACTTTAGAATAGTCATAATTTATATTTATTGATTGGAGATTAAACTATGAGTCTTGGTAGTTTTAGGAAAACAACTGATGTTTTACATAGAGCATTAGATGTTAATTTACTACGTTATAATGTAACAGCAAATAATTTATCAAATGCTGGAGTGCAAGGATTTAAACGCAGTGTTGTTAATTTTGAAACTGAGCTAAAGCGTGCATTTGATTCTGAAAAAAATGAAAATAATTCGTTTGAAATGAAAACTAATCATCCTTTGCACATAAAATCTAGTAATGTTATAGACTATAAAACTGTTAAGCCCTTTGTTGCTTTAGACTATAGTTCGTCTTCTAAAGCTAATGGTAACAATGTGGATGCAGAAGAAGAAGCTATGAATGTGTTAAAAATTCAAATGCAATATCAGTTATTAGCTCAAGTTTCTGCATTTGAATATAATCAAGTTCAATCTGTATTAAAGTAATAATTAATATTTAGAGGTTATTATGGGATTATTTACAAGTATAAATATTGCATCTACGGGAATGAGTGCTGAACGTCTTAGAACAGATGTTATCTCTAATAATATAGCAAATGTTTCTACTACAAGGACTCCAGAAGGGGGCGTTTTTAAAAGAAGTCGTGTTATTTTAGCACAAAGAAAATCAGGAATTGATTGGAAGACTCCCTTTGTTCCATCTTCACTTCATAGAGGAATGGGTACAGGAGTTAAAGTTGTAGGAATTGAAAAAGATACATCAGATTCTAAGTGGGTGTATGATCCTAATAATGCAGATGCTATACAAACAGGTCCTCGCAAAGGTTTTGTTGAGTATCCTAATGTGGATGTAGTTACAGAAATGGTAGATTTAATTTCTGCCTCTAGGGCTTATGATGCAAATGTCGCAGTAGTTCAGGGTGCCAAAGATATGTTCCATAGGGCTTTAGATATTATTAAATAATTTTGGAGATGTAACAAATGCGTGTTGATGGTATTAGTAATTTTGCTTTGAATATTCCTGAGTATAAAAATGTTGCAAGTATGTATAAAGTGCAGGGTGTTGGTGAGAAGGTGGATATAAGTTCTATAGAAGTGCCTAATTTTAGACAAAATATGGTTTCGTCTACTAATGATATTGAGCTTTCTCAAAATCCTGTAGGTCAGAATTTTGAGCAGGTCTTATTAAAGGCTTTTGATATGATGAATGCCAAACAAACAAAGGTTGATGAATTAACCGAGAGAATGATTGTCTCTCCTGAATCAGTTGACCCTCATGATGTTACAATTTCTATGGCTGAGGCAAGTTTATCATTAAAGATAACACAGACTATTATTGATAAAGCTATTAAAGCTTGGAATGATATTACCACAACAAGATAATGAAAAATAAGATTGTGTTTTGAAGTTATTTTACTGAGTTTGCAGGAGATTCAGGCATACTTAAAAGAAGTTTTTCATAATTTTATGATATTGCATGTTTTTAAGGAAAGGTGGGGAGTATGAAGGAATGGTTAAAGAGTTTTAAAGATAAGGTTGGAGGAAGCTGGAAAAAGTGGACTAAGATACAAAAGGCGATTCTTGTTGGAGTGGTTCTTACAGGGATTGTTTTGTTTGTTACTCTTTTTTCATGGTCTTCCTCTTCTCCTATGGTGCCTGTTCTTGATGTTAAGATAACAGATCAAAACCAACTTGATAAAATAATATTAAGATTAAATGAAGAGAATATTAAAGCAACTGTTACCGATGGTGTGGTTTATGTGTCAGATGTAACAGTTGCTAGAAAAATGAGAAGTCTTTTGATACGTGAGGACTTAATTCCAAAAGATACGAGTCCATGGGATATTTTTAATGTTGAGCGTTGGACACGTACTGACTTTGAAAGAAAGGTGGATTTACGCCGTGCGGTTATAGAAGAAGTTAGGCGACATATAAAAGCATTGGATGATGTAGACGATGCTAGCGTTGTAGTTAATCTCCCAGATAATGCTATGTTTACCTCTGAACAAAACCCTGTTACTGCTAGTGTAATTATTTATCCACGTCCCGGAAGTGATATAACTAATAACAGTATTAACAGAAAAAAAGTTGAAGGCATTCAAAAGCTTTTAAAATTTGCTGTGGAAGGCTTACAAGACGAAAATATTACTATTTCAGATAATCATTCAAATATATTAAATGATTTTGCAGGAATGAAAGATTTGGATAGACTTTCTATAATAGAAAAACAGCAAAAAATGATTGCAAAAATGGAAAATAGATACGAGATTAAGGTATTAACTGCTTTGCAAAAGATTTATGGTACAGACCGTGTAAGAGAAGTGAGCATAAAAATTGATATGGATATGTCTGAAAAATCTTCACAAACAACAAAAATATTACCTACAGAAATGAAAACTGATAATCCAGATACTCCTTACGATGATTCTCAGATTGTTCATTCTGTTACTCTTTCTTCAGAAGTTGCATCTACAACTTGGGAAGGAGAGGGAACAAATCCTGAAGGACCTGAGGGTGTACAAGGACAGACACCACCATCTTATAAAGATATGAATAACATTGCTGGACGTTCTACGCAAAGCATAGTTAAAAAAAATGAAATGGTTAGTAGTAGTCAAATATCTGAGGTTGTAAGTCCTCAGATGGGAAGAAGAACTGTTGCAGTTAATATTGATGGACAATGGAGAAAAGTAAGAGATAATAAAGGAAATCTTATAATAGAAAATGGTGGTATCAAAAGAGAGTTTGTTAAGTTGTCTGATGAAGAGAGAAAACAAGCAGAAAAGATAGTTCAAGATGCTATAGGGTATGATGCTGCTCGTAATGATAGAGTTACTGTAGGCGATATTCAATTTGATAGGTCGGGGCAGTTTGAAGAAGAAGATGATGCTTATTTTAGCGGTATTCAACGTCAGAAAATTATTCTTATTTCTCTTGCAGGTATCGCAGGTCTTCTTATATTGTTCATCGTTTATAGAGTTGTTAGTAGAGAAAGAGAAAGAAGAAGACGAATTAAAGAAGAGGAAGCATTACGACAGGCTCAACTTGAGCGTGAAAGAATTTTGTGGGAAGCAGAGAATGCAAATAAAGAAGTTGCAATGACTGTTGATGAAAGAAAGAGGCTAGAGTTGCAAGAGAATGCAATAAATGTTGCTAGAGAGCATCCTGAAGATGTGGCTTTATTAATAAGAACTTGGTTAATGGAGGAGTAATAAAATGGCTGTGTCCCCTGCAAAAGAAAAAAGTAATAGTAAAAAGCATAAAGATGTAAACTCCCTTACCGGAAGACAAAAGGTTGCTATATTTTTAATATCTCTTGGCGGAGAAATTTCTGCAAAAGTAATGGAACAACTTCATGAAGATGAGGTTGAAAAGATAGTTTTTGAAATTGCTAGAATAGAAACGATCGAATCAGAGCTAAAAGATGCTGTTTTGCAAGAATTCCAAGAGCTTATGATGGCTCAGAATTTTATAACAACTGGTGGTATAGACTATGCAAGAGATGTTTTAGAGAAAACGTTTGGTGGTCAAAAAGCTACTGAGGTTATTAATAGGCTTACTAGTTCATTGCAAGTTAGACCTTTTGATTTTATTAGAAGAACTGATCCAGGGCATTTGCTTAACTTTATTCAGCAAGAGCATCCTCAAACAATTGCTCTTATATTAGCATATCTTGAGCCAAACAAAGCATCACAGATTTTACAAAATTTACCTGATGAGATTCAAAGTGATGTTGCTCGCCGTATTGCTACAATGGATAGAACTTCTCCTGACGTTTTGCGAGAAGTGGAACGAGTTTTGGAGAAAAAACTTTCTACTATTTCTAGTGAAGACTACACAGCAGCTGGTGGTGTTGATAACATTGTTGAAATATTGAATTTAGTTGATAGGCAATCTGAGCGAACAATTATTGAATCTCTTGAAGATGAAGATCCAGACTTAGCAGAAGAGATAAAGAAGAAGATGTTTATCTTTGAAGATATTGTTATGCTTGATGATCGTGCTATTGGTATTGTTTTGCGTGAAGTTAATACAGATGAACTTGCAAAAGCATTAAAGCAAGTTGATGTAGAGGTTCAAGATAAGATATTTAAAAATATGTCTAAACGTGCTGGTAGTATGTTGAAAGAAGAAATGGAGTTTATGGGACCAATACGTGTAAAAGATGTAGAAGAAGCGCAACAAAAAATAGTTTCTATTATTAGACGTCTTGAAGAAAAGGGTGAAATTGTTATTGCACGTTCTGAAGAGGATGAGCTTATATAATATATGTTAAAAAGAGACTACCTCGTTTTTAATTTTTATAAATACTGATATGTAAGGAGATTAGACTATGGCAAAGACTATTTTTCATATGAATGAGGTTGCAAATAATAGTAATGTTATAAAGATTCAGCTTGCTAAGTCTTTTGAAGAAAAAAAAGTTGAAGAGGTAATAGAAGTTAGTAATAATGAAACAAATGAAGTTAATGAATCTCCTAATATAGATGTAGTACAAAAAGAAATAGAAGAATTAAAAGCTCAATGGGAAGCAGAAAAGAGTGCGATGCTTGAAGAGGCAAATGAAAAAGCCCAAAAGATAATTAAAGATGCACAGACGGTAGCATTCGATGAGGTTAAGCGTCAAACAGATGAAGCCCAAGTTAAGTTGCAAAGTGCAAAAGAAGAGGCAGAAAAACTTCTGGAAGAAGCAAAAAAAAATGCTGATAATATTCTTTTAGAAACAGAAAATAATAAGAAAGCGATTGAAACAAAAGGATTTAATGAAGGATTTACTTCTGGTAGAGAAGAAGGTTTTAAAGAAGGAAAGGAAGAAGTAAATAGATTAATTGAACGTCTTCATACTATAGTAGAAAAAACTATGGAAAAAAGACAAGAAATTCTTTCAGAGACTGAGCAACAAATAGTTGATTTAGTTCTTCTTTTGGCTCGTAAAGTTGTAAAAGTAATTTCTGAAAATCAGAAAAATATTGTTACATCCAATGTAATTCATGCTTTAAGAAAAGTGAAGGGTAAAGGTGATGTAACAATAAGAGTAAATCTTTTGGATGTCCAAATGACAACAGAACATATAAAAGACTTTTTAGAGCGTTGCGAAAGTGTTAAAAATATTACTGTTGTAGAAGATGTTAGCGTTGATCAGGGTGGATGTGTTGTAGAGACTGATTTTGGTTCAATAGACGCTAGAATATCTAGTCAATTGCATGAACTTGAGCAGAAAGTTATAGAAGTTTCTCCTATAAAGACACAGGCAAAACAAAAGAATGTTTAAAGTTTGTGTGTGGGTGATATAATGCTTGATTTATTTGATAAGTATATTAATATTGTCAAAGAGACAGAGCCAATAAAGTATACTGGTAAAGTTAAAAAAGTGCAGGGTATGCTTATTGAAAGTGAAGGTCCTCAAGCTCAAATTGGCGAGCTTTGTAGAATTATTACCGATAATAATAGGGATGGTATTCCTGCTGAAGTAATAGGTTTGCACGATCATATAGTTCAACTTATGAGCTATGAAAATGTAGAAGGCATAAAAACAGGTGATGAGGTTGTGGCAAGTGGTGAAGTTTTGCAAGTTTCAGTAGGAGATGCTCTTTTAGGGCGTGTTATAGATGGACTAGGTAAAGCAGCAGATTTTAAAGAAGAGCCTTATTCTCCTATAAAATATCCACTTGAGACAAAACCACCTGATCCTATGTCGCGTCGCCCTATAAATAGAAGAATTGTTACTGGTATACGTGCAATTGATGCTCTTTTAGCAGTTGGTTGTGGTCAACGTTTGGGTATTTTCTCAGGTTCTGGTGTGGGCAAGTCTACATTGCTTGGTATGATAGCTAGAAATACCAATGCTGATATTAATGTTATAGCTCTTATAGGGGAAAGAGGGCGCGAAGTTATGGATTTTATTGAGCGTGACTTAGGGAGTGAGGCACTTAAAAGGTCTGTAATTGTTGTCTCTACTTCTGATCAAACTCCTATTGCTCGCCTTAGGGGAGGGTATGTTGCCACTGCTGTAGCAGAATATTTTAGAGATCAAGGTCTTAATGTAATGTTATTGTTTGACTCTATAACTCGTTTTGCTAAAGCACAAGGAGATATAGGCTTATCTCGTGGTGAAGTGCCAAAAACAAGAGGATATCCACCTAGTGTTTTTGAAACTCTACCTAAAGTATTGGAAAGAAGTGGTACATCTGATAAAGGAACAATTACAGCTTTTTATACTGTACTTGTGGATGGTGATGATATGGATGAGCCTATATCTGATGCTGTACGAGGTATTCTTGATGGACATATAGTTTTAGCTAGAAAACTTGCTCAACGTGGGCAATATCCTGCTATTGATGTTTTGTCTAGTATTTCTCGTCTTTCTAAACGTGTTTCTACAGAAATGGTTACTAAAGCAAGTTTTGAAATGAGACGATTATTAGCAAAATATAAAGATTCTGAAGATATGATTCTTGTTGGAGCATATCAAAAAGGAAGCAATCCAGAATTAGATGCAGCAATAGGGAAATATTCTCTCATATATGATTTTTTAGTACAGAATATTGATGAAAAAGCAAATATTGAAGATACATTGGAAAAATTAGGAAAAATTACTGAAATAGATATTCCAGAAAATGAGATAGCATTTGCCGGAAATACTTCTTTACAACAAAGTTAGAAAATTATATGAAAAGGTTTGAATTTTCTTTGAATAATGTGTTGTCTATGCGTGAATTTCACGAAAAAGAAGCGGAGGTTGCTTTAAGTCGTGCTGTTGGAGAGCGAGATATTGTGAAAATTGCTATAGAAGATTTAGATTTAAAAATAAAAGAAGCATCTTACCTTTTTTCTAAAGATTTAGATATTAATATTTTATTTTCTACAGAAAACTATGTGAGAGGACTAAAAATAAAAAAGCTTCAACTCCAAGAAAAACTTATCAAGCTTGAAAAAAATGTACAAGTATGTATTGAACACTATATAAATAGTTCAAAAGATAGAAAATTATTAGAAAAGTTAAAAGAAAAAAAAATTGGAGAATGGAAAAAAATGGTAAAAAAGGAAGAAATTATAGCTTGATGAAATAATTTCTGCTAAAACTATTATACAGCCATAGAATATTATGTTTTGTGTATGTGTGCATCTTCCATATGAACATCAAATAAAAAAAATTCATCCTGTTTTAATTAATAAATTTTATAATAACATAGAAGCTTTGGCTATGGAAAATGGATGCAAGAAAATTATAAAAAGAGATTCTTCTTTTTATTTTTTTGATGATTCAGGTGTTTCACCTGTTTTTTTTGTTGTTAGATTTTTATATTCCATTTCCTTATCTCTTTCACAATTTTATAATAAAATCAATGAAATTAAGATTATTGTAGAACATTTTTCTAATACTAAAAACTTTGAAAGTATTATTGATCTTATCACTCAATTAAAAAATATAAGTTTTCATTATAACAAACTACTAATAGGTTCTAAGGCGACTAATTTTTTAAAAAAATACATTTCAATTTCTAATATACAATCATCTTCTTTAGCACTATGTGAAAGTTTTATATTTTTTGAAAATTTAAAAAAAACAATAAATTTAAATGGCGAAGAAAAGCATACTCTTATAATAAAAAATGGACAAAATTATATAAAAGCATTATATAATTTTATTTTATTACATCCATTATTTGAAAGTAGTATTGAAATATTATCAGAGATAGAAAAAAAAACATATTTTGAAACTCGTTCCAGTTTATCTTTTTTTTCAAAAAATAGATTTAATTCATCCTTGCCTAAATATTTTCTTGATGCATTTATTATTTACGTTAAATTGTATTTAAAAATATATAAGGCAATCAACAAATATGACAAAATAGATATTTATATTGATAGTAATGACAAAAAAAATTATAACGAAGCAGAAAAGTTAAAACAAATAATAGGAGATGCTAAGATATCTATCATTAATAATAATAAATTTGATATAGAAACAATTCCTGAAGATTTACTTGAATTAATATATTTATTGCTATATTCACGTAATTTTATTTTTTGTGATGAAGTTAGAGATTTCTTTTTTACTATTACACACAGTATGGCTTTTGAAGAAATTATAGGGATCATGGCTAAAACAGATATAATTGTTCAAGCTAATTATGTTTTTTCATATAAAGACATTGCTTTTAAAAATATTGAAAAAAAAATTAAAAATAAAAAAGAAAAATTACATATGTATATTGCACAATTTTTATTTAATAAATATGAAAAAGCAGAAATTGTTAGTAGCATAGGCTTAAAAGATATTTTCAATTTATTTAATTTTGAATATAAAGAGAAATTGATAATAGATATATTTTTTAATTATGAAACACATTATTGTTTTATTGAATTGCCTAAAAAAAATTATGATAAAACTGTTTTTGATAATATAGATATTATTAATAAATATAAACTTGCAGTTAAATTAGAAAAAGAAGGAGCTTTAAATAAAGCTCTTGCAATAACTAAAGATATTAATGCCTATTTTAAAAAAAATATTATACTATCTGGTGAATATAAAAGTGTGTCGCTTTTAGCTTTCATTTTCTTAAAAAATAATAACATAAATGATTCATTAACATACTGTATTTATGCATTAGAATTGGCAAAAAAAACTAAAAATGATGCATTTATATGTGAAGCCTTATTATTTTTAAGTATTGTATCTTTCTTACAAAAAGATTTAAAAAGTAGCTTTTCTATCTTGCAAGAACTGGGTAATTATATATCTTTGTCCTTTAGACAAGAATGGAAAGTTTTCTATCTTTTCCTTCAAGGAAGATTATATATTGAAATAGGTGAAGGAAATAAAGCAAGTGTGTTTTTTAAATTAGCAAAAGACTTTGCAAATTTGTATTTTCAAGAATTTCAAAATCTTTCCACTATTTGGTATGCTAGAGCATTAGTATATGATGGTAAAATTGAAAAAGGACAAAAAATATTACAGAAATACATATCTAGCAATGTTGAAGCAATACTTTTTTACATGGAGTCTTATATATTATCTAGTGATGATCCAGAAAAGTTAAAAGAAAAACATAAAGAAATTGATACCTTAAAGCAAAACTATAATAAGCTCTTATCTGATACAAAGCTACAAATTAACTCTTTTTCTTTTTTAGAGGATTTTGCATGGTACAATATTTATAAAAAAACTATAAGTGAAAGATTATTTGAAAGTTTTTATAACTATTATATGATTATAATTAGTACTAACATAGAAAAATTAGAAAGAGAAAAGTATTTAACTACCTTATCTAATATTGCAATGGAAAGTTTATACTCTAAAGACAACAATTCTTCAATTTATCTATATTTATGCTACAAAGGACAATGCCAAATAGATGGAGAGCCTTCAGGAGTTGCATTGGCTTTTTTAAGCAAGGCATCAAAAGTAATGCAAAGTGCAACAAGCTTTATGTATGACACATCTATGCGAGATAAATTCATGAAACAAAACCCATGGAACGCTAAACTATTAAAAGTAGCTTTAGAAAATAAATTGATATAAAATAATACTTTCAAACATTACTTATAAATGAGCTAACATAATATGATAGCTCATTTTAATCCTATGAAACCTCTTTAAGCATCTTCTATTTCTTCCATAAATGCTTTTGCAGCTACTATAACTTCTTCTGCAGTTTTACCAGAAATAGGATCATAATGATCGAAAGACATTTCAAAAGAACCAGTTCCACTAGTCATAGAACGCAAATCTATTGCATACTTCAAAAGTTCTTTGTGTGGAGCTTGTGCTCTTAGCTCTTCAATTCCATTGCTAAGCGAATCTTGCCCTAATATCCTACCGCGTCTTGAAGAAAGATCGCTCATAATATCTCCTAAATACGCACTTTCTACATACACAGTTAAATTCATAATTGGTTCAAGAAGAACAGGTCCTGCTTCTTTCATAGCATTTCTAAAAGCATTTCGTCCTGCAATTTTAAACGCCATTTCAGAAGAATCCACAGGATGCTCTTTACCGTCAAGAACAGTAACAGCCACATCCACTACAGGATATCCTGCCAAAACACCTTTTTCCATTGCTTCCAAAACACCCTTTTCAACACCGGGAATATATCCTTTGGAAATTGCACCTCCAAAAACAGCATTAGTAAAACTATATTTTTCTCCTCTAGGAAGTGGTGCTATAGAAAGAACTACACGACCAAACTGACCGTGCCCCCCTGATTGTTTTTTATGGGTATACTCTGCTTGTGCCTTTCTTTGAATAGTTTCTCTATATGCAATACGCGGGAAAGAAGTGATTATTTCCACTTTGGTTTGCTTTTCTATTTTGGATAAAATAATACCTGTATGCAAATCTCCCATGCCTGAAAGAACATTTTGTTTTGTCTCTGGATTAAAAACAAAAGAAACAGTCATATCTTCTTCACATACCTTATAAAGACTTTCTGTAATCTTATCTTCATTTTTTTTCTCTTTTGCAGAAACTGCAATAGAATATATAGGCTCAGGTGTTTTTAGCTTAACAAAAGGAAGGGCTTCATCAATAGAAAACGCTAAAGTGTCATTAGTTTTAGTAAAATTAAGTTTTGAAATAACGCCCACATCACCTGCAGGCAAAGAAGACACTTCAACCATTTTCTTACCAATACTTTTATATAACTTTCCAATTCTTTCTTTTTTTTCTTCTCTTAAATTATACACCTCACTATCAGGTGTTAATATACCTGTAACTACCTTAACAAAAGTTAGCTTTCCAGAAAATTGATCGTTAGATGTTTTTATCACCAAAGCTGAAAAGGGAGCTTTCTCATCCACCTTAACAGAAACTGCCTTTCCATCTTTATTTAAAGCTCTTTCAAGGGCACCTTCGCTTGAAGGCACTATCTCGTCAATAAACCTTAAAACACTAGTGATACCAGAACCTAATAATGCAGAACCTGAGAAAAAAGGCACAATCCTATTATCTTTAATTCCTAAAGCTAACCCCTTAGAAATTTCTTCAGGACTTAATTCTCCTTCGTCAATAAATTTAATCATAAGCTCATCGTCGCCTTCAGCACTAGCGGCAGCCAAAAGCTCAAGCTTTTCCTTATATAATTGTGCATACTCATCGGGAATTGCCACTTCTTTTTCTTTATTTCCTTCCATTACATAGGCTACTCCATGAAGAATATCTATAACACCTTTAAAAACACCACCTTCATAGAAAGGCACTGTAATGGGAAAAGCATTCACAGCAAACTGACTTTTAACATCTTCTATGCAATGCTCATAATTTGCTTTTGCATCATCCATCTTATTGGCAAAAATAATCCTTGCCTTATTTCTACTATTTAGATTTCTCCAAAACTTAATTGTTTCAATTTGGACACCAACACGTCCATCTAACATAATTAAGCCCATTTCTGAAGAACGAAAGGCTAAAATTACTTCTCCTACAAAACCTGAAAGACCTGGTGTATCCCAAAAATTAAAAACCTTATCTTTAAAATGTATATGTGAAAAAGATGAATAAACTGATATTTTTCTTTCAATTTCTTCAGCTGTATAATCTGATGTAGTTTTACCAGATTCAACTGTTTCTGCCTTGTCTATAACAGATGAAAAATATAGAAGACGTTCAAGGAATGTAGTCTTTCCTGATTGACTGTGCCCTGCTATTGCTAATGTTCTAATGTCCTTTGTAGTAGTACTCATAAAAAACCCCTTATAAATCTTAAATTTAAGATATCTTTTAAAAAGCAAAGGATAATCCTGCTTTCACACTAAAGCTATTGGCAAAAGTATTTATTGCATTAAAATTTTCAGTCTTAATCTTCTCCTCAAATACAAGACTACCTGTACTAAACTCTATTATACGATATGTTTTTAGATTCATAAAGTGAAACATATCACCAATTCCAAAATAAATTCCAATAACTTTATTAAAATAATATGTAAATACTATATTTCCCCCCAATCCCAACATTAAATCTGTTCTAGTATGTGATATTTTCCTACTATCCGGCACATCACCTGTTGCTTTAACATGAAATGCCATAAACCCTAACCCTAACTGAAAGATAAGATTATATGGCTTTCCTTCAAAAGTTTTATAACAAAGCCCTACTTCTATTGTGCCTATAACAGATTTATATTTTGAATGGGTAAGTTCTGCATTAATAAACTGTGTTTTAAAGCTATGAGGGAAGGCAAAAGCAAAAGAGAAATATAAAAAGTCAGCATTAAAATCTAACGAAAGACCAAAACCAAAAACAGAATCACTATAAATATCAGTAGAAGAAGATTTAACTATCTTTTTATAGTCTTCATTAGTTTTAGAATCATCATGTTTAACTTTTGTGTTAATCGATTGCATTAAAAAGATAGGAGAAATAGAGACAGCATTTTTAGAAGAAAAAAGATAGGAAGTTAAAAAAAAAGACAATAAAAACAAAGATACTCTAAATTTCATTTTGTAGCCAAATAATTCCTAAATATATTTTAACTAATGGAAAAATAGCTACAAAATGAAAGAAAAATATCTACACTATCACTAAAATATAGCACATTTTCATTTTAGCATTAAACTTTTTAAGCATTTTTCCAACCTTTAAAATTATTACACTCTAAAAGAAAAACCTGCCTTTACACCAAAGTTATTTGTGTATGTATTTTTACCAAAAGTTGAAATATTATCGTTAGTAATCTTTCCGTCTTTTGCAATTCTATAGGTAAAATCATTACCGTTTGAAAACTTTCCTATTAGTGTAGAATCACTTCCCATATCATAAAAGTAAAAAGAATCATGAATAGAAAAGAAAAAACCAATGCTTTCAGAAAAATAACAAGTAAGCCCAATTATTGAGCCTATTCCCACCATTTTAGTATTCGACTGCTCACTAACACTTGCTATTTTAGAAACATCTAATAACGAGCCATCTTGATTATGCAATTTGGAAAGTGAAGAACTAGACAATTCTCTTTGAGACTTAACCCAGTTAAATGCCACACCTGTTCCAAAATAAAGTTGCACTGGAGACTTTGAAAATAAGTTTACATAAAGACCTAGCTGGCTATCTGTAATTAAAGAAGAGTTTAGCTTATTTAATGTTGTTGCATTTAATAAAACATCAATAGGGGATGGGGCAATCATAGAAACTTTATAAGGCATGCCTACATTTATAGAAAGATAGCCACCAAATTCATTATAAGTTAAATTTCCACCAAACTTTAAATCAAGCCCTACCATCATAGAATTATACATCTTTTTTGTTGTAGAATTTTCTGAAATATCTTTTAATGCATTGTCCACACTATATTTAGACATAGCATAATGATTCATATAAGAAAAGCCTATACCACCTGAAAGTTTAAAACCTTCTGCAAAGGCTAGATGAGACAAAAACATTAAACAAAAAACAAAACTTAACCTTTTCATTTAAAGCTCCTTATATGTGATTCATATCCCTATAAATGCTTTAAATATAACATTATTTAATCTAAAAATCAAGGTTAAAACATAATAGTACTTTTAGATGCATTTTAAAAATTGTCATTAAAAATGACTAGTAATAAGACAATATGCAAATACTTTAAGTTTAAGAATTGATAAAATATTTAAGCTCTTTAAAAGAAAGACTACTTAAGCTAGACTTTTTACTTTTTCTATTATTTTGCTATCTATTACTTTCTTACAAATTATATTTTTTATGGTAGCTCCTAATGGAATGTTTTCTATTGTTAAAATATCATGATTAAAAATATCCTTATCAATATAGTAATTTGAAACATTGTTATCTATTTTGATTGTTTTATCAATTATGCAATCTTTATTAACTCCATTGAAATAGTTGTCTCCATATAAATCTGTATTTGTATTAAAAATTATGTGCATCTTGTTGGAAGTAAAGTAAATATAACTATATGTAGTGCTTTTTACGCCTTTTACTTGCACTTTTACAGGATAAATTTTATCATTTTCTTTTATTACTTCCCAAACAGTATTTTTAAGAGTTTTTTCATTAATAGTAGAACTATTTAATGAAAAAACTAAAGAAGCTATTAAAATGCTTAAAACAGTCATTAATAATGCTTTATTTTTCACCATACATTTCCTCCAAAATTATTTTAGCTTAAAACAAAAACTTTAAAATTATTCTATTTCTTTAAACACCACTAAAAGATTAGGCAAATCTATGTTTAAGACTTTCACATTTAAAACATCATTAAGGTTTCTTTTTGACTTTAAATATAGCTCACTTTCTAAGCTTAAGTCATTCACAAAAATAATAGCTTTTTCATCTTGCAAGCTAACAATAGTTGCTCTTCCAGTCCAATTAGGATTTTGCAATAGATAGACTAAAACAAAATGTTTAAACGAAGACTTTTCAGCCAATTGTGCATCTTTATTAGAAATCTCTCCCATTGCAATTTTTGCAAAAAGCTCATCTGTAGGAATATAAGGCTTTTTATCGATATGGTGCAAAAGTTGCATTTGTGCAATCAAGTCTCCATAACGCCTTAGTGGGCTTGTAACTTGGGCATACATAGATAGTCCTAAGCTTGCATGAGACAAAGGAGTTGTGCTTACACTTCTGCCTTTCATATAACGCCTTTTTTGAAACTCTCCTGAAAGCCCCCTTTCAATTTTCTTTGGCATATTATCAGGCTGCATTTGGCTAATATACTGAAAAGGAATGCCATTTTTGAATGCAAAAAATGCTGCAGCCTCTCCTGCTAAAAGCATCATTTCTTTAATCATTAAAAAAGCTTCATCTTCTACATGTGGAAAAATAGAAACTACATCATCTTTTAAGATGACATTTACTTTTGGAATATCTATAGAAAGAGAGCCACCTTTTTTCCTTTTTTCAAAGTTAGCTTTTGCAATTTCAAAAAAAGGTTTTAAAAAAGGCTCATCTTTTGCTCGTGTCGCCTCTTCATATGTAAGCCTTTTAGCATTTATTTTGCTTCTTATAACTTCCACGTCTTTTATATTTGCACTATCATCTAATTTCAATTTAAAAGATAAAGCATAGGATGGGTTTTTAATAGCAATTGCAAACATATCAGTTTCTTCTTTTCCCATCATATAATGTGTTACATCTGGAAAATAAAGACTCCTACCCCTTTGTAAAAGAAGTTCGCCATATTCTGAAGACACTTCAATAGTATCTGCAGGTATTGCAATGTGAATCCAAAGATGCGTGCCATCATAAGAGATGGCATCATCTGGGTCTAACGTTTCTTTGTTATCTATTGCATAGCTTTTCATATATGTAAGGTCACTATATTTTTCTTCTATAATGTTTCTTTCTATTTTCTTTTTGCACTGCCCCATTATTTTGTTATATCTATAAGGATATGGGTTTTTTAATATTGACCAATAGGAAGCTTTTAACAAAATGCTATGAGCTTTTTCCATACTCATATTTTTATTTTTAATAAGACGCAACCTATCTTTTTTTCCAAGGGCAACCTCTTCTATGTCTTGAAAAAAAGGAGCAAATCTTAATAAATCTACATTAGTTGGGGCATGTTTTGAATCAAGTGTTTTTAACACTTGCAAAAAATCGTTTACTTCATTTTGGATATTCTCTTTTTCTGCTTCCCGTTTTGCTATTTTTTCTATTTCTTCTTTTGTGCGAACTAATATTTCATTAGGAGACTTTATAAGAAAAAAAGGAGAGGAAGAGACAAGAAGATATGCCGCATAATACGAAGCTTTTGGTAGCGAAGACCAAAAAAGAGATGCAAGAGATGAAAAAGAATGGCTTTCACCTTCTAATAGCTCAATTCCTTCAGCAAAATTGCAAGGAGGGCATGTGGCAGAAAGCACATCTAAAATAGAAGAGCCTACATCTTCTGCTAAGAGAAAAGCATCCTTTTCTCTTATCTTTTTTCTTTCCCCTTCCATCTCTATTACAATTTTATCTTTATCAAAATCTTTTAGGATTGCAGGTCTGTTTTTATATAATAACAAATCGTTTTTTTTCATAATGTCTTTTTGAAATTAATAGGCAATGTAATATAATTATAATAGAACCCACATAATGTCTTTTCACATATTAGGTTTTTTCAAGTTAAGTTCTTGAAGTCTAACATAAAAAAAGACCTTTTTCTATTCTATTTTTTAGCTTTTACTACTCTTTTCTAATTTTAATCTTTAGAGTATTTCCCTTTTGTAGTCTGTATTAGAATTGTTACCGCTTTTTTAATCATGGCTAATTTGTGGTGGCTTGATAAGACTTAAGTTCAAACTCTTATTCCAACATACATATATTTAAGTTTAATAAAAAACGTTAAAAAAAGATAGATGGAAAAGCGTATTTAAA
>CAUUIE010000035.1:0-18093 GCA_963545065.1 uncultured Treponema sp.
TTCATAAGACGGGCAGTCTCAATTTTAGCATCATAAGAACCTTTTTTAACTCCTTCTTTAATGCCTTCATTAAAGCGACTTTCAGAAATACTTGCTATATCACTTTTTAACTTCATCCTTGATTCATATATCGCTTTTTCTTCTTCATTTAAGTTTAACACTTCTATTTTTTCATTTAATATCTTTAATGCCAATGATGTACTCGCTATCATCTCTCTTTCCTCCTTGCTTTCACTATTTATAAACTTTAACCATTTAATTAACCTATCTTTCCTTATCTCCTCTTTTTTCCATATCTCTTCTACTTTCTCTAAATTTAGAAAATGCACTTCCAATATATCTGTTAGCTTTTCATTTGTCTTTTCTTCTTTTAGTATATATTTTGAATGTACTTTATCATTAAGATTAAAGCCTTTTCCCACTATGTTTATTGTAATACACTTATTAAGCACAGAATAAGACTCACCTTCCTTAAAGTCCTCTATATACATTTTTGCCCAATAAAATAATGTTCTTCCTACAAACGAGGCATCCCAAAATTCTTGTATTTCAACATCTATTACACACCCATTCTTTAGTCTTATCTTTACATCTAAAATCCCTAGTCTATCATTTACTTTATCTTTCTTTAACTCCTTATCTAGTAACTCAAGACCCATAATCTGTTCTTCTGGTATGTCTAATACACATTCTAAAAAATCTTTCAATATATCTTTGTTTTCTTCTACTCCTAAAAGTCTTTTAAAAAGATAATCATTCTTTAATGTTATCTTAAACTCTTCTATTTTTTTTATTATACCTTTCATCTTTTCCATGTTTTGTAATTATATTATAGTAAAAGAAAAATATAAAGAGTGATGCCTTTAAGATTGATTAAAAACCTTTTATATATTGCACTTTTGTATCTTTTGGTAGATGATTTAAAAAAATGGCATTATACAAATAGAATATGTAAAAAGGTATATAAATTTAGAATTTAGTTTGTAGCCCACTTGTCTTATGTTAAGAAAACTTTTAACCATTAATCAGTTTTCTTATAATCATTCATTCTATTATCCTAACCTTATTGATATTATTAGTATTTTTCTTTAATATATAGATAATAAGTTATTTAATAGTAACACATTTAGGAGATTATTAATGAAATATATTGTAAAAATTGCAATCTTTTTATCCATCATTACTTTAAGTTTTAGTTGCTCAAAAGAAGGGGGAGACTCTAAAAACGAAACTTCTAGTAATGATATTGAAAATAAATCCATGTCTGCATTAGAAAGATATGAAACTGAAACAATGAAAGAAGCAAAAGAAGTAAGTTCAAAATCTTTTGGTGCAAATATCAAAGTGGACCCTAACTTAAAAGTGGATGGAGTTCAAGAAGACTTAGAATGGTTATATTCACTCACCCCAGATTTAAGCTCTCCATTATGCAAAAAAGGTGGCATTTGGAAAGAAGCAATAGACGAATACCCTTCAACATTTAGATTTTTTGGTCCAGAAAGCAATTCAAAGCATTATAGCATTATGGCATTAAGCCCATATCTTGTTGACATCAATATAGAAAACATTCAGTACTACTCCATGTCTTGTAGTCATTGGGCATTTTCTAAAGATGGAAAGTCCATATACTTTAAACTTAGAGAAGACATGAAATGGTCTGATGGAAAGCCTTGCACTGCTGACGACTTCGTTTTTTATCATCAAGCAATGACCAGCCCAAATGTTGAAGACCCTTTTATAAGTGAATATTGGTCAGAAAAGAAAGTCGAAAAAATAAATGATTATTGCATTAAAGTAACTAGTTTAGAAGAAGAACAGCTTCCAAGTTACACACTGCTTTTATATCTTAACATGTTTCCTCTTCCAAAACATGCTTTTCCAAATGGAATAGAAAAAGAATGGTATAAAAAATATAACTATAAGTTCTTACCTACTACAGGACCTTATGTTATGAAAGAAGATGAAAATGTGCAAGGTAAGCTTTTAGTATATGAAAAAGTAAAAGATTGGTGGGGGCACAAAGTTTTGGGAAACGGCATTGCCAATTTTGATAGAATTGAATATAAAGTAATTACAGGTGGACAAGATATTGAAAAAGAACATTTTTATAAAGGAGAGTTATATAGCTATAAGCTAAACGACCCACAAGAATGGAAAACTGCAGCAGGAAATGAAAAAATTGCTAATGGCTACATAGATAGGTGGGTATTTAATTTAGTACCATTAAAAGGTGCTCAAGGCATTCATTTTAACTTAAAAACTCGCTTTTTAAGTGATGTTAAAGTTAGGCGTGCACTATATTATGCAATTGATATACAAGGCATGATAGATAATGCTCTATATGGAGAATATACAAGATATCACAATATTGGAATAGGTCATCTTTGGGGTGGCTATGATTTTGACGATCACACAATTAAAAAGCCAAATTTTAATGCAGAGAAAGCAGGTGAAATGCTTAGTGAGGCAGGCTATTCTATCATTGGTAATGACGGAATAAGAAAAAACGAAAAGGAAGAGAGGGCAAGTTTTGAACTTCTTTATTCAAATGCTAGCCACACTGAAAGACTTACAATATTAAAAGAACAAGCAAAAAAAGCTGGCGTAGAAATTGAATTAAAAATGATGCAACAAGGTGCTTTTAATGCTGTTTTAAACAAAAACTTTCAAGCATGGTATGGTGGCATGTCCACATGGTATTGTCCAACTTATTGGGATGACTTCTCTAGTAAAAATGCTGACATAGCCCCATCAAACAACTTCTATGGATATAAAAGCGAACAAATGGAAAAACTCCTTGAAATAGAAAAAAAATCGGGAGACCTTGCTGTTTTATCTGAAAACTCAAAAGCAATTCAACGTTTAGTGCATGAAGATGCTTTAATAATTCCTGATTGTTACATACCTTTTAGAAGAGTTGCAATGTGGAAATGGGTGCGTTTTCCTTCATGGGGCAACCTAAAATATGCTGATGATGAATTCATCTTCAACCCTATGTCTTGCTACTTTTGGATAGATGAAGATATAAAAAAAGAAGTGGAAGAAGCTATGAAAAATGGAAAAACATACGAGCCAAAACTCTGGCGGTTAAGCGAAAGATACATAGAACAACAATAAAGTGTGTTTTAATTTGCATTAATCAATAGGGCTAATTATTTCATAGCCTTCCAAAACTTTTTTTTCACCCGATAGCCTGATTAATCTTTAATAAAACATGGATTAATCAGGCTTTGCATTCATTTTTGCGTAATAGAAGGTAAGATTTTTAAACAGTTGCATTTTAATAAAAACTCATTTAAATAAATATTTTTTACTAACACCTTGCTTTTTATGCCTTTAATAAGATTATATACTATAGAAAAAACTTAACAAAAACTACCCTAATAGGCTTTAAATAAACATTATGCATACTAATGCCTTCTATTTTAATTTCTTTTTTCTCCTTTTACGAATGACTTTCCTCTAATTTTATGGGCTCACTTCCACTCATTTTATAAGTGCCTCTCTCATCTTTTTTACGTGTTTTATCCCAGCTTTCTTATTAAAAAAAGCTCATCATTTAAAAACTACGCATTTCACTCCCATAATCTAGCTAGAAATAAGGTTCGCTTTTAGCTAAAACACAGAGCCTATTCTAGCTAGAACAAGAGGCATAGTGTTACATACCTAGGGGTGCGTTTATTGTAATGATGAGGAGTGCATTCTAGTAGTAAATGGGGTCCTACTCTAGCTAGACTTTCTTCAAAATCTAGCTAGTTTTTAGTAAAACTCTAGCTAGATTATGGGGGGTTAAGTACGTAATTTTTAAAAGAGGCATTCTTTTGGAGTGAGAAAAGGGGATAATCGCATTGCAAAGGAAGTGGACTTATCGTAAAAGAACAGGTAATAATCACATGTAAAAAGAGGTGAAAATCTTCAATAAAATAATATTCGTTACGAATGTTTAAAGCCATTTTTAGAAAACACACCTACCTTATTCATTCCATTTTATTACAAAATGGTTAATTTTAAAACATAAGTTTTATTTTTTCCACCTTTAATGTTTCTCGCCTCATGTTTTTGTAATGCTTAAAGATACTGTATAAGTATGTGGATAAATATGCGATAAAGCAAGTAAACAATATGTATTTTTACTTTGCTTTTAGTGAATGAAAGGTTAAGCGAATAATTATTTAATGTTACATTTATAAAGTTAAAATTAGTAGCTATTTTATATAGCTACACCCATTGACATTATATTGTGTTTTTTATAGCATAGCCCATACGTATCACGGGCCATTAGCTCAGCTGGTAGAGCAACAGACTCTTAATCTGTGGGTCGCAGGTTCGATGCCTGCATGGCTCATGTTTTGTATACCTCCTAGGTTCAAGTTTTACCGCCTTTTGTTATTATTACAAAGGGTGGTTTTTTCTGTGTTGGAATAATATAGTTTATTAAATATGTTCTTAAAAAAGTCCCCCTCTTCTTCTTTAAGTTTTGCTTTTATCATCATGTTAGAAAGAAAAGAAATGCAATCTTCTTTTCCGCCTTTTTTATAAAGACCCATTTTGTTAAGTTGCGTTGCTATATCTTCTGCAATTTTACACGCTTTACTAAAAGTAATCATCTTTCTATTTTCTTTTTCTCTGCTTTGCCATTTTAATAAAGGTGTGTTATCGTCTTCTAAAATATGTTTTTGATCTATAGAGTTGGTGAAAAGAGAATAGGCAATTATTAAAACAGCATGTGATAGGTTATATGAAGGATATTTTTCGCTTGAAGGAATGTTTATAGAATGAGAGCAAGTTTTAATTTCTTCATCTGTAAGTCCTGTTCTTTCATTGCCAAAAACAATTGCAATTTTTTCAAACTTTTCTTTATTTGCAAATTGAATAAAACTATTTGGAAAAAAGCCTTGATGTTTTCTTTTTGCACCAATGCGTCTTGTTGTGGCAAAAACTGCATTGCAATCTTTGGTGGCATCTTTTAAGCCTTTTATAGTTGGAGGGAAAAACTGAGCTTTGTCCCATATGTTTCTAGCGTGTAAAGCAAGGGTTAAAACTTCCCTCTCGTTATATATGTTTTTATCGCCAACAATTCGTAATGTTTCAATGTCTGTATTGGCCATTACTCGGCAAACTGCCCCAACGTTCAAACTTGTTTCTGCCCGCGATAATACAATAATTGTTTTCATAGTATATTTTTCATTCTCCTTAACATGTTTTAAATTTATAGAACTAATGTTTTATAAAAAGTTCTTAAATTATTAAGATTTAATTATATGTGATATTTTACTGTCTTTCGCATATAAGTACCTTCAAGTGCATCATTAAAATATAAAGATGCACCATCTTAACACAAATTTATTTAATGCCGATAAGTGTTTTGGGGAGGATTAGAGTGTGAAAGATGTTCAAACTATAAGAAAAAATGTACTTTATCTTATTTTTTCAATATATGCAATTATTTTATTTGAAAGTTGTGTAACAGTACAAAAAAATCCACCTATTGTTAATCTTTTGCAAGAAGGAAAAAGAGAAGAATTAGAAGCAACAATTACAGAAGAAACAGCAAACACAAAAGATAAGGACGGGCAGACTCTTCTTCATATTGCTGCAAAACAAAATGATTTAGAAGTTAGTTCCATTCTTATAAAAAAAGACGCAAAACTTGATAGTGTGGATAGTAATGGAAAAACTCCTTTGTTAGTTGCTCTTGAAAGACGTAATTTAGGCATTGCAGAGTTTTTATCTTCCAATAACGCCTCTCTTTTTAAAAAGGATCATTTTGGTAACTGTCCTTTTTCATATGCAAAGGAAGTGGCTCTTCTTTCTCATATTTTAAATTCACAAACAATAAAGCAAAAGGACGAAAATGGAAAAACTGCTCTTCATTATGCTATTGAAGGTTATGATGTTGGGCTTGTAAAGCAAATTCTAGACTTAGGCATTCCAAGCGTTGGACTTAAAGCTGATGGAGATAATTTACTTTCACTTGCATATAGAATGCCTGAAAAAAAAGAGGCAGCCGTTATTGCCTCCATGCTTTTAATTAAAGGAGTGGAACCTCTTTACGGAGAGTTTAAAGAGTTTGAAAAAGCAGTTATTAAAAGAAATTATGCCTCGCGTTTTCAAGATGGAATGACCGCTTTGCACATTGTAGCAACAAAAGGCTATGTAGGCTTTGTTGAGCATTTAATAGAGCAAGGTTGCCCAGTGAATGCAAAAAATGTTTCTAACTCTACAGCACTTCACGAAGCGGTGAGAAAAGGGAATGTTTCTTGTGTTTCTGTTCTTTTAAAAAATGGTGCAGATCCTGCAATTACAGACTCTTTTGGAAACTCTTCTTTGCACATTGTTATGCCTAAAGATAAAAGACTTGAAATGTTTAAACTCCTTCTTTCCAATGTTTCATCTTGCAACATAAAAGATAGCTTTGGAGAGACACCACTACATATTGCAACGAGATTAAAATATGGTATGGATGTAATAAAACTTTTAGTGGAAAAAGGTGCTAACATAGAAGAAAAAAATAAAAGAGGAGAGACCCCCCTTTTCATTGCCGTCTTTGGTGAACAAACTGAGCTCATTCAATATCTTGTTTCTATTGGTGCAAACATTCATAGAACAAATCTTGAAGGAGATGCTCCCCTCACTCTTTCATTTTCTAAAAGCTTTGCTACATTTACTTCTTTGCTTAATGAAAAAAATATATATTCAAAAGATATAGATGGAAATAGCATTCTTCATATAGCCATAAAAAAAGACACAAAAAAAGAAATTGTTGAATACATTATCGAAAAAAGTAATTTAATTAATGCACATGATATAGACGAGAACACTCCACTTCATTTGGCAGTGGATTTAAATAATGCTAAATTAGGCACTTCTTTAATAGAAAAAGGGGCAGATATCTTTTGTCAAAATATTAAAGGCTACACTCCTTTCACTCTTGCTGTGGAACTAGGAGGGAGAAGTAAATGGTTTTTTAATCCTATAACTATGCAAGCTAAAGATGAAAATGGAAATACTGCTTTGCATATAGCAGCACAAATGGGATATGCAAGTGTTATAAAAGAGATGGTAGAAAGTGGTGCTGATATTGCAGCCGGTAATAATAATAACGAAACGCCTCTTTTTTATTCACTTAAAAAAGATTCATACAATGTGATTAAAGTGTTGCTTTCACTTTCAGAAACACCCCTTGCCTATATTTCTAAAAGAGATTTTATGGGAAATAGTAGCCTTCATGCATGTGTAAAAGAAAAAGCCTATAACAGTGCAAAACTTTTATTAAGCACGGCACAAGGCGTTCATCCTTTTATTAATCTTACTAACCAATCAGGAAGAACGGCATTACATGAGGCTGTAGCTATTGGAGATGAAACTTTAATTAAATTATTGTTAGCATATAATGCAGATATAGGAGCACAAGATAATGCAGGGAAAAGCCCTCTTAGCTGTGCAATTTTATCTAGCAATCTTGAAGTAGCACGTCTTTTATTAACTTCA
Organism: uncultured Treponema sp.; assembly: GCA_963545065.1. Taxonomy (GTDB): domain Bacteria; phylum Spirochaetota; class Spirochaetia; order Treponematales; family Treponemataceae; genus Treponema_B. The sequence goes on from CAUUIE010000035.1 coordinate 7,492, forward strand.
GGTGGCTCTCCATTTCAACAAGACATGAATGGAATTACACCATTGCATGAAGCTATTTCTATGATGCAAAGTGTTTATGATAAAAAAACAGTTCTTCAAATTATAAGAATGTTACGCCAAGCAGGTGCAAACCCTATGGCTCGCGATAGCGAAGGAAAAACACCTTTTTCTATGACGTTAGAAAAAGATATAAGTTTAATTCAAGCAGTGTTAGGTAATGATAAGTTTTTATCAGATTCCGATGGAAGAACTCCTATTCATGTTGCTATAGTGGAAGGTGCAAAGCCACAGATCATTTCATTTTTATTGGAAAAAGGTTACCCAATAAACAAACGAGATAGGCAAGGCGAAACTGCTCTTTTTTGTGCAATTGATAGGTTACAAGTTGAAAATTCAAAGTTATTATTTGATGAAGGAGCAGACCCTTTTATAAGCAATAATTCAGGTGAAAATGTTATTACTTTGGTCTTTAAAAGAAGAGAAGCTTTTGTTGAAATGCTTGCTACCTCTTCTATTGTTAAAACTGATGCTATAGGGGATAATATTTTGCACTATGCTGCACGTTTTGCAAATAAAAAAATTATAGAATCTCTTTTAGCTATTTCTAAAGAGGGCATTCAAGATAAAAACACACTGGGAGAGACACCTTATCAAGTTGCTTTACACTGGCAAAAAAAAGATGTAGCCTCTCTTTTTGAAAAAAAAGATTAAAAAATAGGAGATAAAAAGAACACATGAAAGCTTAAAACTATCATGTGTTTTTAAAAATTTTAGGCTTTTAAGTAAATAACTTAAAGTTATTTACCAAAAAGTCTAAAAAAGACATAATTTGAGTGATTCATGTAAATCTTTGAAACTCTATTTTTTTTACTACTAATTATACCTTTTTTTTAAAATCCCATCTATAAAAACGCACCCTCCTTAGCCGATGATAAAGGCGTGAGACGCTGTTTTCTTTTTCTATTTTTATTAAATTCTCTTTTTGCAGAAGGTTTTGATTTTTATTCAAAAGACTTTAAAGACGTTTGGCATCCCCTTTTTCCAAATGCCCTTTTTATGCGAGGTGAGTGTGAAAGTCCTCTTTTTCCAAAAGCATTGTTTGTTTCTAGTGATTCATTAAATCCAAAAGATTATTTTGAAAGTTTAAAAAAGAAAGATAATGTGTGTTTATATTATGTTAAATCTTTTGATGAAAGCATGAATGATAACATTCAAATGGAGCTACAATCTCCTTTGTTAAACAATGATATTTTTGCATTATATGGAAAACCGGGCTCCAGTGCTATGGGAATATTAGGGCAATATAAACTTGAAAATCTTGATGCTGTAATGGATAAATTTGTAAAGATGTATGATGCAGTAAATGGAAATAAAAAGGTAATTCCATCTCTTTATATAATATATGGAACATGCTGGCCAAAAGGAGAGATAGGCATTTTAGATATGAGCACTACAAAAAGATATATAGAATATGCTTCAAAAAAAGGTTGGTATGTTTTTTTAGACGACCAAATTGGCAAGTACACTATTGAAGAATCTATGAATAGAATATTACCTTTTTTGAAGTATGATAATGTTCACCTTGCAATTGACCCCGAATGGAAAACGCTTACCCCTATGCAGACTATTGGTTCTGTTACAGCTGAAGAAGTGAATAAAGCTCAAAAAATGATGAATGATTATATAATAAAGCATAAAATAAAAGGGCGTAGAATGCTAGTAATTCATCAATTTAAAGACATTATGATTCGTAATAGGTCTAAAGTTAAAACTAACTTTGAAAGAGTCCAGCTTATTCATTGCTCTGATGGTTTTGGTCCCCCGCGTCTAAAAAAAGAAACATATTCATATAATGCAATTGCTAAAAACATGCCATTAAAGTCTTTTAAACTATTTTTGCCTACAAAAGTGGAAGGTGCAGGCTATGATGAACCTCTTATGAGCCCAAAAGATGTTATGAGCTTAAAACCGCGTCCATATTTCATAATGTATCAATAAGGTATATTTAAAAATTAAAGTTAGTTTTTTAACACACCCAATAAATATTTACTTAAGTTTTTTTAAATAATTGCTACTACAAAAATATAGTTTAATGGAAGTATATTAAAAAAAGGAAGTTTTTAAGAGTTTTGGTAATAATTCATTATTCAAAGCCTTCCAAATTTCTTTCTTGTAAAGAATTAATATTTTTTGTATAATAATAGTATGGGAAAAGTGTTTGTGTTTGTGAACCAAAAGGGTGGTGTTGGGAAAACTACTTCTGCCATTAACTTGGGAGCATATCTATCACTTATGGATAAAAAGACATTGTTGGTTGATTTTGATCCACAAGGAAATATGTCTTCAGGTTTAGGCGTTGATAATAGAATGCCTTCTATATATGAAGTGCTTATAAAAAAAGTTAAAGTAGAAGAATCAATTAAAGAAACAAAGTTAAAAAATCTTTTTGTTATTCCTGCTTCTATAGACCTTTCAGGTGCTACTGTGGAACTTGTTGAAACACAAAGAAGAGAGTTTTTCCTTGTTGATGTTTTAAACGAAATTAAAAATGATTATGATTATGTATTAATTGATTGCCCCCCGTCATTGGGCTTATTAACGCTAAATGCCTTGGTTGCATCTGATGCTGTGCATATTCCTTTACAGTGTGAATATTTTGCTCTTGAAGGTTTAAGTCTTCTTCTTGAAACAGTTAAAAGAGTGCAATCTGAATCTAATCCTAAATTAAGTATTGGTGGCATCTTTTTCACAATGTATGACCCGCGCACAAAGCTTGCACAAGAGGTTGTACAACAGGTGCGTTCATATTTTAATGATAAAGTTTTTTCAACAATTATTCCAAGAAATGTAAAGCTTTCAGAAGCTCCGTCTCATGGACTTCCCATATGCCTATACGATGACAAATGTGCTGGAGCATTGTCTTATAAAAAACTTGCAGAGGAGATTGCAAGCCGTGAGTAGTGTCTTAGGGCGTGGAATGGATGCTCTTTTTAATTCTTCAGAGAAAAAAAAGAATGAAAAAGAGTTTTTAATAATGTTAGACCCACGTCTTTTAAAGCCAAATCCATACCAACCAAGACGCACTTTTGATAATTCCACACTAGAAGAACTTAGCACTTCAATAAAGGTGCATGGACTTATTCAACCTGTTGTAGCTCAAAAAGATATTGATGGTTCATATTTTATTATAGCAGGCGAAAGGCGCACAAGAGCAAGTATTATTGCGGGTCTTGAAAAAATTCCTGTTATACTTACAGAAGTAAAAGATGAATCTAAGCTTGAAGTGGCCTTAATAGAAAACATTCAACGAGAGTCATTAAATCCTATAGAAGAAGCACAAGCGTATCAAACTATAATAGCTATGGGAAACTTAACTCAAGAAGAACTTAGTTTGCGTGTTGGAAAGAGTCGCCCAACAATTACAAACGCTATAAGACTCTTACAACTTTCTCAAGAAATGCAAACAGCATTAAAAGAAGGCAAAATTACCACAGGGCATGCAAAAGCATTGCTTAGTCTTGAAAGCGAGGCAAAAAGACTTGAGCTTTTTAAAGAAGTCATTGAAAAACATTTTTCTGTAAGGCAATTAGAACAAAAAGTCTCTTTAATCAATAAAGATAATAAAAAAGATTTGGGAACAAAGAAACCACCCAAAAATAATAGCGAACTTAAAGACATTGAAGAGCAATTTATAAGAAAACTAGGAACAAAAGTTTCAATAAAAGGGAGTCTTGATTCTGGCACTCTTGAAATATCTTACTTTTCTAAAGAAATCCTAAATCAAATATACGAAATTATAATAGGAAAAAATTAAAGCTCACTTTTTAAAAGTGATCTTTATAGGTTATTAAAAACTACTAAACTTTAAGCATTTAATAAATTAGGAACTGCTAAAAATTCTTTTTAGCACTTTTCACACATTAAAAAGATTGGAACAATTATTGTAAACTACATCACACAACTCTTCCACACTAACACCTAAATATTCACTTGCTTTTTTATATGTGTGCTCTATTTTAACAGATGTATTTACAGTTCCTCTTAATGGAACAGGAGTCATATATGGTGCGTCTGTTTCTAATAAAAGCTTTGATAATGGAATGGAAGATACTAAATCGTGTGTTCTTTGTATTGCAACTTTTGTTTTAGCAAATGTAATGTTGCCAGGGAATGAGATGTACCAGCCTCTTTCTAAAAATGTTTTTGCCTCTTCTATTCCATATGAATAACAATGAATTACCCCTTTATGATAACCTACCTTGTCTATACATTTAATTGTAGGGGCATAAGCTTCTCTTGAGTGAATAATAACAGCAAGGTTATATTTTTTTGCTAATTTTAGTTGTTCAATAAATAGATTTTCTTCACCTTCAATGTCCACTGTTCCTCCCTCTTTTAACATAGGAGCATTCTCACCATTCCAATAGCGATCTAGTCCACATTCTCCAAGTGCAAAAAAAGCTTTTCCTTCTCTTTCATTTATCTTATGTTTTCTTGCATGCTCTAACCCCATTTTTATATCTTTTTCTAAAATTTCAAGCGATGCTTTTGTTTTTTCAATCGTTTTTGTATGTGGCCAAAGTCCTACAGAAAAATGGACAAAGCTAGGAATTTCACCAAAAGAAATTTCTTTAACACATTCCATACGCTCTTTTAAATCTCCTGGTTCCGTTCCTATATCCAATACAAACCTAAAACCTAGATTTTTCAAAGATTTCATCATTTCGGCACTACTATAATCATCAAGTTTAGTTTTAGTCATTTTTATATGTGTGTGAGAATCTGTATACATATTGACCTCCATGCATATTTTTTGTATTATATAGGAACAGTGCTGAAGTGGTGGAACAGGTAGACACTAGGGACTTAAAATCCCTTGGCAGTGATGCCGTACGGGTTCAATTCCCGTCTTCAGCACTTTTTTGTTTTTAAATCAATGGATTGTTATTCATTAAATGAAATGCATTAGTTTTTGCTTTCATTGTCTAAATCCATTTCTTTTATAAACGTTTCTGATATAGCACCTTCTAAAATAACAGACACATTTTTATATCCTAACTCAATAAGCTCTTTAGCCCCCCATGTGGACGTTATTCCTGTGTTGCAATACATAATAATGTGTTTATTTTTATTTTTTGGTAATAAATTTAAATTAGTAGAAATTTCTCCTATAGAAATATTTACACTAGCCTTAAAATGCTCTGCTTGATACGACGTCCTTGTGCGATAATCAATTAAAAAATAATCATTAAGGGCAGGATTATTGCGAAGCTCATAAACTCTAATAGTATTAAAATGCACAAATGGGTAAAGATATTCGTCTGTTCCTTCAGCATTAAATATATTTTCAAAGTTATTTTCTACAAGAATCTTAGCTGAAGCAAAACTTTCATCTGCATTATTTCCATATATATATACTGGTAAGTGCTTTAAATCTTCAATTTCTTTAACTCTTACCTTTAATTCGTCCATTGGAATATTTAAAGCATATTCTAAATGACCTTTTTTATAATCTTCATTTGACCTTACATCTAAAATTAGGTGTTCATCTTTATTTTTACTGTCATTTATACTCACCATTCTAAAACCTGAAATATCTTCTACTATCACTCTTTTTTTGCAAGAAGCAAAGATGATAATAAACGAAAATAACACCAATTTTATAACTTTCATAAAATTGATTATAGGAATTTATTTTTTGGTTGTAAAGGGTATGTTAGGGGATACACAAGATATTAAAACATCTTATATGGAATAGCTTTATATTTTGTTATTTCATTTCCATGTTTTATAATTATGCAATATATTAATTTATCTAACAACACATTTTGCAACGTAGCACCTATAGATCTCATTTCATAATCATTTTGGGTGAGCAATGCTAAAATATGTTTGGTTTCATTTAACGAAAAGCTTTTTTCAGCTCTTTTATATTGAGCTATAGCAGTTTTTGACGTAAATCCATTTTTTTTCATGTTAAATTCATCGAACCCCTTTGCTTCTATTATTGCATTATGCCAATCTAAAAGTCGCCTAAAACAAAATATTAAACCTGCAATAATTTGAATAGGAGAGGTGTTTTTAACTTGCATAAGTTTTTGAGTTATGGTAAGGCTTTGTTGCAAATTAAGGTGAGTAATTGCAGTGAAAAGTGAAAAAGCTGTCTCTTCTTTTGTGTGAGACAATAGGCTTTCAATATCTTCTCTTTCAATAACTTTACCTTCATCAAAAAAAAGTGATAAATGAGAGCATGAAGCTTTAAGAGCATCTGTATTATTTTCTACAAGCTCTAAAATGGATTCTATAGCTTCGTTTTTAATTTTCATATTTTGCTTAGAAAAGAAAGAGGTAATCCATTCATGTTTTTTATTTTCAAATAATTCCCAAAATATTTGCTTTTTGTTTTTTGGAATGATATTTTCAATTGTCTTACTTATAGAAATCTCATCTGATGTTAAAATTAAAAATGCAGGAAAGGTTTGTTCTCTTTTTGCCCATTTAGTAATTGCTTCTATCTCTTCTTTCTTTTTAATTTCATGTGCGTTGTGTAAAACAACACAAACAGCACTCATAAAAAGGTTTCCTGTTTCGAGGATGGAAAGCACTTGTGAAATAGGAGTGCTATCTGCATATAAATTATAAAAATCTATCTCACCATATTTTTTTGAAATTTCTTTTTTAATATTTAAAACTGTCTCAGTCCTCTCCCCTATCTCTGGTCCTGTAAAAAGATAAATAGCACTTTCCATAAAATTAATCATCCTCAAATTTATTTATGAATAATGCCTCTAATGCATCTAATGCTTCCATTTCATCTTCTCCTATAGCTTCTAAAGTAAGCTTAGTGCCATATAAAGCCCCCATAGACATTACGCCAATAACAGAGCGAGCATTAATTTTGGAATCTCCATTTATTATAAAAATATCACATTTAAACTTACTACACATTTGGCTTATCATGCTAGAAGGACGCATATGAACTCCTGCCCTATTTTGCACTGTTACCTCTCTTTTTGCCATCATACCCCCTAATATGTATCGTCATTATTATAATAATTTGTTCTATTAATTCTTCCTATTTTTAACACATTGTTTATAAAATCTTTTTCTATAGGCTCTCCAATCATTTTTAGCCTTTCTTTTTTTGCAGCAATCTCTATTAATATGGAAACATTTCTTCCAGTCTTCACTGGTAACTCTATTAAAGGAATGTTTACTCCAAGAATCTTCTCTGTTTTGTTTTGAAAGTCTAATCTTTCATATATTTTTGTAGGCTCCCATTCTTCAAGATGGACTACTAGTTCTATCTTTTTTTCCTCTCTTACAGCTGTAATGCCATACAAAGCCTTTATATCCACAAGCCCCAGTCCTCTAATTTCCATACAATGTCCTCTTCCTAGGTTAGTAGGCTTTCCTATTAAAGTGTTTCCATTAAGACGCGAAACACAAACAGAATCGTCTGCAATAAGGCGGTGTCCACGGTCAATTAACTCTAACGTTACCTCGCTTTTCCCAATACCCGAAGCCCCTGTTATTAAAACACCTATATCAAAAACATCCACAAGATTACTATGTATATTTTGTAACGGTGCTAAAATATTATAAAGAATTCTTAAAATTCTTATTGTGAAATCACTTGAAGTTAATGGAGTTTGAAGAATAGGGCAATTTACATCTTCTGCTATCTCTAAAAATTCACGTGATGGCAAAAACGCATTAGAAAAAACGCAACAAGGTATAGGCATTTTTAATAATTGTTTTAGTATTAATTTAGTGCTTCCCTTTTTGGTAATGCCTTTAACTTCATCATTAAGCATTTTTTCTAAATAACCTACCTCTCCTTTTCCAAAGAGTTGAATGCGTTCACTAGCAAAATTTGTGAAAAAACCTGAAAGAGCAAATCCTGGTCTATTTATGTCAGGAACTGTTATTTTATTAAAAAGACCTCTTCTACCTGCAATACATTTTAATTTAAGGTGCACGCTTTCCTTTGTTTTTAGTTCGAGGAGGTCTTTTACAAGAAAATCTTCTTTATCTCCTATCATAAAATAAGAGCCTACGATTTTTGCTGTATTTTATCTTTTTCTTTTTTAATCTTTTGGTCTAACATATCCATAAGTTTGTTGACACCAGCTTCAAAATCGTAGTTTTCTGTTGAAACGTGAGAGGTTTCTCCAAACTTAAAATGAACATCGCATTCATAAACAAATTTTTTGTCTAATTTTACAGAACAAACTATACTTGTTATAAGTTCTTGGGCATATCTTACTCTTTCCATTTTCTTTTCTATAAATGCTTTTTGATCTTCATCAAATGCAAATTTAATGGCTTTAATATCAAGTTCCATAACTTATCACCTCCACCTTTTTTTATTACGCACATTTTCTTACACACCTAATATAATAGGATAGTTTTTTAAATAAGTCGAGGGGGATATTAAGATATATATAAGGAACGATGCATGAGTTTTTATTAAAGCTATTTATTTTAAGTCCATTTTTTAGAAATAAGTGCCATTAAACTATAGCAATATTACAAGACTAATTTTTAAAAGGGGGTGAGTTTTCCTTGCAATTACTACCCTTAAAAGCTTAAAAAAGGTAAGGCAATAGTTACATATCTTGAACTAAACTTAATTTATAATAAAGGTTTTTCTTTCTAGCAATAAACCCATGTCTAGTCTAGTTAAAGAATAGGCTTACATCCTTTTAGCTAAATGGTGAGCTCCATCTAGCGAGAATTTGGTGGGGAAGTGAGCATTTTTGCGAAATGGAGAATTTTGTGATATAAAAGGGGTGCAATACAACCAAAATGATAGTAAATTAGCACTTAAATTAGACAATCATTGAATTAAAATCATCTTTTCAATAACAGCATTTTTATTAGTATATTAATACAATTTTTTTAGGATTTCTTCTATAAAATAAAGATTATTAAAGCATGAAAACAATAAAGCGTTGCCCATGGGCAGAAAGAACTGAATTAGAGGAAGCATATCATAATACAGAATGGGGCATTCCTATTCATGATGATAAAATATTGTTTAAAATGCTAAGTTTAGAGTGTATGCAAGCAGGTTTAAGCTGGTCAATTGTTCTTAAAAATAAGTGAAAGCCTCTATGTTGCATTTGATAATTTTGATCCTTTTATTATTAAGACTTATGATGAAATCAAATTTGAGGCACTAATGAATATAGATGGCATTATTAAAAATAGATTAAGAATAAAAGCCATTATTACAAATGCAAGAGCTTATTATAAGTTATGCGAGGAATTTGGATCGTTTAATGTGTACCTTTGGGATAAAGTTAATTACGTACCTATTATTAATGCATGGATTATATATGCCATAACAAAAGCAAAAATGGAGCATTATATTAATTATATTATAAAGATCAGTTTTTACAACAATACTTTTCTTTGTTCAAAGATTAATCAGCATCACTTTTTGCTTGCCTTAAAAAATGATGCTATTATTTAACTATATTTTTGTATAAGGTCTACCATCTTCATCTTTTAACTTGTTGCCGTTTTCTTCAATAGTCCATTTTGATACTGTTTCACTACTAGCTTGTGCAGTCCATTTTGCTTTAAGAGAAACTGTTTTTCCTGCAACTTCATAAGTGCCTTTAATATCTTCTATCCCATTCTTAAACATCTTAAATTCAGTTGCACTAATAAAAGAAATTGTTACTGTAGAATCACCATCAGCTTTATACTTAGACCCAGATAAAGATACAGAAGTAGTTTCAGATGTAGGATTAGTAGTTGTTCCCTTCTTTCCACAAGAATAAAAACTTAAAGCCAAAGTTGCAATAGCAAAAAGTGGCAAAACGTATTTAATAACTTTTTTCATATTTTTTTTAACTCCTTAAATAAAATTAAACATTACATAATCAAAACTAAAATCATTATTAAAACAAATGTACAGGGCAAGACTTTAAAAGAACATAATAGTAATATTGTTTGCACAACAATACCCATTTTCTTTTAAACTGTTGCATTTGTTTTTGAGAATAAATTGTTAGATTGATTGTTTTTGTCTTGAAAAATTATTAAATATTTATTTGAATTATGTTTTGATTTATTATTATTTGTGTGTGTTACACGCCAGCCATTAAAAGCTAATATTAGCGTAAGTAAGTAAGTAAGTAAGTAAGAATTTACATTGAATGTATTTTAATTGAAAGTTTTTCAAAAAATTACGCTCCTCTATACAATAGTATTTATTATATAACACCTTTATCCTAGAAGTCAAGGATATGCTATTTATAGTATTGTTACGGACGGTATATTTAATAAATATAAGCAAATGTTTACACGACGCTAGCAAAACATCTATTTTTTTTATATTACTTATTTATTATTTGTAAATAGTTTTGTTTTAGCAATAAAAAAGATACTACTTCTATAATTGTAATAAGAACTATCACAGCAACTATTATTATAGACATAAGTACACTTATTAGTTCTATAAACACATAAAAAAGACATCCAAGACATATTACATCTAAAACTAAGCCTAGCAATATTAATATTTTATTTGCATTTTATTGTTGTTTATTCTATTTCTTGATTCACCTTTTGAATAATTTCATCATT
>CAUUIE010000036.1:0-17503 GCA_963545065.1 uncultured Treponema sp.
TCTTCATTATAATAATAGTCTAAATGCCAATTTAAAAGATATTGATATGCTCCAACTAAAAAGCTCCCACTTCCACAAGACGGGTCGCATACTTTTAACTTAGCTACTTTAGAAAGACTTTCTCCATCAATCTTTTTCCCTATCGTTTCTTTAACAATATAGTCCACAATGTAGCTAGGTGTGTAATAAACTCCACCCGCTTTTTGCACTAAAGGTTTTTGGACAATCTCTACACTGTGCCCTGCCTTAGTCTTTTTCTTAAAGCGAATCACTTTCCCTAAAAATCTTTCATATATGTGCCCTAATATTTCCACAGGCAAAACACTAAATTCATATTGACAGAGTGGATAGTAAAGCTCGTTTATTATTTTGCTTAAAGTTTTATCTTGCACTTGCAATAAATCAAGCACTTCATCCTTTGCAAAAAGCCCTGCATTAAAGCGACTTTCAGACTTTGCAAATAGTGCTTTTAAAGCAACATACACATTATTTGCACCTTCTGTAATGCTTCTTTCTTCCCTTTTAAAACTTTTCTTTTCTAATATCTTTTGTAATTGCTTAGTCTTTTCAATTTCTTTATCTTCACAAATGCGCAAAAACAATATTCTATCTATTATCTTTTGGACAGAACTTGTAAGCTCTTCTTCGCTCATCTTTTCGTTGTGTAATGCTATATCTTCTGCTAATAATACTCGCCATCTTTCAATCATCTCTAAGATGTCTTCGTCAACAGTTGCCGTTCCTTTTTTGTCTTTTGCACTTTCATAGTATGAGTCAAATTTGCCTAGATCAATAGCATCCCAGCTGATTTTGCTATAAAGTTCTTTAAACCTTTCTTCAAATTGTTCAAAGGTGAGATATTCAATTCGGGCAACTGCTACTTTGTCATTTGGATTTGGTTTAATTCTTGCATCATAAATTGAAAGCTCTCTAAAATTGGTGAGTATTGCAATTGGCAATTTTGCTGTGTAAGCATAGCGACGCACTTGAAGAGCTGCTTCACAGTTTGTCTTTAATTCCACACTTGGCTGTTTTGCTTCTATAAATATTTTTTTTAAACCACCGTAACAGAGTGTATAGTCAGGGTGTTTCACTTGCCCATCTACTACAACGCGATCTTCTGTGATAACCTCTCTTCTATCGTGCCTTGCTCCCTTTTCGTTTTTAACATCCCACTTTAAACATTCTAAAAATGGGTCTATAAACTTACTCCTTACCTCGCTTTCAACAAAGTCTTTTGTTCTGTAATACCTTTCTCCTTCCCTAAACTGTTTTACAAGTTTAGCTATAAAAACTTCTCGCTCTTCAAATGTCATCTTTTTAGATTTTAGAGACATAAAAAGCTCCTATTTTTAATATAATCTTTTTAAGATGAATAAACCTTTATTGTAATTAATATAAATACTTAGTCTTCATAGTTTTTTAGAAAGTTTTCTTTTATATAACTCACCATTTTCTCTCTATTTCTATAAAGTTCTTTTTGTGCTTCATCATAAATACAATAAGGTTTTAGTGTTTCTAAAACTTCATCAATAGGAAAATCTTTAACTCCTTCTTTTGTCTTTAAATTTAATATTTTTAAATAACTAGTAGGAGCCACCTCTTCGTCTTTTGAATATAAAAATTCTTCTAACCTTTCACCTGCTCTTTTTCCAATAATTTGAATTGGTATGTCTTTTTCAGGCACATATCCCATATAAGTAATTAATTGCTTTGCTGTTTCATATATGTTAACACTTTCTCCCATATCTAAAAGATATGATTGTCCATTATTACCAACCCCTCCAGTTTGTAGCACAAGAGAACAAGCTTCTGGAATAGTCATAAAATAACGCGTCATTTTCATATCTGTAATAGTTACAGGACCTCCTTTTTTAATTTGACTTACAAATAAAGGAAAAATAGAACCACGTGAACCTAGCACATTTCCAAAGCGCACAAACATATAGCTAGAAGAATTAGAAGCTTTCTTTGCATAAGACAAAACCATCTTCTCATTTAACAACTTAGAAAAACCATACACAGAAATGGGGGAAACAGCTTTGTCTGTAGAAATTAAAACAAACCGTTTCACATTGCAGGAAAGACAAGAATCAAGTAAATTTTGTGTTCCAAAAACATTGTTTTCAATAGCTGCAACAGGGTTATCTTCCATCATTGGCACATGTTTATATGCTGCAACATGAAAAACCACATCACACTTTAATTTTTCTATTATATATTGCATATAGTACCTATCTTTTAGCTCTCCTATGACAGGCACTATTATAGCGTTCTCTCCAACTCCACCTTCTTGTAAATGTTTTAATTCTTGATGAATCTGATAAATTGAATTCTCACCGTGACCGAAAAGATATAAACGTGAAGCTCCACCAGAAAGAAGTTGACGAGATATTTCACTTCCAATAGACCCACCCGCTCCTGTTATTAAAACACGCTTTCCTTTTAAATAAGAAAGACTACTTTTTAATGGAATTGTAATAGGAGTGCGAGTTAAAAGGTCTTGCGGGTCAATCTCTCTAGCCTGCACTAAATGGGCTGAATCATCTATTATCTGAGAGAGTGCAGGAAGTAGCTTTATTTTAGAAAACCCTACATTTTTTAATGTAAGATATATTTGTCTTAAACGCTCTGAATTAATGCTAGGAATTGCAATTAAAGCTTCGTCGTCTTGGGCAATTCTAATAAGATGGGCCGCTTCATCTATAGGACCTAGCACATGAATTCCATCAATTTTTGTTCCTATTTTAGCTTCATCATCATCTAAAAATGCAACTACATTTCCAAAAATCCTTCTTTTGGAAATCTCTTGAGCTATCATAGTGCCCGCAAGACCTGCCCCTATTATATATATTGAAATATCATTACTTTTCATTTGTTCCCACCTCATTTTTAAAATTCTTAATTTTTAATTATTCAATCAAAAAAACTACAGATAAAGATGCCCCAACTTTGATGCTTCCTCTTTCTTCTTCTAATGCACCATCACTTGCCATCTTTTCTTCTAACATTGATTGTTGGCTTAAAAGCCGTCCACTGTAATTTCCTTGAGCATAATTTGATTGAAAATAACGAACACTAGAATCAGGCTCTGAAATTTCTAAAACGTCAATAATCTTTTTAGAAAATGTGGTAGCAAGGAGTTCTGCCTTTTCTTTGGCACTTTCAATAGCCTTCACTCTTGCCTTATCTTTAATAGCTTTTAAATCTTCCAAAGCAAAATCTACAGAATGAATATTTGAAATACCAACTTTTAAAAGATCATCAATGAAGTCATTATATTTTGTAATATCTTTCATTTTTACTGTAATTGTTTTTTCTGCACTATAGGCTACTAGTTCTGAACTATTATTATGATATTCATAATATGGGCGAATATTCATATGATTTATATTAAGCTCATCTTTTTTTATGTTGTATTTTTTTAAAACAGTATTTAAGTTTTTAAGCATTTCATCATTTGCATCTTTTGCCTTTTTTGCAGTTTTTTCTCTTGCAAAAAGTTCAAAAGACACATTTGCAATATCAGGTGCCACATTAATTGTTGCATTCCCTGTAACAACAACAGTTTTTTCAATATTACCTTTTTTTACATCCTTTTTAGAAATAAGAAAAATAATAAATAACAACATAATAAAAAGGGTTAAATAGCCCATAAATAACATTTTCATTACCTTTTTTCGTTCATCCATACATAATCTCCTTAAAAATTATTTTAACTATGCACCATTAATTAATTCGCCATCAAACATGTCTATAACCATATTTAGGAAATTAAAAGAAGGCATGTTTTTTTCTAAAAATATGGTAGGTTCGGCACTTTCTTCCTTAGCATGCGTAATTTTTTCCTTTACAACTTCAACTTTGAGTTTTTTTATATAACACGAATTTATATACTCAGAAATGAGGTGTAAGTTGTTTTTTAATATAGAAATATCAAAAGCTGTTCCGCATGTAATATATAATGTATCGTCCTTTTCTTCCCATTCCTCTGTGCTTTGCAAAGTAAGGGAAAGCACTCCATTTTCTTTTTCAAACCTATTTACAACACTTGCTTTTAATTTTGCTATATTATCAATTTTCTCACTTAAGGGCTTAGTGGATTCACTTTCTATATTTTTTTTTTGATTTAATTCTTCTAAACTTTCTCTATAAAAGTTTTTTTTTTCGCTCATATTAAAAGTACTACGAGGTTCATTTTGGCTAGCACCTAAAAAATCTTTTGCTGCTTCAAAAGCCACTTTTAAATCTTGTGGTGAAACATAAGTCTTTAATGAAGCAAGGCGAGAGATTGCAAGTTCTACTTCAAAACGTTGACTTATAGAAAAACGCACATCTTTATAAAGCTGTAAAAAAATAGAAAAGGCTATTTCAATTTGAAAAACATTCCAATTTTCTTTAACATCTTTTGAAAGACGGTCTGCGTTATAGCCCAACAAAGATTCTTTTTCAATTCCTTCCTTTAAAAGAAGATGTGCTCTTAAATATGAAGCTGAATCTTGCAAAAACTGCTCTATAGAAACACCATTTTGTAATATTTCATTAAAAGCTTCTATTGCCTCTTTTGCCTTGCTATTAGCACAAAATGAAAAAATTGAATTTATAGCATCTAAAGATGTGAGACCTAGCTTTTCTTGAATCTTTTCCATTGTAATATTTCCTTCAGAAAAAGATTCCACTTGATCAAACAATGTGTAAGCATCTCGCACGCTTCCTGTTGCCTCTTTTGAAATCCAATATAAAGCTTCGTCTGTAGCTTTTATGTTTAGCTCTTCACAAGCTTTCTGCAATGTGTTTTTTAAATCTTCCACACTTACCAATCTAAAATTAAATTGTTGGCACCTACTTTTAATTGTAGCAGGAACTTTATGAAGTTCTGTTGTAGCAAAGATAAAAACTATATAAGGTGGTGGCTCTTCTATTGTTTTTAATAAAGCATTAAAAGCACTAGTAGAAAGCATGTGAACTTCGTCTATAATATAAATTTTATATCTTGATGCATTCGGCGGAAACAATACTTCATCTTTTATTGCTCTAACATCGTTTACACTAGTATTAGAGGCACCATCAATTTCTATAACATCAAGAGATGCACCTTTTGTAATTGATTTGCAAGATTCACAGACTCCGCAAGGAGTGCGATTCATTCCTTTTTGACAATTCAAAGCCTTTGCTAATATTCTAGCAGAACTTGTTTTTCCACACCCACGAGGACCTGAAAAAAGATATGCATTAGCCACTTTGCCTTTATCAATGGACTTTTGAAGTGTTGCAACAACAAAATCTTGCCCTATTAGTTCTTCAAACTTTGAAGGTCGCCTTCTTGTTGCAGTTACACGGTCATTTATTATTTCGTTTTCTTCCATAACAGCATAAAAGTATAGCAAAAAAATAAAACATTAAAAAGAGGAGTAGATAAAGCCTTAAATTATAATGATAAAAACTTTTAAGTATATAATTGTGTATTTTTATGATATGTATTAGATTAAAAAAAGTTTTGTTTTACTATTTATTTAATAAAAACACAGGTTCTATGTTGCAATGGCTTTTTCATAATTACAAATGATTAAATGATGGATTTTTAGATTGAATTACATTCTTAAAGTCAATGATTTCTAGTTTTGCCACGCATTTTGCTTCTTTTTAGAAATGATAAAGATGATCTTGCAAACTCTTAAAGTTAGTACTTGCTTTTTTTAAGGATAATTTCTTTTATAGAAAAAATTAATATAAGCTATTGACAAAATTATTGAGTTAATTATAATGTAATCCGTATATTACAAATACACTTTAGGAGTGTTTATGAAAAAAAGATATATTTTTGCAATCATAATTATTATTATTGGAATTTTGATGTTTTTCGCTCCACATCACATTGCACATGTATGTCCTCCAAAAGCTGATGGTTCGTTTATGAAATGCCATTGGATGGCAGAAGCTGTTAGAATGTTAGGCGGTCTTGTAGTTTTTATGGGTATCTTTTTTGCGTTGTTTGAAACTTTTGCAAAAGGCATAGCTCTTAGTGCTATGTTTGTAGGAATTTGCCAAATATTATTACAGTTTGTTGTTATAGGGACATGCAAGACTCCAACAATGAGTTGCAATATTTATACAAAACCTACAATAATCCTTCTTTCTGCTATTTTAATAATTACAAGTTTTGTTTACATATATTTAACCAGAAAAGAAAAGTAACATGTTGTTAAAAGCTATAGACCTTTCTAAAACCTTTAAAAGACAAGGTTTGAGTTTTTATGCAGTAGAAAATGTTTCGCTTTCTTTGGAAGAGGGGTCTTTTACATTTATTGTTGGTAGATCGGGTTCAGGGAAAACCACGCTTTTAAATCTAATTTCAGCTCTTTTAGCCCCTACAACTGGAGAGATTATATTTGAAGATAAAAATGTTTTAAATATGAGCGATAGGGAAAAAAGCTATTACAGAAACAATTCAATAGGTTTTGTGCCACAAGGCTTAGGTTCTTTGCCAAATTTGAGTGTTTTGGATAATGTGAGACTTCCATTTCATCTTTATAGGCGTGAAGGAGATAGCGAAGGGAGGGCTTTAAGTCTTTTAGATATGATGGGCATTATTCACCTTAAAGATGAGTTGCCTTCGTCTCTTTCAGGTGGGGAAGAAAAACGAATGCTAATTGCTCGCTCCCTTATTACAGAGCCAAAGCTTCTTATAGCTGATGAACCTACTGCAAATTTGGACTTTGAAACTACAAAAGAAGTTATGGCATCTATCCGTAGAGTCCATAAAGGAGGAGTTGCTACTCTTATAGTAACTCATGATATGTCCATAATAGAAGATGGGGCAACTGTATATAGAATGAAAGATGGGTGTCTTAGTTTAGACTCATAATGATAGCTTGCACTATACATTAATCACTGAATTCCTTGATGCTATATTGACTAGGATTTTTAAAATTGGTATATTGAAGGCGTTAAGTGTTAACGTATGCTTAACTTTTATTGAGGTTTATATGACTTTTTTAAAGAACAACACATTATTACGTTTATTGTGTTTAGTTTTTTTTATTATATCTTTACCTTTGGTTTATTCACAAGAAGCAAAAAAGCAAGAAGAAACAAAGAAAAAGTATAGTTCATGGACTGAAATTGTAAAAGACATGGAAATTCATTTAAACAAGGCTTATGAGCTTTATAAAGCAGGCGAACAACGTGAAGCTTACAATGAAGTGAATGTTGCTTATTTTAGGTTTTATGAGTCCAAGGGCATGGAAAAAACAACTATGGCATATCTATCAGGTGCTAGAAAAAATGCTGTGGAAGGTGCTTTTTACGAATATAGAAGGAACGTTTTTTCAGATAAGGATGATGTTCTTGTAGAAGAACATAAGGACAAGCTTATTGCAATGCTCTATAAAGATGCGAAAGAGCTTGATGGAAATAAGGGTGGTGGTAAAGAAGAGAGTGCTAATGGAAGAACGCCTGCGTTAATTGCTTTTATTACTAGTTTTAGTCTTGTTTTAAGAGAAGGTCTTGAAGCAATTTTAGTAATTGCGGCTATCATTGCATATCTTATAAAAACAAACAAAAAAAAGTATGTTACTTCTGTTTACGTAGGTGGGCTTGCAGGCGTGCTAGCTAGTGTGCTTTTAGCATTTGTTTTTTATAAGCTTAAAGAAACTTCAGGAGACGTTTTTGGAGCTGTAAGTCAAGAGGTCTTTGAAGGGATAGGAATGTTTATTGCTGTGATAGTTCTCTTTTATGTTAGCAATTGGATGTTATCTAAATCTGAAGCTGAAGCATGGGAGAAATATATTAAAAGCAAGGTGGAGACCTCTGTTTCATCTGGAAATCAAATGATTTTAATTTTTGCAGCTTTTATTGCTGTTGCAAGGGAAGGTGCGGAATTAATACTATTCTTTCAAGGTGTGCAAATTAATTCTCCTGAAGAAAAAAGTGCCATAATATGGGCAATTGTTGCCTCTCTTGCTCTATTAACTGTGATATTTTTAGTTTTTAGATTTTTAACTGTTAAACTTCCATTAAAGCCGTTTTTTCTTGTAACAAGTATTTTGATGTATGCAATGTGTGTCTCGTTTACTGGAAAAGGTGTTGGAGAGTTACAGGAAGCAGGGTTGATTACTAGGCATGCAGTTGGGTGGATGAATGGTTTTGAAATAGACTTATTAGGGATTTATGCAACTTATGAAAGCATAATTCCACAGTTTATAGTATTAGTTCTTATTATTGTTCTTGCCGTATTTTATAAAATGAAAAATAAAAAGGGATTGGCAAAGATTAAAAAAGAATAATTTTAAGGTTTGTTTTTAAGTAATATTAGGTTAGCCTATATTTTTTTTAATAAAGGAGTATATATATGAAAAAATCATTGTTGATTATTTTCGCTTTAGTTGCAACTATGTTTGTATTTGTTGCTTGTGAAAAAGGGAAGGAAGAAGCTTCCAAACCTATGGAAAACAAAGAAATGGCTAAAGAGCCTGAAACGAAGAAAGAGATGGAAGCTCCATCTCCAGAAGATGAAGGTGCTGCAGGTTTTGATGAAATTCCATTAGGTGATGAGCAAGACGTAGGTCCATTACATGTTGGTGGTGTTTATTTCCAACCTGTTGATATGGAGCCTGCAGGAAATAGTTTGTCCAAAAACGAAGCAGATTGCCATATGGAAGCGGATATTCATGCTAACGAAATGGGCACTACTTTAGGTTATGGAAAAGACGACTTTGTTCCTTATTTACACGTTAAAGCATACATTCAAAAAATTGGTTCTGATAAAGTACAAGAAATTGCTTTTATGCCTATGAACGCATCTGATGGACCTCACTATGGTGCAAATGTGAAGTTTGAAGAAGGTATTGGAAAATATAAACTAAAGTTTGAAATTAAAGCACCAGGAAATGACTATCTTTTGCACGTTGATGAAGAAACAGGTGTTACAGGAAGATTCTGGACAGAGCCTTTAATTGTAGAATATCCAGAATTTGAATGGGCAGGTGCTAATTGGTAGCTCATAAACTCATTTTAAGAGTTTTGTTTTAATATTCTTTTAAGATCAGTTGAGTGCACTAGCCCTCAACTGATCTTTTTTTTAGTGTATTATCTTTCATAAGGAGGTCCCCTATTTTTAAGTTTTTCATAATTGTTATAGAAGAAACATTGGGGTTTTCACTCATTCTTTCTATACTTTTTTCGTCTTTTAGATTGGATAATGCATTAAAAAAACGCCTTACAATATTGATAAGTATAGGCTTAGGTTTTGCTTTAAGTGTGTATTCTTCCATTATAAGAAGCATTCCAAATTATATAAATAGGACACGGTTTGGTTTTTGGTGCATGGTGCCTGTTGTTTTCTCTCTTGTTTTATTGGGTATACTTTCAATTTTTGAAAAAAAAATGAGGGAAAAGCGAACATCATTATATGAAACGCTTTATAGTATTATTATTGGTCTATATACAACATCTACTATTTTCTACTATTTTCCCTTGCTAATTACAGGAACATCTAAATTTGTAAACTATGGTGAAAGCCCAATTAGTACATTAGTTCTTTTTCGTGTAATAGGCTATGTTTTAGGTCTTGCGGTAGTTATCTTAACATCATTTACAGTACACAAAACATTAACAAACTTTTCTAAAACACACCTTAAAATAATAGTAGCTTTATCTCTTGCAATCTTTGGCGTAACACAAATATATGTTATTTTTTTAAGACTTTATTCAATAAAAATAATTCCTAAAAATGATGTGTTTTTTTCATCTATTGCATTTGTTAAAAATTACGAAGCCTTATTTATATACTGTGTTCTACTTATAGTGATTATAATGTCCGTGCTTTTATATTTAAAAAACATAAAAATACTTGAAAGCTATAATAATAAAGCAGAACTTAGAAAACTAAAAGCTATGAAGCGTAACAAAAGAAGATGGGCTTTCTCTTCTTTTCTCTTTGTTATTTTAACTTTTCTTTCCCTTAGTGTGCTTCGTTACTATGTGGATCAAGAAATTCCACTTTCTCCACCAGAGAATTACACAATAGAAAATGAGATGGCTATAATTCTACTATCTGAACTAGAAGATGACAAACTTCATCGTTATCAATACACAAGCAAAGAAAATATTTCTATGCGCTTTATCGCTATTAAAAAAAGTGAAGGTTCTTATGGAATAGGTCTTGATGCGTGTGATATATGTGGTCCTTCAGGTTATTTTGAAAGAGATGGTGAGGTAGTATGTAAATTATGTGATGTTGTGATGAATAAGGCAACAATAGGTTTCCCTGGAGGATGTAATCCTGTGCCTCTGCCTTATATTTTGCATGATGGGAAAATTAAAATTAAGCTTGAAGATTTAGAGGCAGAGTCTCATAGATTTAGATAATAAAGACGTTAAGAATGATTTTAAGTTAATATGTTTTTAAGGTGATAAGGTGTATGTTTTTTAGAATGATATTTGGTTCTTTATTTAGACAAAAAGGCAAAGCATTAATGATTGCTTTTACAATAGCTTTAGGTTCTGGGCTTTCTACGTCAATGTTAAACACAATGCTTGGGGTAGGAGATAAGGTGAATCAAGAGTTAAAAACATACGGAGCAAATATAAATGTGCTTCATAAAGAGGCTTCTCTTTTAAGTGATATTTATGGAGAAAAGGAAGAAGGACTTACAAAGAAATATTTGCATGAAGATGAATTATACAAAATTAAAACTATCTTTTGGGCATATAATATAGTAGATTATGCTCCTTTTTTGAATGCAAATGTAGAGTTAGATGCTACAAGTGTAAAGTTGAGTGGAACATGGTTTAACTATGAAATTAAAATGCCTACAGGACAAAACGTTATTACAGGCATTAGAAAAATGAGAACATGGTGGGGCGTTGAAGGAGAATGGGCTAGGGATGAAGAAAAAGATGAGTGCATGGTAGGATCTTTATTTGCTGCAAAAAATGCAATAAAAGTAGGGGATAAAATAGTATTAAAAACTTTAAAAGCAACACTTCCTTTAAAAGTTGTGGCAATATTTAACGCTGGTAGCGATGAAGACGATATGATTTTTACATCTTTAAACAATGTCCAACTCCTTTTAGGTGTTAATAATGTTTGTGAAAGCATTGAAGTAAGTGCCCTTACTACTCCAGATAATGACTTAGCTAGAAAGGCTGCTAGAAACCCTTTGAGTCTTACAATAAAAGAAAAAGAAATATGGTATTGCACAGCTTATGTTAGTAGCATTTGTTACCAGATTCAAGAAGTTATTACAGACGCTGTAGCAAAACCAATTAGACGCGTTGCAGAGTCAGAAGGTGCCATTCTTAATAAAACCACTCTTTTAATGCTTTTAATAACGGTTTTAAGTCTTATTACCTCAGCTTTGGGAATTTCTAATCTAGTTACAGCAAGTGTGATTGAAAGAAGAGCAGAGATAGGTTTAAAAAAAGCAATTGGGGCAAGTAATTTAGCAGTAACAATTGCAATGCTCACAGAGGTAATAATTATAGGTATATTTGGCGGGGTTATAGGATATTTTGGGGGATTAGTTCTTACACAAATTATAGGTCACTTTGTTTTTGCTTCCTCCATTCCACCTGCTCCCATGGTAATTCCAATTGTTGTTATAATAATATTGTTTATTACTATTTTAGGCTCTCTTCCTTCTGTAAGATATTTACTTAAACTAAATCCAACAGAAGTATTACATGGGAAGTAATTATAACTTTGCTATTGTAAGGTAGAATTATGACAAAACGTAAAATGTATTTTAAAATGGTTTTTAGTTCCCTTGTTAGACGTCGCTCAAGAATGATGATTGCTCTTTTAGCTGTTGCAATTGGTTCTACAGTTCTTTCAGGACTATTAACAATATATTATGATATTCCTCGCCAGATGGGCACTATCTTTCGCTCTTATGGAGCTAATATGATATTCATTCCTAAAGATGATGATGTAAAAATTACTTCTAGTATGTTAGGAAAAATAAAAGATGAAATTCAAAGTGATAAAGTAATAGGTTTTGCTCCATATATCTATAAAATGTCAAAAGTCCATGAACTTCCCTTTATGCTTGCAGCAACAAATCTTGAAGATGCAAAGAAAAATAGTCCTTATTGGCTTGTAAGAGGAAAATGGCCACAAAATAAAAGAGAAGTGCTTATTGGTGAAGAAATTTCTAGAGCAACAGAAATTTCAATAGGTGATAAATTTATTGTGAACACTCCAAAAGACAAAGGGGACGAAACTGTAACAGAATTTATTGCGACAGGCATTGTTACTACAGGTGGTATAGAAGAAGAATTTATTTTTATGAGCCTAGAAGACATGAAAGATATAGTAGGCTATAACGATAAGTTTGATGTTATTGAAGGTAGCATAGATGGAAACCAAGAATATTTAGAAAATGTAGCAATAAGTGTTGAAAAAATAAGCGGAGTAAAAGCTCGCCTTGTTAAGCGTCTTACTGAATCTCAAGATGTAGTTCTTAATAAATTGCAAGCATTAGTTTGGATTGTTACAATCATTGTTCTTTTTTTAACAATGATTTGTGTAACTACTACAATGATGGCAGTTGTTGCAGAGCGAAAGAAAGAAATAGGCTTAAAAAAAGCTCTTGGGGCATCTAATGGTAGTGTTGTTAAAGATTTTATGGGAGAGGCAATTATGTTAGGGCTTTTTGGTGGCATTCTAGGAGTAGGCTTAGGCTATTTATTTGCAGATAACGTTAGTATTAGTGTTTTTGCAAGAGAAGTGTCTTTTCCATTTCTTTTAGTGCCATTTACAATCATTTCTTCCATATTATTAACAGTGCTTGCTTGTCTTTTCCCTGTACGTTCCACTGTGGATATAGACCCAGCTTTAGTGTTAAGAGGTGAATAAAACTTTTAGGAGAGGCGTTATGGATATATTAGTGCTTGATGATATTTCAAAAATATACGGAGAATTAAAAGCTTTAGATAGAATTAGTTTAAAAGTGGAAGAAGGGGAATGGCTTGCAATAATGGGTCCGTCAGGCTCTGGTAAGTCTACCATGATGAATATAATAGGTTGCCTTGATAAGCCTTCTCTTGGAAAAATTACACTTGGAGGGAAAGATATTTCTAGGCTTACTCCTAAAGAGTTAACAATTGTAAGAAGAGACATGATAGGGCTCATTTTTCAACAGTTTCATTTAGTAAATTATCTTACTGCAGTAGAAAATGTAATGATGGCTCAATACTATCACAGCATGCCAGATGAAGAGGAAGCTATGGAAGCCCTTTCAAGTGTAGGCTTAAAAGAAAGAGCAAAACATTTACCAAATCAACTTTCAGGTGGGGAGCAACAGCGTCTTTGCATTGCAAGAGCTCTTATAAACCACCCAAAGTTACTATTAGCAGATGAGCCTACAGGTAACTTGGATGAAAAAAACGAAATGCTTGTTATGGAAATTTTTCAAAAACTTCATAAAGCAGGAAGCACTATAATTGTTGTAACTCATGATCCAGAAGTTGGAGAATGTGCTGAGCGAATGGTAGTTCTTGAACACGGAAAACTTAGTAGGATTGAAGATAGAAGAAAATCTTAAATGTTTATGATATAATAGTTTTATGTTTAAGCGATTTATTTTTTTCTTATTTGTTGCCTTTGTTTTCTTTTCATGTAATGTTTTTGATGCATCGGTTAAAGAAAAAACTTTAGTTGTTCTTTTAGATTATGATGTTGTAGATTTAGACCCTATAGAAAGTAATGATGATGAAACTTCTACTGTGTTATGTGAAATATATGAATGTCTTTTTAAATATGATGAACATTTAAAACCTGTGTTTTCTCTTGTAGATAACATGAAAGTAGAAGATGACACTGAATATACATTTCATATTAAAAAAAATATTTATTTTCATAATGGTGAAGAGCTTAAAGCAAGTGATGTTAAATTTAGTCTTCAAAGAGCTAAAAATTCTAGAAGTGTAGGCTATCTATTTGAAAGTATAAAAGAAGACAGCTTTGAAGTAATAGATGATTACACCGTTAAATTCTCTCTTTCTCATCCTGATGCTACAGTCTTAATGTCGTTATGCCACACAGCAGCCTCTATTGTGTGTGAAAAAAGTGCAATCCCAAAAGTTGATAATAAAGATAAAACTATTTTATCTTTTGTGCCCATAGGTACTGGTCCTTTTAAATTTGTTTCTCTTAAAGCAGGAGACATTATGCTTGAAAGATTTAAAGACTATTATGGGTCAAAACCATATTTTCAATTTATGCAGTTTAAAACAGATTCACGTTATAGGGAAAGGATTGAAGAATTAGAAGAAGGGAATGCAGACATTATAGCAAGTGTAGACTTATTTGAAATAGAAAGATGTAAAAAAAGTAGTAGCATAAAATTATATAATACACAAGGCTTTGGAACAGAATATTTAGGCATGAATATGAAAAGAAAGCCTTTAGATGATATTAGAGTTAGAAAAGCAATAGCTAAAGCCATTGATGTTGAACTTATTAATAGAGTGGTTTCTAATGGTCTTTATGAAAATGCTACCGCCCCTTGTGCACCTGGCATTCCCTATTCTATTGCAAATAAGCGAAAAGTTGAAAAGCGAGATGTGGAAAAAGCTAAACGCTTACTCTTTGAAGCAGGATATTTAGAAGGACTTAACTTAACTTTTTTAATTTCAGAAAGTTTTGAGCAAATGGAGATAGCAAGTAAAATTAAAGAGCAACTTTATCGTATTGGAATTAATATTGAAATGCGAGTATTAGCATGGGGTGAGTTTTTTGATGCAATAGATAAAGGAGAAGCTGATATTTTCCTTATTGAATGGATTCCAGATGTACCTGATCCATATAGTGTGCTTTATGCTTCCTTTCATTCTAGCATTCCTTACGAAGATGGAAACTATGTAGGCTGTGAAGACTCTCTTTTAGATGAACTTCTTGATGAAGGGGCTACTACACAAGATGAGTGGAAAAGACAACTTGTATATGAAAAAGCCCAGAAACGTATTATGGAAATAGTGCCTGCTGTTTTTATTTATGTTAATTCTCTTAACCTAGCTGCTATTAGAAACTATGAAGGCATAGTTATGAATCCGTTAGGATATCCTTATCTTGCTTATGTTAAACCCATGCTCATTGATGAAGAATAGTTTAAATGCCTAAAGATATTGTTATTTGTGGCATAGATGAAGCAGGTAGAGGTCCATTAGCAGGTCCTGTTACAGCTAGTGCTGTAGTTTTTCATAGTGCCATAGATATTACTTTTTTGAATGATTCAAAAAAAATGACAGAAAAGAAGCGTATTACCTCTTTTTATGAAATTACTAAACACTCTTTTTTTGGTATTGGTTGGGCATCTAACGAAGAAATAGATAAAATTAATATATTACAAGCAACATTTTTAGCAATGAAACGTGCTTTTAACATTCTTTATAACAATATATCAAAAAAATCTCCTAATCTTTTAGAAAGATTAGAAATAATTGTGGATGGTAACATAGTTCCAAACCTTGAAACAAAAAGACCAGTAAAAGCTTTAATAAAGGCAGATGCAAGTATTCCTGAAGTAATGGCATCTTCAATTTTGGCAAAGGTTGCAAGAGACAAAATGATGGTAAGATACTCATGGCTATATCCAGAGTGGGGATATGAAAAACACAAAGGCTACGGAACTAAAGCACACAAAGAGGCAATTAAAAAACACGGAATGAGTCCCATTCAAAGATTAAGCTTTAAATCCCTATAAAACTTTTGATTTTT
Source organism: uncultured Treponema sp. (assembly GCA_963545065.1). GTDB lineage: Bacteria > Spirochaetota > Spirochaetia > Treponematales > Treponemataceae > Treponema_B. The sequence continues at coordinate 15,722 of CAUUIE010000036.1, forward strand.
AATTCAACTCATTTTATAAAAGAATTAAATTCTTTTGCAATAATATATGTTTCAATACTACTTTTTCTACAAGCTTGAGGTTTAAAAGTTCGAACAGTAGAAAAAGAATATTTTAAATCGTTAATCAAAGCTTTCATATCATTCCCTTGAAAAATCTTTGTAACAAAAGAACCATTAACCTTTAATGTGTTTTTTGCATAAAAAGCTGCAAGTTCTGCTAAATAGTTTTGACTTATCACATCTATAGATTTATTTCCTGTAGTATAAGGAGCTGCATCACACAAAACAACATCGAAAGGAGACAATTCTTTAACTTTGGCAATTATGCTTTTACTAGTCATATCTCCTTGAATAAAAGTGAGCCTATCATCTTTTATTTTATTATCAAGCTCCTTTAAATCTACAGAAACAACTATTGCTTTGCTTTCTAAATTACGCAACAAAAAGCTTGTCCAGCTCCCTGGGGCAGCCCCTAAATCTAATATATGTGCATTAGTGGAAAAAAGTGAAAATTTTTTATTAATTTCTTCTAATTTATAAACTGATCTAGCAGGATAGCCTTCACTAAAAGCTTTTCGTGTCCACCAGTCGCTTTCTGAGTATTGATTTGCCATAATAATATCCTAAAAAGACGTTACACTTAATGGGCTTCCTATCCACACACCTTCTGAACCTATAAAATCTCTTTTTTGTCCTTCAATTAAAAATTGCACTGCTTTCACTGTTGGAAAAGTACAGGCTGTAAAAACTAATTGTTGCAGTTGAATATTATAACCTTCTATTCCATATCTATTAAATTGAAATTCTTCACTTAAATCTATTGTTGCAATTTCATTTTTTATATTAATAGAAAGAAGACGTGTATCAACAGGAATAAAAGAACGCAAACCTTTTTTTATCTCTTCTTTTGTGGGTCCTTGCAAAAGGGCTTTTATGCTATCTTTCATAGGCGACATAGATTTTTCAATTGTTCTAATACATTTTTCTTTTGAGACTATGCCAGAATTATCTACACAAACAAAATATAATTCAATATCTCTTTTTGCCACATTTTTTGTTTCATCGTTATTGTTTGCACTATCTACCACACGCTCAATATCATCTTCTACATCTTTATCTAACCTATACGTTCTCTCATCATTTATTATTTTCTTATCATCTTTATTTTCTTTTGTTTTATCTAAAGCTTCAATCTCTTCTTTTTTTTCATCATTTTTTACATCATCCCTCTCATTTTGCTTACTTGCATTACCATTTTTTTCTATAGTGCTTTTTATTTCATTATTTATTATTTTAGATATTTCAGGCTTTGAAATAGGCGGGCTATCTTTAACCTTTGCTACTGTTTTAGAAATATTGTTTCTGTTAAGGAAAAACAAAAGTCCCATAAGTGCTATAAAACATAGCCAAAAAAGAACATTAAAAGTGAAAAATTTCTTTAGTTTAGGTTTATTCTTCAGTTTCATAAAGCTAATATAAGTATATATAAAAAACAAAAATAAAAAAAGACATATGTTTTCAAATTACGTAAATAAAAGCGTTTAAAAAAAATTAATGTGATAAATAACTTTTAATCCAAATTGAGACGCTTTTTTTAAATTAACCTAATAATATTTCCTAAAATTATATTGAGCTTATGACCCAATGAAAAGGGTAATTTTGTAAAAAATTACCTTATAATTTATTACTAGAATTAATAGAAAGATTATTACATATTTTTGATCCCTTTTATCATCATAAAGCGGATATCTATTTTAGTTATGTAATACTTTTAATCCCTTT
>CAUUIE010000037.1:0-16983 GCA_963545065.1 uncultured Treponema sp.
AAGTAACAAACAATAAAATTATTAAAGAAAAACAACACAATATACTAAAGCTTATGAGACTTTTTCCACATGCTTTCATAATAACTCCACCATCCTTTTCGTGATCACAATCTTAAATATTAATTTTGTGCAAAACCAATATTTTGCGTGTGAGTCTAGTCTTTATTTATAAAAGCGTCAACACAAAAAATAAGGTTATGTAAAAACTGTTGTTTTTGAAATAGTCTTTTTTCTATGTGCAATGCTTTATATGCCTCTTCTCTTCCCCACCTTATAATTTATATGCTATACAAAAAGGAGAAAAACAAAAATAGAAAACGTTAAAAAACATTAAATTGGAAGTGCAAACTAAAACTTATTTACCCCAATATCATTTTCTAGTATCTTTTTTTTAAACCTTATAAATACTCAACAAAGTGTTTTATTCTAAAACTCTTTTCATTTGGCTTTTATTAAAATCTTTACCCAACTAAAAACATAATGTCTGCAAAAAGAGCAAAACAAAAAAGCAATGCAATAAACGCGAAACCTATAAACTGCACACGATAAGTAAGTTTTGGATGAAGTTCACGATGAATAATTGCTTCTATAAAACTCAAAAGGATTAAGCCACCGTCAAGCACTGGAATAGGAAGAAGATTCATAATAAAAAGTGATATAGAAATAATGCTTATAAAATATAAAAGACCACGCCACCCTTCTTTTGCACTCACCTTAAACCCTTCTTGAGCCGTTTCCCCTATCATATGTGTTATTCTTAGTGGACCAGAGACAGCTTGTTTTAAGTCTACTCCCTTAAAAAGAAGGGCAAATCCCTTAAAGGTCAACATAACTGTTTCGTGTGTTTTTCTAAAGCCTAAAACAATGCTTTTAAAAAGACCTTTCCCTTCCACAACTACTTTTTGTCTTTCAAAAGATAAACCTAAATCAATGCTACCATTTTCTAACCTAACAATATATAATTGAGCATTCAGTAATTTTCCATCTCTTTCAAAAGAAAGTTTTAATGCCTCCTTATTGCTTTTAGAAATTTCTTTTAGTTCTTCGTTTAGGTCTATTGTGTTAAAAACGTTTTTTCCATTAATCTTTTTTATTACATCGCCTTTCAAAAGACCTGCACTATTTGCCACTCCATTGGGAGTGACATAGTAAATATTTAATGGGATAAAAGGGTATACACCTATCACACCAGCACCTGTTTTTGTATCCAACTTTGGTGTAATTTCTTTTTCAAGACGCTTTCCATCCCTTTCAATAATAAAATGCATGTGTTTATCCGCTTGAACTATTACACTTTGCATTATATCATAGAATGTATTAATTTTTTTACCATCAATTTCTAAAATAACATCGCCAACTTTAAGATCTGCTTCTTTGCTAGATGTTAAAGCTTTTTCATCATAACAATGCAAAGGAGCTACCATATTAGAAGAAGTGTAGTAAGTGCTACCCATACCACTAATAATTGCAAAACAAACAACAGCACAAAGATAATTTGCAAAAGGACCTGCGAATGCTATTAATATTCTTCTTATAGGAGTGGCACTATAAAGACCGCCTTCTTCTTTTGGAATATAGTTAAGCTTATCTTCTAAAGCTTTTCTAAAAGCATTCTCTCCTTTCATTCCACAATAGCCACCTATAGGAACTAAAGAAAGCCTATATTCTGTGCCCCTAAACGCTTTTTTTAAAAGCACTGGACCCCAGCCTATTGAAAAAGATTGCACTGCAACACCACAAAGCTTTGCAACAATAAAATGACCTAGTTCGTGAATAAACACCATTACACTAAGAACTAATAATCCAATTAATATTTTTATCATCTAAAATTCCCTTTAGAACGAAAAACATTTATAAAACATATTCAATAGCTTCATTAGAAATATTCTTTTGTTTTAATTTTATTATTATAATAATTACTAAGAATATAAGAGAAGAGAGAGAAAGAGGTAATAGGTAAAATAATGGACTATATTTATAAAGCCAAAGAGCAAAAGAAAACATACTGAAAAATGCAAAAGGAAGTGTTAAAACATAGCCTAACATTAAAACAAGCCATTTTGGCAACATTTGAAAAAGAGTTACTAATAGATCAAAAAACAAAATGGATGAAATATAAGTAATAAGAAGAATAAAATAAATTGAATTAACAGGCAATGTTGCAAAATCATAGGCTAAAAGAAATAGGTAAATAGTTAAAATTCCTGAAAGTGCCATAGGAGTAGTTTTAGGCTCAAAATTTTTAATATTGAAAACAAAATATAAAACTAATCCTGACACACTCGGAAGAAAAAAGTAAGAGAAAAAGTAAGAAAAAGAATACCAAAAAAAACTAGGATTAGTATAAAAATTTAGCTTAAAGGTGATGCATAAAGGAATGATACAAACACCTGAAATTATACCTGAAATATATGGAGCAATTCCAAAATCATTTTTATGCACAAAAAGAATGTATGTAATGGCAAGAAATGGAAATAAAAAAGCGATTATCAAACTCATAGTGGCTTAAAATGTTAATGTTAAAGCATAAAAAAATCAAGGCAAGTAGCAACGCTAATACAAAACACCTGCAATATTTAAGACATTATATCGTTCTTTGTTGAATAAGTATAGGTTTTGTTTTGGTCTTGCTTTGTAATTGTTTCCTTTCCATCATAAAAAAAGACTTTCTGAAAGCTAACAACAGAAAGTGGAAATTTACCTCCACCTTTTGGCATGTCTACTGCAAAAATGGGAGTGGAAAGCCCAGAAAGTTCTTTTTTCACTTCTTCCCATATTTCTAATGCTTTGTTCAATGGCACTCTAAAATGACTTGTTCCATATGCCATGTCCAATTGAAAAAGATAGCCAGGCTTTATTCCTAGCATTGTAATAGTGTGAAAAAGAGTGCTTAAAGTAATAGGATCGTCATTAACGCCTTTTAACAAGACAGTTTGGCTTTGCATTGCAATTCCTTTTTTTAATATGCTTTCTAAACATTTTTTCTGGCTTTCTTTTAATTCTGCAGGATGGTTTATGTGTGGAATTACCCATAAAGGTTTTACTTTTTCTAATAACAAAAGAAGTTTGCTAGAAAAAACAGATGGAGCAAATATTGGTGCTCTTGTGCAAATGCGAATAAGCAAGTGTTCAGAAACTTCTCTTAAACTATAAAGCAACATTTTTAAATCTTTAATGGAGGCAGTAAGAGGGTCGCCCCCAGAGACTAATATTTCGTTTATATTTGGATTTGCTTTTAAGTATTCAACAACTTTAACTATTTCTTTTTGTTTTATAAAATCTTGTGGACGCGAAGTATAGCTTTTTCTAAAACAATAGCGACAATGAGAAAAGCACTTTCCTGTTGCAAGTAAAAGCACTCTGTTTTTGTATTGATGAATTAAAAAAGGGGTTACTGCATAGCTATCTTCTCCCAAAGGGTCTGCACCTTCATCCTGAGTGATTGTATTCTCAAACTTATCAAAAAAAACTTGTCGTTTTAATGCTATTTTATCTTTACAAGAATCTGCTTCTTCTATTAGTTTTAAAAAATCACAAGATACTAATTCACTTAAAATATTTTTTTTATGTTCTTCCCAAGATTGCACTCGCCAATTTTTCATTTATTGTTTTCCACGCTAAATAAACATTAGTATTTTAGTTTTAATGATTCGTCTAATAATGTAAATTTATTACCTTGCATATTCACTTGGACTATTTCATTAGTTTTTAGGAAGAAAATACCTGAGCTTTCAGGAAAGTTTTTTAATAATTCTTTGCTTTTTTCTAAACCTAAAACATAGCAAGAAGTGGAAAGAGCGTCAGAAAGCATTGCACTTTTTGAGATGATAGAAACAGCATTTAGTTCATTATCTAAAGGATAACCTGTTTCGCTAGAAATTATGTGATGATATAACCTTCCATCTTTTTCAAAAAACCTTTCATAATTGCCGGAAGTAACAACTGCCATATCTTCTACTTCTACATAGCCTGCCACCTCACCATTATTGTTTCGTAAAGGTGTTTTAATTCCCACCTTCCACTTATCTCCATTTCCTTTTTTTTTCATTGCAAGAATATTGCCACCTAAGTCTATTATTGCCCTCTTAATGCCTTCTTCTTCTAACAGTTTTTTTATGCAATCTGTAGCATAACCTTTTGCAATAGCTCCTAAGTCTATAGATACTTCTTCTTTTTTTGTTATTGTTTTGTTTTTTAAAATAAGTGAATTATAATCTATACATTTAAGAGCTTCATTAATTAATTTAGAAGACGGAAGTTTTTGGTTTTCAATATCACCGCTCCATAATGGTCTCCATAGTTTTGTTAAAAAGCCAATGCAAGGATTAAACGCTCCGTTTGTTATTTTTGCAATCTTCAAGCTTTCTTCTATTAGGTAATAAAGCTCACTAGATGTATTAAATGAAATATTAATTTTGCTTTCATTAAGTTTACATAATTGTGAATGTTTTAAGGTTGGGCTAAAAGTAAGCTCTAAATCTTGCAATTTTTCAAATGCTTTTTCTAAAATAGAATTAGCTTTAGTCTCATTATCTTTTGTGAAAATTTGAATGGAGCAAATGGTGTCAAACACAACGCCAACTTTTTGATATGTTTCTTCCCTTTCGTTGCAAGATGAAAAGAAAAAGGGCAACGCAAGCAATAAATATATTTTATGCAAATTCATTTTCATAATTATTATTAATAGTAGTTGATTTTATATACTTTTTTTAAGCATTTCAACTGCATAATTGTAAATTTGTGGTATAATATAACCAATTTCACTTTAAACCTTAAAAGAAAAAGGGCTTTTATTGTTGTTATTTTATATAATTTCACTTATACTAACAGTGTGTTAACGTGCTTACATAAAGGGTATAATTTATGCAAAAAAGAATGTTTTTAGACTATTTTAAACAAATGAAAGAACAAGACATTTTAAACATGTTTTTTTTGGTATGTCTTGCAATTTCTTTAATAGCTTTTATGGTTATGCTAATGATAATGTTAGCCCGTTATAAATTTTCTCTGCTTCAATTTGTTGTTGGGATTATTCCTATTGTTCTTTTTTCAGTTCTTTATATTATAAGTAATAAGTTTTTATCATAAATATAAAACTAAAAGCTTTGTAAACACATTTTTTATAATATATTTTTTAGGATTTATTTACTATTATGAAAAAGGCTCTTTATATTCATGGATTAAACTCTGATGAGCATTCTGTAACTGGGAATAAAGTGAAAAATGTATTGCAAACTTATGATTATTTAACAGTATTAAAAACATTTCATGTTTTAACTCCCATTAAAACTAAAATAGAAATAGAAGAATTATTATCTAAAGAGCATTTCGATTTAATTATAGGTCACTCTTTAGGTGGCTTTTATGCATTTGTTTTGCCTTTTAATAAAAAAATATTAATTAATCCATGTTTAAAGCCACAAGACGAAGCTAAAAAGTTTGAAGATGTGCCACGTCGTCTAGTTACAGAATTTGAAAAGTTAGAAGAAGAAACGCTTTTAAATAAAAAAGAAGATGTTTTTGGTCTTTTTGGCACACACGATGAACTATTTTCTTATGCCACCTTATTCAAATCTTATTATGGTAATTGCTATAAAATGCTAGAATGCGGGCATAAACCAGATGAAGAAAGCTTAAAAGAAGGAATGTCTATTGCACTAAAAAGTCTTAAATTATTGTAACAGTGCAAGTGCCTAATAATTTAAAAAAAATGCCATATAGTGTTTTATATGGCATTTAATATAAATTTTTAAGCTTACCAACTTTCTTGCCTTATAACATAGCCCCTATAATTGTTATTATCTAACACAGCTTTTACTTTTTCCAAGTCTGTTGGGCGTATTCCATAAAGCACAACCCTAACATGTGTTTCAGTTTTTTCATAAGCAGGCTCAAAGCCAACTTCTCTAAGTTTAACAACTAATTGTAATGCATTTTCTTCTCTTGCAAAAGAACCAACTTGTATTCGCCACAATATGCCTTTAGTTTGCTCTGGTGTTGTAGGAGTATATACATTGTTTTTTTGTGCAGGAGGATAAACTACTTTCTGGATTTCTTCTTTATCTTCATTTCCTTCATCCATAGCATTATCATTGTCTTGCAAATTAGCACTTGCATTTGTTTCTTGCTGACCTACTTTTTTTATTGAAACTCTAGCAATTCCTTGCCCAATCATTCCAAGCATTTCTGCAGCTGCTCTTGATAAATCTATTTCTCTTCCCCCAACAAATGGCCCTCTATCATTTACTTTTACAACTACTTTTTTTCCATTTTCAAGATTAGTAATTTCAAGCATTGTCCCAAAAGGTAATGTTTTATGTGCTGCCGTATAATCGTTCATGTTAAAGACTTCACCACTAGCTGTTAATCTTCCATGAAAGGGCTCCCCATAATATGAAGCAAATGCATCAGAACTTATCATTTCATCAGCAAAAGCAAAAAAATTAAAAGCACATATCATTAGGAATGTAGTTAGTAACACTTTCTTATTCATATATTCCTCCCATATAATATCCGATATATCGGCGTTTATTATTTTAATAATTAGAAATTAAGGATATAATATATTGGAGTATTAACATGTGTATAATCCATTTTTTTAAAAACTCGCATTAGTAGGTACTTTATGAAAAAACTATTTTTTATTGTTTTCTTACTTTTCTTTTCCTATAGTTATGCCTCATCATTAAATGTTGTTATAGCCCCTTCGCTTTGCTATACAAATTTTATCCAAAAAGGCATTTCTAAAAATGAGAAAAATAAAACTTTAATATCTGAATCAGCTTTTTCTTTAGGTTTGGATATAATTCTTATGGAAGATAATTCTTACTTTACTGTCATCTTTAAAAATTGTCTATCTTTTACAGAAAATACTAAAGTGCACGGAGAGATAGATTTAATTAATCAAAAAGGGGCATCTGTAATAGACAAAATTGTTTTAAATAGTTCTTTAATACTAGGTTATACATTAGATTTATATAATAAAGCTCAAATGCACTTTGGTATAGGACCATCATTATTTTATGGAGAAATTAACTCTTTCACTAACAATCTTATTTGTTTAGGTGCATCTTTTTCAATTACATTCAATTATTTTTTTATTAAGAGGCTTGGCATAGGCATCGGAATAGAAAACGGTTTATATGGAAACATAAAAGACATTAATAAAGTGAAAAACATTTATAATAGATTTAATATGCAATTAAGCATGGCAATCAGATTTTAGTCCACGCCTAGATCTTGTAATTGCTCTGCTTCTTCTGCAAGAGCCATATATTCTGCACGACGTTGGTTAGCTTTTATAATATAGTTTTTAATTGTAGTTATTTCTATTTTGATTCCTTGCACTTTTGATCTAATTTCAGGTCTTTCTCTTTTAAAAAAATCGTCTAACCCTGTTAATTGATTAAGAAAATCATTAGCTTCTGCCAAATTCCTACTTAGCACATCTAATATGTCTTTATCCGTTGCACTCCTTATTTTCTTTTTCATTCCTTCACTTTGAGAAGAAAAACTTGCAAAAAGCATCGCTTTAGAAATTAATTTACTTTCAAATTCTGCCCAAATAACAGTGTAGCGTTTTTTTGCTTGGGTAACAGGGTCTTGTATTATTATAGGAATTTCATAAGGTGGCTCTTCTATGTTGAAAGCATTTCTAATGAATCGTAAAAGTTTCGTAAAAAAAGTGGTATTTGCTTGATCCACTATGCTCTTGTTTTCTCTAATTTTTTCTAGTGCTTTTACAAAATGGCTTCCTGTGTAACCCAATGCCTGCAAAGAAAGCAAAAGGTAAGGACGGATATCTTCTACTTTCTTTTCTTGCTTCACTTCTTTCTTTACACTTTTAGTAAGTTCGTGCAGTACTTCGTCTTGGTACCTTCGCGATTCTTCACTATAGTCTTCTTTTAATATTTCAATTATTAGTGCAGGGTAAAAGGGCAATTTTTTTGGAGCAGAATCAAAAAACTTTTTTATTTTTTTTAACACATTAGTTGGATTTAAATAATCATCCTTTAAAACTTGAACAGAAGGCATTATCTCTTTTCTAACCCCTAGTTTGTATTTTTGCCTATAAAAATAAAGCAATGCTTTAAGGGAGTTAGCAATATTTGCATCTGCTGTAGCAAGGTTAGAAAGCGCACCTCTTAAAATTGTTGTAGAAACTTTGTCTGCGTTTCCAAAAGTTGATGCAATTATTTCATAAAGCTCTACGGTGTTTTGGCTTTTAGCCTTTGGAGAGAAGTCAGACCATAAAAAAGTTGCATTTAATGCTATAAGCTTTTGCATACGTTTAGGGGTTAAAAAGGCAGTGTTGAATTGATAATTACCAATTAAAAAGTCTAACATTGTTTCATAATGAGCCAGGCGAGCTCCTAAAATGCTTGACGCTTCTGTTTTCATAAAATTTGAAGTGTCTGGAATTTCAATTTCTGTCATTTTGCTATCATATTTATATGGATCATTATGAATTAATCTCTTTTTTAAGAGTAAGTTTCTAATTATTTTTACAAATGTCGTTCCTATTCCGTAATTTTCAAATGCAAAGGGAAGAATTACCGAATTTAATTCTTCATTACGTTTAACCAATGCACTTTCAAGTTCTTTTATAAAGTTGTTTTCCATAAGCTTAGTTGCCTTAAACAAGGTGTTCACACCCACTGTTATTACTAATCGGTGATTTTTAAATAAATATTTAAAATATAAAAGTATTAAATCAAATTTCCTTTTATTTATCTGATTAATTTAGATTAAGGAAGTTTTAATTAGTATTCTTTTTTTATGAGGTAAATAGTTTTAATAAACATTAAAATGCATAACCTAAGCTAAGTTTAAAAAAACTGTTTTTATCATATTGACTATAAACATTGTTATTAATACATATTCCAATTTTTGTGTCTAAGATGATTGTACCGAGCAGTGCATGGATAGAAGGAATTACAAAAAATTCTTTGTTTTCAATATTAGCAATAAACTCAAATCTCCATTCAAGAGCTTGGCGTAATAGACTTTGGGAAATATAAAAATACAACACAGTGTCTGTTAGGTTTTTGTTTCTAACAAAAATATATGTATTATCTTTTTCTTGTATAAAAGAAGTCCAAATAGTTTCTTTTAAAAGCATACTAATGGTTAAAGAATATGGAAGAGAAACCTCAAAATTTGTGTTTATTTCAAAATTAGTTTTTATTGGAGTCTCTTTTTGATGTATAATATTGGTGCAAGCTTCAACTTTTATATTTAACACTTTTATGACTAGACCATAATCAAAACCAATGTTATGAAATTGTGGATATTCTATGTTATATGAAGTGCCACTATTTTTTAATAAATAAGGTGCTTTACTGTATCCATAAAAATATTGAAAACCTAAATCATGAGTGTTATTTATTGTTGCCGTAAGTCTTGCTCCACCGTGTGCATAGCCTAAATTTATTGTGTCTTTTTGCATAATGTCTTTTATTGTTTCTATGCTATTTATATTAGTAATAGATTTAAAAATATTTAACTCTTTTGTTTGCCATTTTCCTTCAATTGCAAATAAGTTAGGTTGAAATATTGGTAAAAAAACTAATTCTAATTTTACATCTTTAGGCATATATAGAATAGATTGAAACATTGGAACACTCATTTTTAAAGATTCTTGTGGTAAAAATGCTTCAGTTTTGTCTACTGGGTTTACTACGTCTAATACACTTAAAGAATCTATTCTTCCCCACGTTAACTTTTTAATTCCACCAGAAAAATAAAACCATGATGCAAAAATTTGTAAAAACGCTTCATCAATCCATCTTGGAATAGCTGTATTATAAGAATTCTCCCATTTATTTCCTAAGTTAAATGGTAACGTTTTGTCATTTAGTTTAAAAGAAATTAAAGCATATGTTAGTGGAGATAAAGCTTCTACATATAAGCTTCCCCAAACCAAAGATGAAGGTTTTATGTTTTTTAAGTTTTTAAAATCACTAAAAAAAAGATTCACCCCTGTATAAATGCTTCCGCCAATACTAACCGAAAAGTCTTTTTTTTCATCATTTATCTCTTCAAAATTAAAACCTGTATTATCGTCTTCTTCAGTGTTTTCTTCTTCTATATTATTATTTTCAGCTTGAATATAAAAACATAAAGATAAAATAAAAAAGAATAAGACTTTTTTCACCTTATTTACCTGTTTCTAAATATTTTATTGTAAAAACTTTTTCAGGAATTTTCATTTCATAGCTTACTTTTTGAAGTTCAATCACTGTAGAAGTTCCTGTTGCAAGAGTAGTAAGTTTTGTTTGCATTGGAGTATTAACTCCTTGTATTTTTTTAAAAGCCGAAAGTTCTAACGTTTTTAATAAAACATTATCTTTATTATAAAATTCCACTTTTATTAATGTGTTATCATTTTTTACAATAAAAAGAATTGTTTTTGCATAAGTATCTTCTTTTTCTTTTGGTTTCGATTCTATTACATAACATGCCTTATTATCAACCATTTTTTCTTCTATAAGAGAAAAATTATCATGTTCTACATCTCTTGTCATAAAAGAAACATCATTATATGAAAAATCTGTTCCCATAAAGCTTTCATCACCATTGCTTTCTGCCACAATTCTTTTTACTTTTTTAAGGCTTGGTAAATATATTCTTTGATCCATACTTCCATCTTTTTTTGCTTGCATTAAAAAGCGAATTCCTTTTGCAACAGCAGGCTCTTTAAATTCTATTAATGTGCGTGTAAGCCCTTTTGCATCTTTAGATGAATATTGATCTATTACTAAAATGTTTAATGTTTTTCCATCTTTTTGAAGATACATTTTTGCACGCGTTCCCAAAGAAGATAGGTCAACTTGAGTTTTAGCTTTTTTTACTATTTCTTTAGCATCTTGAGTAAATGCAACAAACTCAGTTGCAAAAAAAAGAAAGACAAAACAAAAACACAATAAATATCCTTTTTTCACTTTTTTTCTCCCTTTAAGCAAAATTAGTAATTTGTTCTATAAATATAATAAAAATTAAAAAATAGTTCTATTTAATAACTTTTAAATAGTGCCACGCCTAATAGCGTAAACTTCCATTCCATCTCCTAAATTATATCTTCTACTAATTTTATCTACAACGTGCCATAAAACACCATTTTTTTTAATCTTAAAAGGCAAATTAAAACGTTCAGGGTGGTGCCCTACAGAAACAATCTTACAAAGTTTAAAATGATATTTTTCTAAAAGTTTTTCAATCCTACTTGCATCCATAAGCGAATAATGATCAATTGGGCTTTTATATGCAAAATCATATATAGATTGTTTTCCTGTAATGCCAGATATTGTAGGTGTTGAAAAAGCAAAAATGCCACCAGGTGCTAAAAGAGATGCCACTTTTTCTAAAACAGTGCCTAAATCACTAAAGTGTTCTATTACATACCACATTGTTACAGCTAAAAAAGAACCTTCTTCCATAGGAAGAGTAATTTTTTCATAACCGGAACCAGTAACTTGCTTCTTATATATGTATTCAAAAGAAAGAGGCATAGAGGGAAAAGATGAAACAAAGGCTGGAATATGAAGGGTTTCATTCACATATTCCACTGCTTCAGCACAAATATCAGTACCAATTGGTTGCCAAAGACTCATTTTTGCAGCTTCTAAAAAAGGTCCATATGCACAGCCTATGTCCAATAATTTTTTTTCTGTAGTAAAAATATTTAGCTCTTGTTTTTTTTGAAATGTTTCATCAAAAATACTATTAATATGTTTCATTCTAGCAATACCTAATTTTTTAATGTATTCAAAGTCTTCCAAATATGTTTTACCATACTGAGCCTTATATTCATCAAAAAAATAAGATTTGCTATAATCACTTTGTTTTGAAATTATAAAAGACAAATGATGCAAATTACATTCAGGACAATATGCAATAGTTTTATCAGGCACTCTTACAACTATATTATTTGAAGCATCTTCTCCACATACGGGGCAATTACATTTTTTAGATGTAAAAAGTTCTTTTATAAAATCTGATAAATTTCTAGCTTCAGAGTTCACCCCAACCATATTAGGCACTTTTAAACCATTAGAAAAAGCTTTTCTAAAGTCTTCTATTGTTGGGTGTGGATTTTCTATTGCAGAAAAACCTGCCATAACTGAAAGATTATAGTGATATTGCGTGGGAGATATTAAAAGAACTAAACACCCTGCCACTAAAGCTTCAAATGCTGTAAAACCATAGTGAGTTACAATAATATCCCATTCGTAAAGCTTTTCTCTTAAATTATCTATTTTTGCATAAGTTTTAATTTTTTCAGAACACTTTTCAATATCATCAAACGAAAGGTTTGGAGCCACTAAAGAAACTTGAAAACCCATTTCACTTAATATATTAGCTACTGGCAAAGCCATATTTGCAGCATTTTCGCCACCACAAACTACTAACAATTTAGCGTTTCTCATTACAATCTTTTGTTGTTTTGCTCTTAATTCCTTTCTTCTATGCAAAGGAAGTGCAATAAAAGAAACATCTTCTATGTTTGCAAAATATTTTAGACTTTCTTCTGTTTTTTCCATCTTTAACGACGGCAAAATATCAAGCAAAAAATCTGCATAAGCTCGCCCCGCACCACCTTCATCAATAGCAACAACAGGGGCTTGTTTTTTTAAAAAGAGCATTTCGTCTTTAGATGTTCTAAAGTTATCAAGCACTATAAGAAACACATCTTTTGGAATCTCTTCTACCATTATTCCTTCTGGTAATTCTTCTAAAATGCGACTTGCAACCTCTTTTATTCCTTCATCCTTTTTTATATAAATAGCACAACGAATATCCCTTACAATATCTTTAATTATTTTTACTACACGCCTTAAATGCCCCGTGCCCTCTCCAACTCTTATAGAAGGATAAAATAAAATTAATTTAGTGGCATATTCATAAGCTTTCACTATATCTTCTGCTCTAAAAGATGTGGAAAGCCCTTTAGAATTAAGATATTTTACAATATGGACTGCCCTCTTATAATCTACTTCTTCATCCACAGTTACCCTAATGTCTGGATGATACCATGAAATAGGAGCTATTTCTCTAATACACCTAAATTTATCTTGATGCCTATATAGCGAAGGTGCTACATGCTCTTTATCATATGGGTCATCTGTTAAACTTTGTGCACGCAAAAGAGATGTGGCATTAATAAGCTCCACACCAGAGCCTACGGGAAGACCTGTAAATGTAAAATAGTCTGGTTCGCTTAATTCAAAATAACGCCTAACCGAAGCATTTGCACAAGATGCAAATATAAAAGGATTATCTGCTGTAACACGAACTACCACTTCAATTGGAATATTTTCTTTTTTGCTATTAATTGTTTTTATAACATGACAAAAACGCGAAAGAACATCTTGTTCATCTCCTTGAATGCAAGTGTAGCCTTCAAAAGCTGCTAAAGGTGCTAATGTTTCATAAGAGGCTTCATCGCATGCTAAAATGTAATATTGTGCGTCTATATTTTTAACAACACTCATAACATAGCGAACCATAGGGATTCCGCCAAGTGAAAGCAAAGCCTTACCGGGCAATCTTTTAGAGCCTAACCTACATTGCAAAATAACGGCAACACCTTTATAAGGACCATTCATTATACTTCTCCCCAATTAGCAATTAGTTCATAAGGAGACATTTTAAACCTTTTTTCATTTGCCTTCACCCAATCTAAAGCTATTTTGAAATATCTATATGCCTTAAATGGATTTAACCCCATGCTTTTGATATATGAAAAAAACACATCAAAGTTTATTGTAGCCTTACCATTGCTAACAGTAGGTTTTAGATTCTTTATGTAAAAACGTGTGTAAGAATCATCATAAGATGTGTCTTCCATAGGTAAAGCACTTAAATATTTCACTTTAAAATAAGTGTTAATATTAATTTCTTCCCCCCAAAGAAAAGAACGAAACCCAAAATCTAGGTTTTGCCAATAGGAATTAGTTAATGTGTAATCAAAACCTGCTATTTCTATAAACTTTTTTCTATTGTATATTCCTGTAAAGTCAAAAGAATAGATTGTCTTAGTCTTGTTTTGAATAACAGGCATAGATTCTGTTGAAAAGTGTTGATCTTTTAAAACTGGTAGCATTTGAGTAGCTAAAACTTCATGGCTTTTTGTTATTATAACAGGGGCTATGCAAATTATCTGGGAACTTTTCACCTCTTCTATTGCTTTTACGATATATTTTTCTTCATATATACTTTGGTCATTCCATAAAACAATAACATAATCTCCCAATAGTTCAGACATTGCTACATTAATTCCTTCTCCTATTGTCACTTTCTCTGGTATCACAAGGAACTTAACAAACGGATATTCTGCCGTCATGTTTTCTAAATCCAATGCTTTGTTTGGAGATTCTATAGAGATAATAGATTTACAACCAAGCTTTAAAAGACTTTTAACTATAGAAGAAAAGTTATACCATCCGCCACGGCTCATTACTATAGCATCTATGCCACCTTTTTTACTTTCAAAGCTTCTGCCTCCTGCAAGGGTGTAAGAAAGAGCATGTTCATTAAAAATTGTAGGTATAGTATTCATCACATAACTCACACAAACCTCCCATTTTTAAATTATATTGCTCTGTGCATGGCAGATCAAAACGCTTCCATATTTGTTCTAAATCTTCTTTTAAAGCATTTCCCATAATGCAAGAACCTTTAACATCTTCACGACACAAAAGCACATCTCCAGAAGATGTAATACTCATTTCTCTAGCTATGTGGCGACACGGCATGCGCTTTAATGGAGAAAGGTCTGCCACTCGCCTATCTGGTAACATGGCACAAAAGTAGTCATATTTTTGAATAATTACTTCTAAACCCTTATCTTTCCAACCTCTATAAAACATTTCTAAGTCGTCTTCGTTTTCATTCATTCTAACAATTTGGACAAAAGCGTCTTTTCCAAATAGAGTTTTTGAAAACTCTGCTGTTTCATTTGCTTTTTTTAATAGTCTTTCAGCTTCTTTTTCATCTACGTTGTAAACAGTGGAATATGTTTTAAAAGATATGGCATCTATAAAAGTAATCCAATATAATGGTGAAACAAGGGAAGGTCTTAGTTCTTCTTTTTCTAACACATTTTTTACCTCTTGCATTGTTTCTTTTATGCCTTCTGCCGTTCCATGCGTTTCTATTAAAAGTGATATATTTTTATAAAAAAGTGCTTTTTTTACAATTTCTATAAACTCAAAGTGTTCTAAAGGGTCTCCATATAATGAAAGGGAGATAATAGCATCATTAGAAAACTTAGAAATCTTTTCCACTATAATAGCAAAATTTTCTAACGACATTATAGGATCATTTTCTTTTACATTTGGTTTATATATAGGGGTATGAAGCGGTTTAGGAGCAATTTCTATCATGTAATAGCGAGGCAATGTTTTAAGTTTTAAAGGAGCATTAGATAGCATTTCTTTATAGTTTTTAGCATTTATTTCGCTAAAGGCTTTGCAAAGAAGTTTATCTCTTTTTGTTTGCACTATAAATTTAAGCTTTAACATCCTTACATCTTCAGGTGCTATTTTTGTTTCTATGTCATATGAATTAATATCTTTTTTAACTATGTTAAATATAAAATCGTCTTTTGCAAATGAAAAATCATCTTTGCAAAAGGAGCTAAGAATAGTGCAAAGACCTATGTTTAATATTTCGGGAAAAATGAATTGAGGGTAGCCTTCTGCAAATGTATACTCAGCCTTATATTTCATGTGCTCACCATAAAGCTCTCCAGCCCCTTCTATGTCTATAAAAGGGGCTTCTAATGGAGATACGAAAACGTCGGTTGCATCATCTTTTTCTAATATGCAATTTTGGAAAATTGAAAATGGAGTTACTTTTTCTAGTGTTATAACTTTTAGATTTTTATTACAGCATTTCTTTGCTATTTCATTTAACAAGCCCTCATCTTTTTTAGCCATTAATACGAGAACTTTTTTACATTCAGGCAAAAGAAAAGCATTTTCTATTGCAAGCTCTACTGCTGACTTTTCTTCTTTTAATATTTCTAATGCTTCTTTTGCCAGAAAAGGCGAATACAACACTGCTAAAGTGGGCATATAATGAATATATCGACTTTTTTTAACTTTGTTTTAATTTTTTAGATGCTGTTATAGCTTTTTCTTTTGTTGGATAAAGCCTTAATGATGAAGAAAGCACCCAACCTGCATTTTTAAGTTCCACCCAAATTTCTTGCACTTCATTTTTCATTTCTAACTTTATTGCCTCAACTTCTAAAACCTCTCCACTTCTTGCATGAGACGACGTAATGCCGTCTTCGGAAGGTTTATCTCTAAAAGAAATGTATGGTTCAATTACAAGTGCATAACGGGAAACATTGTTTATTGCAGTTTCAGGAGGTAAATCAACCTTTTCTATAACATCTTCTTTTGTGCAACTAAAAATTAAACTTTGCAAAATTAAAAGTGCTATAAGGAAAAAGAAAATGCGAAAAGACTTCAAAAAAAGCCCCCTAAAAACTAGTATCATTCACCTTAAGATATCGGTTAATATTTTCTTTATTATAAGATAGCCATGTGCCATATAATAGTGTTTTTAATAATCTTTTTTAAAGAGAATTATTTTACTAATTTTAAGAAAATGCTTATTAAGCTGAATTCTTAAGCTTTAAAAATGTAATCAATCTTTAGTTTGATAGAAAAAGGCGTAGAAAATGCTTAAAATGTTAATAAATATGATATGCATTAGCACTACAATTTTAACCTTTTCTCGCCCCCATCTTTAATAGGAGAGTTTATTTGTTTTACAAGCGGAGAACTTCTTATTTGGCATCTAAGTTCAAGACTCTTTTATTGGTGTCTTTCACCTTTTTTGAAAGGCAATTATTGCCTCTTTTTTATGGGGAAAGCCCACTTGCCTTAAAGGGAGGTCACCCCTTTTTTCACTCCAAAAGAAAGCCTCTTTTAAAACTTAAGTACTTACACCCCAAATTCTAGCTAGAGT